>CAVKVK010000096.1:0-8243 GCA_963659855.1 Parabacteroides distasonis | reverse complement strand
CGGGAACCTTGATAAAGAAAATGCCTTCCTGTCATTTTCTTTATCGCAAAAACTTTTAGTTTTTGTCTTACCTTTATCCGCCATCCGTGGCGGTCATTTACAGAAGACTCGGCTACGGCTATTTTTATATTTTACAGAATAAATTAGACATTTATTGTCTTAAGTTGCGTAAACTATCGCTCTCGTTTTATTTCTGGTGATTTCGACGGGCTCAACCACCGTGTTTTATATCTGAATAAAAACTAAAGGTCTTTAAAATTTACAATCTTGTGTCCCTGCGACAAAAGTGCACTTATCAGCAGATCCAGTTTTTCGTAAAGATAGTCACTGCGGCTTCCGGAAGAAATTCCTGTACTTACTGGAATTACAGAACCGTCTGTTGCATTCTGTGCATAAAAACTTACTAATTGTGTGCCGGAAAGATAGCCGGGTTTACCAAGAGAAGCCTGTTCCAGCGTAATTGTGTCTAAATTAAACCGCCCTGCTTCTACATAACGGTATCCGCATTTTTCGCCCGCTGTTTTTATTTCTTTTGTTGAATGATAAAAAGGTGCGTGCCACAACAGGCTAAGTTCGCTTCCTGTTGCCTGGAAAAATTCATCTTCGTTACGAGCCAGACCGCGACGGATAAAATCTTCATCAACAACAAAACCTTTTGCCGTTAAATCTACAGTTGTAAAAAACATCGAAGCACATTCATAACCGCTTTTTGCAATCTGCCTTGACTCTTTCGGATAACGGCGAATAAATTCTCCATTAAGGAAAAATGTTGCCGGAACATTGTATTTTTTTAGAACATAAAGAATCTGACTCAATCCGGAAGAATCATCGAGAGCGTCAATTGCAAGAACAATTTTTTTCGGCTGTTCAACCTTTGTTGAAGTCTGCGAAAAATATGGTCTTGTTTCTGCCTTACCGGAAAGTGTGCGGACATAAAGCGCATTGTTGAAATTTAAATTTTCTGCAGTTCCTGTAAAAACGCGGAATCTGCCATTTTGAACTAAAGGTTTGCTGTTCGGTCTGGTTACAAGACTTTTTGTCCAGGAAGAAGAAATTTCATCGTATTCATAAAAAACACCTTTTTTAACAGGATCTTCTGCCATTATTGCTGTGTCCGAATACCAGAAAACATTGCTGCTTGCCGACAAAAATAAAATCTGCGTTTTTTCGTCTGTTTTTCCGAGAGTCCATTTTTTTACGGTAGAAACTCCGCCTGCAAAAAGTGATGAATTATCATACCAGGCATAAGAAATTATTTTTTCACCATCTAAACGTTCAATTAAAGTCCAGGTATCTGCATCGTAGACAAAAAGGCTTGTTCCCTGAGCAAAGCAGAGTTTTCTTCCGTCTGGAGAAGCAGCCGGTTCCTGCGAAGTGTCAGCAGTTGCTAAAAGTTTTATTGAATCAGAAAGACTGTAAAATGCAGACTTTTGAGCGCCAGTTTCGTAATTTATAAAATTAACCCACAAAATGCAGCGCAAGGCACTCGTCCAGAAAATTTTTGAATTTACGATTGTTCCGCCGGCGTCTGTTATTGGTTTTGAAACAACAGAAGTAACATATTCAAATCCGGAAAAATTTAAATCAAAAACATTTACGATTTTATTTGATTGAATAAAAACTAAAGAACTTGCGTCGTTATTTACTGCAAAAGTGTCGTGTTTTTCGTCAAAAAATACAGGAAGTCTTCCGCAGACTGTTCCCGGTTCAATTACGGAAGAATAAAGTCCGCGTGTGTAAAGTTCAGAAGAACTGATTCTGTAAATAAGATCGCGGTTTATATAAATTAAAGTTTTTGAATTTGCCCAGAAAACGCAGTTTATGCTTCCTTTGCCAATTTTGCGAAATTCTTCTGCAAGTTGAATTTTCTGGAATTCCGCCTTTGGTTCACAAAAATAAACAGTATCGTCTTTTTCGTACAAAAGGCTTGAACTGTCCGGATTCCATTCAACCCTTACACGCTCACCGTCAATCGTACATTTTTCTACAAGAACAGTTTCCTGGGTTGTAGAAGCATTTTTTAAAACTAATTTTCCTTCTGCAGCGTCAGTTTTTTTTACGTAACAGATCCATTTTCCATCTGGACTTACACTTTGAGGAACCTGCAATTCCCCCGTAACTGGAATCTGCTCTTTTTTTATTCCCCAGGAAAGATTTGAATCTGCAACTGCCCAGCGCGCGGTTCCCCAGCGGTTACGGATTTGTAAAACAGCACCTTTAGATAAAAGTTCAAGTTTTTCCGGATAGCAGGTTAAGATTTTAGTTGAAGAAAAATCTCTTGCATCGCCCATAAATGCAGTTGAATACGACGGAACACCACTTATGTCGTGGTTTACAGAAAAGAGAATTTTGTCCTGAGAATTGAGTTCTGGTTTTTCAAATTGAATTTCTGCAGAAAGTAAAAAAACTGCTGCAAAAAAAACAAAAATCAGACTTAAACTAACTTTTTTGTTCACTTAGCCATCTCCACGCTCAATGCAAGAATCGAAAGTTCATGTTCAAGGCTGTCGAGCTCCTGCTCAAGTTTTGCAACCTGTCTTGCCCGCTCCTGTGCCTGTTTTTCTTCAAGTTCCTTAAAAACAGCTTCTAAAGCATCTTTTCTATTGTACATTTTTTCATGCCCGCACCACGGACAATACAAAAATTCATTATCAATTGTTCTGCCACATCCGCCACAAACACAAACTCTTGTCATTTTTTTTAATCTCCACCGTCATGCTAAAATTTAGCATTTATCTTTTATAATTTAACGCTTTAAAAGGCTCAGCGGGTCTACAAGTTTTCCGTTTTTATAAACCGTAAAATGCAGGTGTGGACCTGTTGAATAACCAGTTGAACCAACAAGCCCGATTCTCGTTCCCTGGCTTACATTCTGACCAGAACGACAGAGCGTTTTTGACATATGTCCGTAAAGCGTCTGATAGCCGTTTCCGTGATTTATAATAACGTAATTTCCAAAAATATTGCTCCAGCCGACATAAACAACTTTTCCGCTCATTGTTGCATTTACCGGAGTTCCTGTCGGGCAGGCCATGTCGATTCCAGTATGATTTGAAGCAACTCCCGTAAAAGGATCTGCACGACGGCCAAAATAACTTGAAAGCCTGTAACCTGCAGCAATTGGAGAAACAAAAAGTTCGCCCATTGCTTTTCTTAAAGCAGAAGATTCCATTCTTGCGCCTGGAATAAAAAGTTCTTTGCCAACAGCAAGAATTTCGTCTGTAAGTTCATTTGCATCAAGAATTTCTTCCACGCTTACATGATATTTCACAGAAAGTGAATTAAGGCTGTCTCCCTTTGCAACCGTGTGAACAATTCCATCCTGATTTGGAATGCGGATTTTTTGCCCGGCCATCAGCGTGCGTACATTATCGATTCCATTTACAGAAATCAATGTAGAAATATTTGTAAGCCCAGACTTTAAGGCAATTGAACTAATTGTGTCTCCACTCTTTACTTTGTAAGTTTGAAAACTTATTGATTTTGTTACTCCAACAGAAGAAGGCGTTAAAATTTTTCCGTCATCAGAAAGAACGTTTCCATTTTCATCAAAACTTACATCAACTGAATCCATTGCAAACTGCGACATTGCAGAATTTAAGTTTTGAATTTCAGTTTCAAAATCATAGACCATTTTTACAGGGCCAGTAAAAGATTCAAAATATTCACGAAGTTTTACAGTACAAAAAGGAACTGTAAAGCAGAGAACTAAAGCAAGTAAAAGCCGCTTTAAACGTTCCGGACGAACAAGTGACCAGAAATTCACTTTTGGAAGAACAGAAAAAATCGATTTTTTTTCTAAGCCAGAAATTTCATTCTTCAAAGATGAATACGGAAACTGAGAAAAACGAGTAGATTTTGTCTTTAACTTTAACCAGAAATTTTTTGTCCTGATTCTGCTTCTTTTTTGGGAAGCTCCGCCGACATAACTTATAATCTGCATACGTCTATTATCGGAACTAAAAATACTGTATATTAGTTTTACCTTAAAAAATACGGCTAACAGAAAATGTCTCAGGCAAAATTATCTTCAACAAACAAATCTATAATTTTTATTACATGCTGCGGGCTTTTGGCCGGTCTTTTTCTAAAAATCTTCGTAATTGATGTTCTGCACGTTTCGGGACGTTCAATGGAAGGCTCAATCCACGACGGTTCAACACTTGTAGTAAATAAACTCGCTTATGGAATTGTAAAACCTTTTGGGCAGTCGCTTTTAGTTCAATGGAAGTCGCCAGAACCAAACGACGTTGTTATTTATTTGTATAACAACAAAATAGTAGTAAAACGCTGCGTTGCTACAGAAGGTCAGTCGCTGGAATATTCAACCGATAAACTATATACTCTCAAGACGGGGGATAAGGACATTCCTTTGACAGAAAGTCAGTATTTGCGTTTTAAAGACATAAAGTGCGTTCCTGAAGGTTACATTCTTGCAATCGGAGACAACTACGAAGAATCAATTGATTCGCGCGAATACGGATTTGTAAACAAAAAGAATGTACTTGGAAAAGTTTTATGCAAATGAACGGATACCTGAGAAAAGGCCGGGTTCTCGCGCTTTGCGGTTTTGCTGCCTTATTTACAGGACTAATTGTCTATAAATACGCTGCTTTAGCACTAAAAAAAACTCCAGAAACAAAAACATATTCTCCTCTCGTACAACGTGGTTCAATTTTTGACAAAAACGGAAAAACTCTCGCAGTTTCTACAAATTTTTATCATGTCGGCGTTACTCCATCTGCAATCAAAGATTTACCGCAGTTTGTTCGTCTTTTTGCCCCGGTTTTAAAAGTTGAAGAAAATGAACTTGCTTCAACAATCACACAGGCAGCCAATTCTACTTTTGTTTACATAAAGAAAAAAATCGATCAAAACGATTACGAAATTCTAAAAGAAATTACAGATAAAAACGGGCTTTTTTCCGCAGTCCGCTTTGACAGAATTCCAGGAAGAATTTATCCAGAAAAGGAACTTGCAAGCCAGGTTATCGGCTACATGGGCAGCGAAGGCACAGGTTTAGCAGGAATTGAATACACACAGCAAAACCTTTTGTCTCCGCCTGTAAATCCGTCTGCTCCAGTTGACGTTGCCGGCAAAAACATTTATTTAACGCTCGACGCAGGACTTCAATTCAAACTGGAAAAAATTGCAGCAGAAACTCTCCAAAAAACTCAGGCAGCAAATTTAATGCTTGTTGCAGCAGAAGCAAAAACAGGAGAAATTCTTTCCTATATTTCGCTTCCTTCTACCGACCTTAACGAATACACAAAGGCAAGCCCAGAAGAAATGAAAGATCTGCCTGCAACTCAAAGTTATGAACCAGGCTCTGTTTTTAAGATTTTTTCAATTTCTTCATTTTTGGATTCTGGAGCAATTTCAGAAGATGAACTTTTTTTGTGCGATGGAATTTATGAACGCAAAACAAAAAGCGGAGAACGCATAAAAATCACCTGTCTTGACCACCACGGCTGGGTTACTGCACGCGAAGCCTTAAAATTTTCGTGCAACGACGCTCTTGCCCAAATGTCAGAAAAAATCGAAAGTGAACAGTTTTTAACTCGCTTACGCAGTTTTGGATTCGGCTCAAAAACCGGAATTGAACTTCCCGGCGAAACTCAGGGTTCTGTAAGAAACACAAGCGACAGATTCTGGTCAGCACGTTCAAAACCAACAATTGCAATCGGGCAGGAAATTTCTGTAAGTGCACTGCAAATGGTTCATGCGGCAACTGCGATTGCAAACGGCGGATATCCGGTTCAACTTACGTTAATAAAAAAAATTACAACCCAGGAAGGTGTTGAAGAATATATTCATGCGCCCGCATACAAAAATCCGATTATAAGCGAAAAAACTGCAAAATATATTTTAAGCTGTATGCAGACAGTTGCTCAGACAGGAACAGGAGCGCGGGCAAATTTGAGCGACATTTCAATTGGCGTAAAAACTGGAACAGCGCAAATGGCAGATCCTGTAAACGGCGGATATTCAAAAACAGATTTTATTTCAAACTGTATTGCAATTTTTCCAATCGAAGATCCGGAAATAATTCTTTACATTGTAGTTGAAAAAGCAAAGGGCGAAACTTACGCAGGAAGAATTGTAGCGCCTGTAATTGCAGAAGCTTCGAGCGCAATCATCGACCATCTCGGAATGAGCCGCGGAGGAGCAGCAAGCCTTGCTCATTCAGGATTGATAAAAATTCAAAATGATGAACCAATTCAACTTGGCTCAACAATGCCCGATTTTACAGGAATGGCAAAACGCAATCTGCTTCCACTTTTAAGCCGGAAAGATTTAAAAATCAAAATAAATGGAGACGGCTGGGTTACAGGTCAGAGCCCGGAACCAGGAACAACAATTACTCAGGACAGCGAAATTGAACTCTTTTTGGAATAAAAATCTGGAACTGTTCAAAAAACGTTTTTTTCCACTTTTTGAACAGCTAAAAGAACCTTACCAGCTTGAATCAGACATTCAGGAAAAATTTAATTTCTGGGCAATCGAAAAGGCAAAATCCGGAGAACTTACTGCAAAAGAAAATTCGCTTTATTTACATTCTGCCTACAATCCGTTACGCGAAGCGCAATCAGTTTTTAATGCAAACAAAAACAACAAAACAGAATGTGCACTTTTTTTATCAATGGGGCTCGGCTATTCTCCAGTCGTGTGGGCACAAAACGCCCCAAATGACACAATCATAATTGTTGAACCAGAACCATTGCATTTTTTTGCTGCCTTAAATTCTATAGATTTTTCAATTTTCTTTAAGCACGAAAAACTGATACTTTTATTGAATGCTGACATTTCTGTTCTTCCTGCAATGGTAGAAAGTGCCGGAGGATTTTTTCATACAGCAGTTATAGAAAACAAAGCACAGACAAACCACGCAAAGGAATATTTTTCACTTTTAAATAATTTAATTGAACGCAACCGCCAGAAAGAAAAAATAAATACAGCAACCCTCGAAAAATTTTCAAAACTATGGCTAAAAAACAGCTGCCGCAACTTAAAAAACTTTGCACTTTTAGACGGCGTAAACATTTACAAAGACAAATGCCCCCAAAATCTTCCGTGCCTTTTAGTAAGCGCAGGTCCTAGCCTTTCAGAAATTCTTCCGTTTTTAAAAGAATTAAAAAAACGCTGCCTTGTTGTTGCAGTAGACACAGCTCTCCGCGCACTTATTAAAGCAGGAATTGAACCAGATTTTATCGTCTTAACCGATCCTCAATATTATGCATTCTGCCACATTGCAGGCTTAAAAAGTCCTTCAAGCGTTTTAATTACAGAGTCGGCAGCCTGGCCTGCAGTTTACCGTTTTAAATGCAAAAAAATTGTCTTAAGTTCTTCACTCTTTCCGCTCGGAAAATATTTTGAAAAACGCCTTGGAACAAAAGGCGAACTTGGTGCCGGAGGTTCAGTTTCTACAAGTGCCTGGGATTTTTGCCGTTTAACTGGAACAAAAAAAATCTATTGTGCCGGTCTCGATCTCGGCTATCCGAAACTCGAAAGTCATATCCGCGGTTCCTTATTTGAAGAAAAAGTCCACAGACAAAGTTTTCGCCTAAAAACTTCTGAACAAATGCTCAGCACATCACTTTTTCATGCAAACACAACAAAATCAGTAGACTACGACGGAAAAGAAATTTTTACAGACGACAAAATGAAAATGTTTGCCTGGTGGTTCGAAAGTCAAAACCAGAAATTCAATCAGGTTGAATCATTTTCGCTTTGCAAAAAATCGCTCGCAATTCCAGGTTTTAAATATAAAAACGTAAATGAACTTCTTTGCGAACAGGAAAAACTGACCGAGCGCGAACTTTTCTTTAATTCTGCAAACAATGCAGAAAACAACACGCAAATTCAAAATAAAGAAAAAAAATTCAAAGATACTTTAAATATATTTTTAGCCGCACTCGACACAATGCAGACAAGTGCACAACAGGCAGAATCTGTCTGTCAGAAAATTCTCTTAAAAGAAAATCCACATCCACAGGAATTAACAAAAGCCATTTTTACACTCGAAGAAACAGACAGAATTTTAAAATCTTCTAACCTTTTAGAAATTGCAGGTCTGGTTTTTCCAACAGAAACACATTTAGAAAAAATCTTTTTACAGCAGGAATCCAAAACAGACAAAAAAATTCTTGCGGACAAAACAAAAACTGTTTTTTTGCGTTCAAAAATAATTTACGAAGAACTTTTAAAAGCAATAAAAATGTACAAAAAATATATAAATAAAT
>CAVKVK010000095.1:0-8366 GCA_963659855.1 Parabacteroides distasonis | reverse complement strand
CTGTCTCAAAAAACGACCGTTTTTCTGCACAGGTTAATTGGTGCGCTTCTTGCAAAATTCCTGTGCTTGTAAAACCTGATTCTAACGTGGCACTTTGTAAATGTCCGCTTTGCCAGGAAAAAACAGAATATCTTTCAACTGACTTGCGGCCGGTTTTTCCTGAAGAGAGGCTTTTACTTGAACTTTTGCTTGAAAAAGAGCCGTTCAGCCTTGCCTCTGCTTCTGTGTGGAACTGTGCGAACCGTTACTACATTGACGGAAAATCTGTCGCAATTTCGTCTCAAACTTTTAGAAATGCCGACTGCGATTTTCTGCGCAAAAAGATTGATGAGTTTTCAAAAGAAAATCTTGAAGTTTCAAAAAATCATTTTGACTCAACAATACAAAAGTTTATTCAGGCAAATAAATCACGCTTTAATTTTATAAAGGACGAGGCTTTTGATTTTGTTCAAAAAGAGGCGGAAAAGTTTGTTCAGAAAAACGGCGAAGGAAGCGAAATCCGCATGATTGTCTCGTTCAGTGGCGGAAAAGATTCCACTGCGACAGCGGACGTTGTTGTAAAGGCGCTGGCAAATCCGAAAATAACTCACATTTTTGGAAACACGACGCTTGAATTTCCGCTTACAACTCAATACGCCGAACGCTACAGAAAATCCCATCCTTTTGCAGAATTCAAAATTGCAGAGAACACCGACCAGAATTTTTATGAAGTCTGCACGCAAATCGGGCCTCCTGCAAGAATGATGAGGTGGTGCTGTTCGATGTTCAAGACCGGGCCGATTACGCGCGTTTTGAACCGAAAATTCGGCGACAGGCAGATTCTTACATTTTATGGAATCCGCAAAAACGAAAGCGTGAGCCGCTCAAAATACAGCCGCGTTACAGAAAACACCGAGACCGTAAAAATCCAGAAGCAGACCGTTGCAAGTCCGATTTTTGACTGGAAAGATTTGGACGTCTGGCTTTATCTTCTTTCGGAAAAAGTTGACTTTAACGACGCTTACCGGCTTGGGTATGACAGAGTCGGCTGCTGGTGCTGCCCGAACAACAATCTTCGCGCGCAGTTTCTTTCCCGCATTTACATGAGCGAACAGAGCGAAAAATGGAGGGGATTTCTTATTGATTTTGCCCGGCAGATTGGAAAACCCGATGCGGAAGAATATGTGGATTCTGGCAAATGGAAGGCTCGGCAGGGCGGAAATGGAGTTGCGGCCGCAGATGATGTAAAGCTTAAATTCACAAACTGCACAAGCGAGGAACATTCAAAAATCTATCAGCTTACGCACGCTTTTGACGACAGTTTTTTGAACATGCTTGTTCCGTTTGGAGTATTGGCGCCAGAACTTGGACGCAAGCTGATTCACGAGACGCTGATTTTAGACGTAAAGACTAATGTTCCGATAATTTCCATTCAGCCGTTCAACCAGAGCGGCTTTGAGCACGCCGTAAAAGTGCGCACGATGAACGTTGAAAACCACGACGACCTGCAGCGGCAGATTGGCTATCAGGTAAGGAAATTCAACGCATGCAGAAAATGCCTGAAATGCGAAAGCGTCTGTCGTTTTGGAGCGATTTCTCTTAGCGGAAGCGAATATTACATAAATCCTGAAAAGTGCAGACACTGCAAAAAATGCGTTACAGAAAAATACTTAACCGGCGGCTGCATGATGGAAAAATATTTAAGGACGAAGGATTAACGCGTAAGGAAAACAAAAATGAAATACAGAGGACACGAGACATTTTCAATCCGGAAAAACTGGCTTGCAAAAGGAATGGAAGCCGTTCAAAAAAATCCGGAAATTTTTACGGACAAAACTTTTGCGCCGATGGAAGAGCTTGGAATCGGCCGGAATATGGTCTTTTCGCTTCGTTACTGGATGAAGGCTGTCGGACTTACGAAAGAAATAAAAAATCCAAAGACAAAAAAAACGGAAACCTTGTTTACTAATCTTGGAAAAATTATTTACGACAATGACCAGTTTGTTGAAGAAGCCGGAACGCTCTGGCTTTTGCAGAATGAGCTTGCGGCAAACCGTGAGAATGCGACCAGCTGGTATTTTTTCTTTAACGAATTTAATTTTACGGAATTTACAAAGGATGATTTTGTTACGGCCTTGCAGAACTTTGACCGCATGAATGGAGGTTCGGCCGCACTTAGTTCTTTTGACAGCGATTTTGAGTGCATTGTGAACACTTACGTTTCTAGATTTAAAAATGCTGCGGAAATTGACCCGGAAGACAATATTGAGTCTCCGTTTGCCGAGCTTGGGCTGGTGGATTTAATCGGAAGCGGAAAAAAACTTTACAGAAAAGTGATTCCGCCAAAGCAGAACATTCCACCGTTAATTTTTCTTTCGTCGCTTTACCGGATGTGCGAAAAGAACAATGACGGTGGCGTTGCCCGAGAATATAAAAATTTTGAGATTCCACTTTCTGATATTCAAAACAAAAAATGCGGAGCTGGAAAAGTTTTTAATCTTGATGTGATTACTTTGATGGACATTTTGAGCGAGCTTGAAAGTCGTGATTTTGTAAAAGTTGTGCGGACTGCCGGGCTTGATGTTGTCCGCCTTTTGTCGTGGAAAGATTTTGAAAAAGATTCTGCAAGAATTCCCGGTGAAAACTCCGCTTACGAGAACTGCATTAAAAAATATTACGAGGAACTGAAAAAATGAAACTGCAAGAAAATAAGATGATAACTGCCTCAAAGAATTTTCAATCTTCGGTGAATATTGCGTTTGACTTTGACAACGCACAAAAAATTGCGGGATTTATTCCGACTTGTGAAGCCGTAAAATTTATTGATGAAACAATTTTAAGCACAAGAAATACGCTTCTTTTAGAAAATGAGATGTCTGCAAACCGCGCGGGAATTCTGATTGGCCCGTATGGAAAAGGAAAATCGTACATTGTGCTTGAGACGCTTTCTCTTCTATACAATAACCCGGATTTGAAAAAACAGTTTGAGTCGCTTGCGCAGAAAATCGGCGAGAAAAATCCTTCTGCTGCGGAAAATATTCTTGAATACATAAAAAGCGGAAAACGGCTCCTTCCAATCGTTATAAACGGAAATTCGCAGAGCCTTGCGCAGTCGTTTTTGTATGCTCTTAATCTGACCTTAAAAAAAAGAGAATTTAAAAATCTTATGCCGGAAACCCATTTTGAGTCGGCTGCAAAAATGATTGAAAAATGGGAAAAGCAATATCCTGAAACTCTTGAAAAATTCAATAAGCTTTCTTCTGTAAAGAGCGAGGAATTCAAAAGACAGCTTTTAAATTATAATTCGGAACTTTTTGCGGAATTTGAAAAACTTTATCCGTCGCTCACTTCTGGAAGCGAGTTTAATCCGTTTGCGGGATTTGATGTTGTTGAAGTTTACGAAAAAACGTGCAAAAAACTTTGCGAAACAGGACTTTATGACGGAATTTTTGTTGTTTACGATGAATTTGGAAAATATCTTGAGTCGAGCATTGCGCATGCGACCGTAAAAGACACAAAACTTTTGCAGGATTTTGCAGAAATGTGCGACCGGAGCGGAAAAGCGCAGATTCATCTTCTTTTGATTTGCCACAAGGAAATTGAAAACTACATCGACATTCTGCCAAAGCAAAAAGTTGACGGTTGGAAAGGCGTTTCAGAGCGTTTTAAGCACATTCATCTTTATAATAATTATTCAGAAGTCTACAGCCTTGTAAGCGCGGCGATTCTTAAAAATGAAACTGAATGGAAAAACTATTGCATTCAGAACAAGGCGCAGTTTGAAAATCTTAAAAACGTCTGGTTTGGAAACGGCTTCCGTCTATTTTCAAATCTTGATGGAAGTTTTTCAGATACAATTCTTTTTGGTGCATATCCGCTTCATCCTGTCACAACTTATATTTTGCCCCGTCTTTCTGAAAAAGTTGCCCAAAACGAGCGCACGCTTTTTACTTTTCTTTCTGGCAACAGCAAAAACGGATTTTCTTCTCTGGTTGAAAAACTTGAAAAAACAGAACCGGATGGCGGGCAGTTTTTGCACAATGGAAAAATAATTCTTTTTACGCCAGATGTTCTTTTTGACTATTTTGAAAATCAGATGCAAAACGAGCCGTACACAAGCGAAATCAAAAAATATTACCTTATGGCAGCTCAGATTTTGCGGCAGATTGAAAAAAAATCCCTTGAAGCAAAAATTGTAAAAACTCTTTCGCTTATTTACTGCCTGAATCAGTTTGAGCGGCTTTCCCCGGATTTGAATTTTCTTTTTGCGCTTTACGATGACGCAGGCTATTCGCGTGAGAAAATCCGTGGCGCAGTTAAAAACCTGTCTGAAAAAGGCTTTGTTTATCTGAACGTTCACAATAATTATCTTCAGCTAAAGGCTGCTTCTGGCGTTGATGTTCCGTCTTTGATTTATGACTGCGTTGAAAAACGGCGGCGGACAGTGCGCATTGTTGACATTCTGAACAATTTTAACACTCAAAAATTCATTTATCCGACTTCGTACAACATTAAAAACAAGATGACGAGATATTTTCGCTTTGTTTTTATTTCTGAAAAAGAATTTTTGGAGCGCGAAGACTGGAAAGCATTTGCAGAAAATTTTAGTTGTGATGGCTGTGTTTTTGCCATTTTTAAGGATTTTGAAAATTCACAAGATTTTAGCAGAACAGGCTTTGAAACGGAAAAAATTATTGAGCGGGCAAAGAAAATTTCAGCAGAAACAAAAAATCTTGTCTTTATAGTTTCAAAACTTGAAGAAGATTTTACAGAAAAGCTCCGCCGTTTTGATTCTGTCGCCTTTCTGAGAAGTGAACTTTTGGCATCTTCTTCAAATTCTTTGGATTCTGTTCTTTTTGACGAATACGACATTGTTTTTCAGGATTTGTTCGAGGTAATAAAGCAGATTGTTCATTCATATGTTCAGCCGAAGCGGAATCTTGCGCTTTACGTTTCGCTTGGCGCGGAGCATAAGCTTTACAGAAAGTCTGAATTTACAAATCTTGTTTCGGATATTTGCTCGGAAATTTTTTACAGAACGCCTGTTATAAACAACGAAATGCTGAACAAAAACTGCCTTACTGCTGCTGCGACAAAAAGCCGCTCAAAACTTCTGGACGCGATGCTCAATTCTCCGTTTGCGGATTTGGGCTTGGCCGGAAGCGGACAGGAAGTTTCGTTTATGAGGAGCGCGCTTGTTCTGCCTGGAATTCTAAAGAAAACTGATAAGATTGGCGCAGAAAAGAAAATTTTTAATCTTGAGCTGTCTTCCGGCAGCGCAAAAAACGACGGGAACTTTAAAAATCTTTTTGCGGTGATAAAAGAATTTTTTGCGCATGCGGAAAAAAACGAAATCAGTTTTTCAAAGCTTTTTGAGCTGCTCATAAAACCTGAAAATGGAATCGGGCTTAGGCGCGGCGTGATTCCGCTTTACATTGCCGCCGTTGTCTCTTCATTTGCAAAAAATGCCGTGCTCAAAAAAAGCGGAATTGAAGTTCCTGTGAATGCAAACACTTTGGCGGAAATTGCGGAAAATCCACAGGAGTTTTCTGTCCGTGTCCAAAACTGGAACGATGAAAAAGAAAATTATATAAAGGAAACCGAAAACATTTTTGTCGACTTTGTGATTGACGATGAAAAAAATGCTAACGGATATTCCTACCTTATAAACGCGATGCTCCGATGGTACCGCTCGCTTCCAAAATACACAAAGCAGATGAAAAAAGTTTACGGCGGTTCGGCGGGCAATCCAGAAAAAAAATCAGTTCCGGTGCAGAAAGAATATTCTGAGTTTTTGAGCATCCTGAAGCAGGGCGGATTCGGCACGAACGAAATCCTTTTTGAGAAGATTCCTTGCGCGTTCAAAAATGAAAAACCTGAACAGGCAGGTTTTTCGCTTTCAGAAAATATAAAGAAAACGAAGAATTTCTTTGATTCTGCGCTGGAAACTTTTACTGAAAAAATCATTGATGAGACAAAGAAAGTTTTTGGAACGAGCGCAGGCGAAAAATCGCTGAAAAATGTTTTTGCGGAATTCTCTGCGAAACTTGATCCAGAAACTGAAAACTGTGTTTTTGAAAACGGCGCTCATTCTCTTTTAAGAATTTTCAAATCCGCCGGAAACGATGAAAAGCAGATTGCTTTTGAAATGGCAAAAGTTCTGACAGGGCTTAGCATTGACGACTGGAACGATGAAACCGTGAATGCGTTTTTTGTTCGGCTGGATGAGCTTAGCAAGACGCTTATGGAATTTAAGAGCAGTCCGCCTGATGGTTCTGAAAAAACTGCAGGCGAAAAAAAATCAACGCTTGCTGAAGAACGCGCAGCTGACAATTACGAAATACGTTTTGCCAGGAACGGAACCGAAAACACAAAATCAAAGTCGTTCAGGAAAGTTGAATGTTCTATTAGGGCAAAATCGCTTGAAGAAGAAATCTGGCGGACAATCGAGGAGATGGGGCAGTCGGTGACCGACGCAGAAAAACGGCAGGTTCTTGTGACTTTGCTTGAAAAGCTGTGCTAGGACGGAGGAAAAATGAGTTTTTATTTTGACAATGCGGCCACGACTTTTCCCAAGCCTGAATGTGTTTACGAATTTATGGATTCTTTTTACCGCACGAACGGCGGAAATGCGGGGCGGGGGCAGTACAAGCTTGCTTCAGAAGCGTCAAAGATGGTTTTTGAAACGCGCGGATTTATAAAAGAGATTTTGCAATGCCCGAACAAGGACGTGATTTTTGCTCCAAGCGCGACGATTGCGCTTAACATGGTGATTCAGGGGCTGGTTGAAAGTTTTGCAAATGGTCATTCCGACGCTCTCAATGAACGCAGGATTCCGACCGTTTACGTTTCGCCGTTCGAGCATAATTCGGTTACTCGCGTTCTGCACCATTTTGAAAGGAGCGGAAAGATTTGCGTAAAGCAGCTTTTTGTTTTACCGGACTTTGAATATGACATAGAAAAAATCAACACGCAGTTTGCCGAGCTTCCGCCGGACATTGTGATTGTAAGCCACGCAAGCAACGTGATTGGGCTTGTCGCGCCTGTGTTAGAGATTTTTTCGGCAGCAAAAAAGTTTGGCGCGCGGACGGTAACCGACATGGCGCAGACGGCAGGGCTTGTTCCGCTGGATGTGGCAAGTGAACTTGTTGATTTTGCGGTTTTTGCCGGACACAAGACTTTATACGGGCCGTTCGGAATCGCAGGATTTGTAAAAGGTCGGAATGTAAAACTTGAGCCGGTTCTTTTTGGCGGAACGGGCGTTGAATCAGCGAACCAGGAAATGCCAGAAAATATTCCGGGCCGCTACGAGATGGGAAGCCAGGACATCTGCGCCGTGGCAGGGCTTCATGCGGCGGCAGAATGGTTTTTGAAAAATGCGGACGAGATCCGCGTCACCGAAGAAAAAAATCACAAAAGGCTTCTGGAGATTTTGAAGTGCTATGACTTTGTGAAGATTCTTGGTCCTGCCGACAGATTTTCACAAAAGACAAAATGCATCGGCGTTGTCTCCACAGTTTTTGACGGCTACGCAAGCGAAGACATCGGAAACGTTTTTGACGAGGCAGAAATCGCCGTCCGCACCGGCCTTCAATGCTCGCCATTTGCGCACAAATTTTTAGGAACGTTCCCTGCAGGCACCGTGCGTTTCAGCGTGGGATATTTTACAAGCGAAGCGGATTTTTGTGCGCTAGAAAAGGCGATGGAATATATCGCGGAGAATAGGTGAGGAAGTATGAATTATTTAGATTTAATGAACAATTTTAGCATTTCAACTTTGCAGAGAATTCTTGGAAATAAAATTATTGAAAATCTCAATGAATGGAATTATTCGCAGGAAGATAAATGGTCAAAGAAAAAACTTGTTTCTATGATTGATTGTCTTTATGGAATAAATATTTTAAAAAATTCATTTGTCCGTGAACAACTTATTCTTTCGATGAAAAAAAATGATGTAATCGATTTGGCAGAAAAATATTATTTAAATAATTCAGAAGTTGATTTAAGAAAAATATGTAAAGTTCTTTCTGAAAAAAAATGGGGAAACAATTCATTGTCTCTGGAGCTTTTGCGCTTATGGGGAATTGAAAGTAATATTTTTGAAAATTCAAATAAGACTGAAATTTCAACCGTTTCAAAAATCATCTCAAATGAAAGATTTTTTGAGCTTTTGGATTATCAGTTTTTTATAAAGCAGCGTGTTTTGAATATCTTGAATTCAGATTTGCCGCTTGGAAAAGTTCTTGTTCATATGCCGACAGGAACAGGAAAAACGAAAACAGCAATGCATATAATTACAAATTACTTGGAATTTACGCTTCATAAAAAAGGACTTGTAATTTGGGTTGCCCATACAACAGAACTCTTGGAGCAGGCTTATTGCACTT
>CAVKVK010000094.1:0-8438 GCA_963659855.1 Parabacteroides distasonis | reverse complement strand
AAGGTGACGCGCTACCACTGCGCTATTTCCGCAAAAAATTTGCATCTGTTTTTATTGCAATTGCCTTTTTTCAGGCTAGAGCGGAAAACGGGATTCGAACCCGCGACCTCCACCTTGGCAAGGTGACGCGCTACCACTGCGCTATTTCCGCATTTATTGGTTAAATTAGTAACAAAAGAATGCAACTAACGTGATAAAGAATATATCAGACCTGTAAAAAAAAGTCAATTTGTTTATAAGGGATTTTAAAATATTTTTTTGCAAAAAAAAATAGTGAAGTCAAACAAAACAATGTCTGTTCATTTTTGCTGGGCTTATGATTATTTTATCATTGCCAGATGAGCACTTTTTTGTAAGCGAAAAATAATTTTGAAGAGTTTGCTTTCGTGAGTAGAAAAAAAATATTGAACAAAAGGTGGAAAATAACAAAAAACTGTTTGCAGAAAATAAAAAAAAAGAGAAGTTTTTTAGAAAGGTAATTTGTTGTAGTATAAGAAAATAAATTATGCGAGAGAAGGGACTTGAACCCTTACGCCGAAGCACTAGATCCTAAGTCTAGCGTGTATGCCAATTTCACCACTCTCGCAAGTGTTTTTTACCGGCAAGAGACACAAGTTCTTTTTTCCGATTTGTCTTTTGATGTTTCAAAAGTTGAGCGACCGGGGGCTCGAACCCCGGACCCACAGATTAAGAGTCTGTTGCTCTACCAACTGAGCTAGTCGCCCTTATTTTTTATCAGTTCAGTTGCGTCTGACACGGCTCGAACGTGCAACCTACGGATTCGAAGTCCGTTGCTCTATCCAGTTGAGCTACAAACGCGTTGTATTAACCGTGAGCTTTTGCAGCATTAAAGGTAGTAGAAGTGGGTGCCTGGTGGGTTTCGAACCCACGACAGCCAGATCCACAATCTGGAACTCTACCCCTGAGCTACAGGCACCGTGTAACTGATGAAAAAGAGTTTATCAAAAAATGAGAGAGTGTGTCAATAATAAAACTTAAAAAAAATTAAAAGAAATTTGTTTTATTAAAAAAAATCGAGACGGAAGTTAAAAAAATATTTTTTCCAAAACTACCCCGGATGCGAAGGACTTTAGTCGTCCGCACGAAAGTGCGGGCGATGAGCGCTTAGCGAATCCGTAGCAGCCGGACGAGACAAAAAAATGTGGTCCTCAAAAAAATAAATATATAAAGTGCGTTTTGTTTTTGGTCGAAAATTTATAAGTAGAAATATATTCAATGGGAAAAATTATGGAAAATCTTGAGTTAAAAAATACCATTTGCGAAACTTTAAAGAGCGAAGCTGAACTTCTGGACAAAATTATTGAAGTTCAAAAAGAAATTCATGAATTTGTGTTAAAAAGAAAATGGCTTTTGCTTGAAGAAAAAATTACAAAAATGAATGAACTGTCTTCTTGTTTTGCTGAACTTGATAAAGTGCGTGAAGAACTTGAAGCGAATCATAATTTTAAGGATTTTGAAGTTGCAACAGCAAAGGCTCAGGTAAAATCAAGGCTTTTAAAATCTAAACTACAGAATAAAGTTTTGAATGAATATATTTTTACTACAAAAAACTTTTTACAGGGAATTTTTGATCAGGTGCTTCCGGAGCGCAGAAACGTAACTTATTCGCGTTATGGAAAAATCGTAAAGCCGGAACTTCATAATGTTGTTCTTGATCAGATTGTCTAATGGTAAGGAGGAAGAAAAATGGCTAACGCTTTTGCAGGAATTGAACTTGGAAAAAGAAGTATAATGGCTCATACGCAGCAGATTCAGACTGCTGGTCATAATATTTCTAATGCTGATACAGAAGGCTATACAAGACAGAGAGTGCAGGTAAAGACTTTTGATCCTCTTTACAGACCTGACTTAACACGTGCAGAAACTCCAGGACAAATCGGGCAGGGAACAACGATTGAAAGCATTACCCGTTTACGGGACGAAATGCTTGACTCCAGGATTGTTGCTCAGTCAAATCAGGAGTCTTATTGGGCAACCCGCGAACAGTATTATTCAATGATTGAACAGATTTACAACGAACCGAACGATATTTCTGTGCGTACAAATATGGACAAATTCTGGCAGTCATGGCAGGAACTTTCTGTTTATCCGGAAAGCAAGGCAGCTCGTCAGGCTGTTGTTACTAGAAGTGAAACACTTGCTCAGTCGATTTCTCAAAGATTTAATTCACTTTCTGGAGTCGGAACGCTTTTAAATGGCGATATTGATGCTACCGTAAAGCAGATAAATGATTACGCAAAACAGATTGCAGACATTAACGGAGAAATTGTCCGTTCAAAAGCTATGGGAGATTCACCAAATGATCTTTTGGACAGAAGGGATCTTTTAGTTGAAAAACTTTCTTCTCTTGCAAATATTACGACTGACAGCCGGGACAGTGATGAGTTTATGGTTCATGTTGAAGGCCAGGTTCTTGTTCAGGGAAGTAAGGCTCGTGGTTTTGAACTTGTAGCTCAGACTGACAACAATGGTTATGACAAGGTTGTCTGGAGTGACACTGGTCTTAATGCTGATGTAAAATCCGGAAAACTCGGAGCTTTAATTGAATTGCGCGATAAGGACATTAGAGGTGAAATTCAATCTTTAAATACTATGGCAATGAATTTTAGCGACCTTGTAAATGACGTTCACAGGGCTGGTATTGGCTCTAATAACGAAACTGGGCTTGATTTTTTTGTTCAGCATCCGTTTGTAACCGACGTAAAAGGAAATTATGACCGCAATGGAGACGGAACTGTAGATTCTTCTTACATATTCCGCTTTACAGGAACTAATGTACTAAATCCACAGGATAAAACTGGTCTCAATGGCGTAATGACATTCTCTGCTGCCGGTGGAAATATAAATGTTCCGTACTATGCAACTGACACAATCGAAAGCGTAATTGCAAGAATCAATGATTCTCAGGGTGAAGTAAAAGCATATCTTGACCGTGACAGCCATCTGGTTTTAAAGGCTACTACTTCTGGTTCTATGGAAAATCCTGATTTTGTAATACGACATGTTGAAGATTCTGGTCTTTTCCTTGCTGGTTATTCAGGAATTTTAAATGGCAGCGGAAGTGAAAATGCCTACAACTTTGCACAGGCAAATGCTGTAGATTCTCTTACAGGTTCTTATTCAACAGCTCCGGTTATGAATCCTGCTGATTACATTGCTGTAAATGACAAAATAAAAAACGATCCTTCAAATATTGCAGCAGGCTTTCCGAATGCTCAGGGCAGGACTGTTATTGGCGATGCTCGTGTTGCAGTTGAAATTGCTTCAATCAGAAATACAAATGTAATGATTGGTTCAAGCCGTACTTTTGATGATTATTTTGCAGAAACTGTTACAAATGCAGGATTAAAAGGCGAGCAGGCAGAAAATATGCTTTTAAGCCAGAATTCAATAATGAACGATTTGCGCGATTTAAGGGATTCAATAAGTGGCGTAAACATTGATGAAGAACTTGCAGACATAATAAAGTTTCAGCACGGTTACAATGCTGCGGCTAAATATGTGACTGTAATTGACGAAATGCTTGATACAATCATCAACAGACTTGGCGTGTAATTATTGCCGGTAAATGGGGGATTTTATGAAACGAATTAGCAGCCAGATGAATAATAACAATACTCAGTATAATCTTCGCATTCAGGAACGGCGTTTAAATAAAATCAACAACCAGATTGGAACTCAGCAGAAAATTCAATCTTTGCGCGACGATCCTGTTGCTGCCGGACATCTTGTAAAATATCAGTCGTATTTGAATCGCGTAAACAATTTTGAAAAAAATGGCCAGACTTTAAGCGATCAGTTTCAGTACCGCGAAGGCTATATGCAGAATTCGCTTGATATAATGCAGCGTGTGCGTGAACTTGCTGTAACTGGTGCAAACGGAATTTACAATCAGGATGATTTAAGAAATATGGCCGTCGAAGTTGATGAACTTTTGCAGGAACTTGTTCAGAATGCGAATGCTTCTGGCCCGGACGGAAATTCAATTTTTGCCGGCACAAATACAAATGCCCCTGCTTTTGAAGTTGATATGGGACACGTTGATGGTGCTGTTCAGCCGTTGATTTCTTCTGTGCGCTACAATGGAACAGTTGATCAGAACAAAGTTGAAATTGATGAAAACAAATATATTAACGTTGACAATGTAGGTTCAAAAACTTTCTGGGCAGAACCTCAGCGTCTTTTTGCAGGCAGAGATCTTTCTTCATGGCAGGCAAAAGAAAGCGGAATAATAAATGTTGACGGTCAGAAAATTCAGATGGAAGCCGGAGACACTGTTTATTCGCTTGTTTCTAAAATAAATTCTTCTGGCGCTGCTGTAAAAGCTTCTCTTGATCCGATTACCAACGGACTTAATTTAACTACGACGGATTCGCATCAGTTGTGGCTGGAAGACGTTTCTGGCGGAATTTTAAATGATATGGGAATTATAAAAGATTCAAGCCAGCGTCCACCTTATAACATGGCAGATAATGTCCGTGTTTCTGGCGGTTCACTTTTTGATACTGTAATTTCTTTAAGAAATTCACTTTTAAAAGGTGATGGAGATGCAATCGGAACCAGGGTTTTGGCAGGAATTGACAGCGGAATCAATAATCTGACGGTGCGCATTGCAAAATCAGGAAGCGAATCTGAACGCTTAGAAAACGAGATTACACGCAATTCAGCAACTGCATTAAACGTAACTTCGCAGATAAGCCGGGAAGGCGACTTAGATATAACGCAGGCGATTACCGATCAGAAAATGCTTGAATATACTCAACAGGCAACGTTGAGCAATGCAGGCAAAATGTATAATTCTTCACTCTTGAATTATATGAAATAAAAGATTGAATTTGGAGATTATTTTTAACAATGGAAGTAAAAACAAAAACTTTAGGAACTGTTCAGGTTGAAGAACGGCAGATTGTAAATTTTGTAAACGGGCTTTACGGCTTTGAAGAATATCATCGCTTTGTAATTATCGAAGCCGAATATCAGCCGTTTTACTGGTTGCAGTCGCTCGATGAAAGCAATCTTGCTTTTATTATTGTGGATCCGTTTTTAATCGTAAATGATTATGAACTTGATATTGATGACAATACTTTAAGCGAAATTGGAATTGATTCTCCGGAAGATGTAGTTTTGTTTGCAATAATTACAATTCCAGCAGACGGAAGCGCAGTTACTGCAAATCTTCAGGGACCGATTGTTATTAACCGTAAAAATAATATTGCATTGCAGGTTATTCTTTCTGACTCCAAATGGACAACGAAGCATAATATAATCAAAGGCTTAAATTCAAAAGGAAAGAAGTAATGCTGATATTATCTAGAAAAGTTGATGAAAAAATTAAAATTGGCGACGATATTACGATTACGCTGATAGAAGTTCACGGAGATCAGGTTAAGATTGGTGTAGAAGCCCCTAAACACGTAAAGGTTTTTCGCCAGGAAGTTTTTAACGCAATTCAGTCAGAAAATAAAGAAGCTGCGGCTGGTTCAAAAACCCTCGAAGCTCTTTCGAACTTTTTGGGTGCAAAATAATTCTGTTTTTACCTTGCAGGCAGAATTTTCCCTTGATTATTTTTTTTCGAGGGCAAGTTCTGCTTCACTTTTTCTAAGATATTCTGGGCCTTCAAAATCTTTTAAAGGTTCTTTTTTTTCTGCAATCATTTCTTCTGCCATTGTAAAAAGGTTTTCGCAATAATCGGCAGTTGTTCCAAAAGTGATTACATTCAATTTGCTGTCTGCTTTTTTTAATTCTTCTGCAAAAATAAAAGCATCCGGGCCAACACAAAGAAGTGTTTTTTCTTTATCTATAACTTTTATCAGTTGTTCAAGCTGTGTGTCCTGTGGTTCAAAAATAGTTTTTCCATTTTCGTAAACTGCTGCAAAAAACTGATTTTTCTTTGCGTCCACTGTTGAAATTACAAGTCCGTTAAAACTTTTATAGGCATTTGCATAACATTCAAGAGTAGAAATTCCGTAAACAGGTTTTGAAAAAGCCAGTTCAATTGCTTTTAATGCTGAAAAAGCAAGGCGTAAACCTGTAAAAGTTCCTGGTCCCTTGCATAAGGTTGTGTAATCTAAGTCGCTGGCAGTTAAATTTACTTTTTTTAGAACATAGTCAATTGCCGGTAAAAGTTCCTGGCTTTGTTTTGGTCCAATATCAAGAGAAAGTGTTACTCTTAAATCATCATTTTTTGCGCTTATTGTCATGCAGTTAGAAGCGCTGTCTATTGCTAATGCTTTCATTTTGTTTATTCCTGTTAAAGAGCGGCGTATGGCCAGTTTTCAATTTGAATTTTTCTTTTGCAACCGTCTTCACTTTCTACTGGTTCAAGACGGATTATTATTGTCTTTTTTGGAAGTGTGTCCATTATTTTTTCAGACCATTCAATAATGCTCACTCCGTTTCCGTAAATAAGTTCTTCTGCCCCAAGGTTAATAAAATCATCAGAACCATTTAAACGATAAACGTCCATGTGATAAAGCGGAATTTTTCCTTCATATTCGCTTATAAGACAAAAAGTCGGACTTGTGATTGTGTCTTCAACTCCAAGCGAAAGTGCAATTCCTTTTGTAATTGTTGTTTTTCCGGCGGCAAGAGTTCCCTGCATTGCAAGAATGTCGCCTTTTTTTAACATTGAACCGATTTTTTTTCCAAGTTCAATCGTTTCCTTTGCAGAATTTGTATAAAGTGTCATAGTGGTAGTGAACCTTCATTATCCATAGAAAGAATTTTTTCTTTAATTGATTTAGAAACCGGCAGTACAGGATAATCAAAATCTGTGCCGTAGGGATAATTCAGCGTAATTGTTTTTCTTCCGAAAGGATCAATCTCAATTGTGAACGAAATTTTTACGTCTTCCTGTTTTGCGAGTAGTTCAATTTTTGCAGTTGCTGTGTAGTTGCGTCTGTAATAAATTAAATTATCTTCGACGCCTATAGAATTGATTTCTAAAACCTTCATTTTTTTGTATATAGAATAATCTAATGTGTTTTTACCGTCAATAAAGGCTCTGTTATTGGCCTGAGCGATTATGAAACATAACCACTCGTAAGAGCATTTATCTGGTTTAATGTATGTTTTGCAATTTTTACAAATTTTATGTGAAGAATAAAGTCTTCGGTTTTTGTTTTTGTTGTTCTTAAAATAATACCCGTGGCTTCTTTTTCTTCTTTTATTCCGAAATTTGAATTTATGTGAATGTACTGTTCCGCCTTGATCGGAAGTTTTGTACTTATTCGACATCCGCCGGCAGAAATATCAAGAAGATTTCCTTCGTGTTGTTTTTCGCTGACTTTATATTCAGTTTTTCCGTCTTTAGTTTCTGTTTTTACGGAAGAAAATCTGCATGTCTGAAAGAGTTCTAAACGCGGATAAGCACGTTTTGTTCTTGAAACAATGCGGTCTGTTTGTGCACAGATTAAAAGTTCTGAATCGTTTTTTCCTTTCTGGTATCTTACAACTCTGGCTTCAATTTCGTAAGGAGTGTTGTCTTTGTAAATAAAAATCAATTTTATCTTAGAAAGAATTTCAGGTTTTTCTTCCGGCAAAATATTCAGCGGAAGCTGAAAATGCATTTCCTGCGGATTTGCGGCAACCAGAATAAAAATATGGTGAACTCCGCGTGAAGGCGTAAAAGTGAATGGAGTTTCAACAGGAATCAGGCGGGTATTTTTTATAATTTCTGTTGATTCAAATGTCTTATAAATCTTTGCTCTAAGAGAAAATAAAACTGCTATCTGGTTTTCGTCATTTTGAGAATTCAGTTCTTCAAATCTGGTTTTCAGATAGGTGTCAAAATCTGTAGTTCTTGTAAGAACGTATCTTATATTTGGAAGCGGGTGGGCTGAACAAAGTTCACAAAAAAGATCTTTTTCATCTTTTGAAAATTTTGCACGACGGGCAAGTTCGTTTATTTCTTTGCGTTTTGCCGGTTTATTTTTATTTTTTTCTATGTAATCTGCATAGATTTTATGTTTTTCAGCATTTAAAGAAACCAGCCACAAAATAACAATCAGTATGAGCATTACAACTGCAATTATGAGCAGAGCAAAAACATTTAATTCGAGTCTTGCAGTAATTGGTGAACCTGAATCCATTTACAACTCCAGTGCGTTTGCAAGCTGCTCAAGGCGCGGACTTATTTCGTATTCTGACAAATCGCCTGTCATTACCGTGTCTTTAGAAGCAATTGCCTGTTCAAAATCTTTTAAAACCGGTGAAAAATCAGCAAAAAATTCTTTAAAAGATTTTCCGTCTATTTTAATGTTTCCGAATCTTTCTGGAAAAAGTGTTGAAAGACTTGCTGTGTGGCAGATTCCGTCAATAAGGTCAGCAAGCGCTGTAATTACAGAATTTGCTTCGTTGTCTTTTCCACTCTGGAATTTTACAGAAACAGTTTTTAAATCTTCTGCAAGGCTTAAGGC
>CAVKVK010000093.1:2717-8594 GCA_963659855.1 Parabacteroides distasonis | reverse complement strand
GTCTGGAACAGGAAAAAGTTTCAGGGCAAAGCTTGTTGCTCAAAAATATCATATAAAAGCAATAATCGACGACGGACTTTTAATTTACGAAGACAATATTCTGGCAGGTCGTTCTGCAAAACTCGAAGACAGTTATATGGGAGCTGTTCGTGTTGCTCTTTTTGACGACAAGGAACATCGCGACAGCGTAGCCAGAGCAATTCAGCAAAAACAGTTAAAGAAAATTCTTCTTCTTGGAACAAGTGAAAAAATGGTAAATAAAATTGCCATGAGACTTCAGCTTCCAATTCCAGAAAAATATATAAAAATCGAAGACATTGCCACTCCAGAACAAATAGAAGCCGCAAGAATCAGCCGCCAGATTGAAGGAAAACACGTAATTCCAGTCCGCGCTTACGAAGTAAAAGAAGCAGGAAATTATTCGCGGATCTTTGTTTCAAAAATAAAGGTAAGTCTTTCAAAACAAAAATTGTTTAAGCACTTTTTTAAAGATGAATACAAAAAAACTCAGCCAGATGTAAATACAAAACTTTTTGAAAAATCTGTCGTTCGCCCGGCCTTTTCTGTTACTTCCAGAAAAAGCATTTCGCAGGCCTATGTTGCCCGCCTCGCTTCAAATTCAATCGGAAAATTCAATAACATAATCCGCTTAAAAAATTTGAATATAAAAACTGACAAATCAGGCTACAAATTTTTTATAACAATCGATGTTCCTTTTGGCGAATCTCTTACAGAACTGAGCAGTAAACTTAAAAACTATGTAATTAAATCAATAGAAAAAGATACCGGCATTTTTGTGGAAGACATTTCTATAATCGTTGACCACATCTTAATGCCGGATTCAAAATCTGCGTAAAAACTTTTTAATTTACTGAAGATTGATTTACTTTTTCTTCTGGTAAAACTGTTCCTTCTAAAAGAATCTTTTTTGGCTTACGTTCTTTAAAAGCACCTTTTGGAATTTTTATTGCAACTCCAAGGTTTTTTAATGCCAGGCGAATTGCATATTCAAGTTCGGTGCGTTGCGGATTAATCGGAAGAACAAAATTGCGTACCTGCGACCAGGTTTTTAAATAAAGTTCACCGGTTGCGCTTTTTGTCATTATTTCTTTTTTCCAGTCAGTAAGCGAATCAATAAAATCCGTAATCAAAAATACCAGCTTTTGTCCAAGACGTAAGTTTTTATCTTTTTGAACAAGTTTGTCCATCTCGGCAAGGTTCTGCATGTATTTTTTTTCAAATTCCTTAGACTGATACATAAGGCTCGTAGCGTTTGGCTGCAGATACATGTAAAGGTCAGTTTTGAGGCAGGCAGTTACAATATCATAAGCGTGCCCGGAATTTAAAATTTTAAGCATTTCTTCTGTAAGGCGGCTTGGGCTTACTGGCAGAAGAAGGTGTGCACTTTTTCTTATTTTGCGTTTTAAGGCAAAACTCATCTTGCAGTTGCAGGTAGATCCGTATTTTACGGCACGCAGCATTCTTACAGGATCTTCTTCAAAAATTCTGTCCAAAGGAATAACAGGGCGCAAAACATGCTTTTTTATGTCCTGAACTCCACCGACATAGTCAATTATCTGTTCTTTTATTGGATCGTAGTAAAGTGCGTTTAAAGAAAAATCCCTGCGCTGAACATCTTCTTCAATTGAACCAAAACTGTTTCCCACGCTTCCGTCAATAATTGAGCGGAACGTAGAAACTTCAAAAATCTTGTCACCAAAAAAAACATGAACAAGGCGGAATCTTTTTCCGATTATGCGTGAATTTCTAAAAAGTTTTTTTATTTTGCTTGGAGTTGCGCTTGTAACGACATCAAAATCTTTTGGCGTTTTTTGAGCCAGTAAATCTCTTACTGCCCCGCCTACAATGTATGTGTCAAAACCACAATCTTTTAAATGAGTAACAACCCTCAGGCAGTCCGGGTCAATTTTTTCTAAAGGAATTTTATGTTCGTTTTTTGTATAAATAGTGGCAGTCCGTACAGGATGACCACGTCCGTCTTTGGAATATCTGTATAACACAATTGCCCATTTTATCGAATTGAAAATAACTACTCAAGGTGATACAATTTTCAAAGTTTTTTATTTGGGCGCACCGGCAGACCGTCGGGCTTTTCAGGGTTCCGGCTTTCGCCTTCAATGTTTTTTGCTGTTTTCGCCTGAGCTCAAATCAGCAAAAAACATCGCGCTTCGCGCGCCCTTACAATCCCTTGCGCTTTTTTTACACAAAGAACAGGAGAACGGGAGTTTTTATGAAAGGAATTATTTTAGCAGGTGGAAGCGGTACAAGACTTTATCCGCTTACAAAGGCTGTCAGCAAACAGATTCTTCCAATTTACGACAAACCAATGATTTACTATCCGCTTAGTTGTCTTATGCTTGCACAAATCCGCGAAGTTTTAATTATTTCTACTCCGCGCGATCTTCTTGTTTTTAAACAGTTATTTGGCGACGGCTCTCAGCTTGGAATGAAGTTTGAATACGCCGTTCAGGAAAAACCGCGCGGACTTGCAGATGCTTTTATTGTTGGCAAAGACTTTATAAAAGATGACAGCGTTGCCCTTGTTCTTGGAGACAACATTTTTTACGGTCAGCGTTTTTCAGAAAGCCTTTCAAATGCAAGAGAGCGTGTAGAAAAAGAAGGCGGATCTACAATTTTTGGTTATTTTGTAAAAGATCCGACAGCTTACGGTGTTGTAGAATTTGACAAAAACGGAAAAGCCCTTGGAATCGAAGAAAAACCTGCAAATCCAAAATCAAATTATGCAGTTCCAGGTCTTTATTTTTATGACAACAATGTTGTAAAAATTGCAGAAAACGTAAAACCTTCAGCTCGTGGCGAAATAGAAATTACTTCTGTAAATAATGAATATCTCAATGCAAAAAAACTTAATGTCGAAATTTTGGGACGTGGTTTTGCCTGGCTTGATACAGGAACTTACGAAGGACTTTCTGAAGCCGGAAACTTTATCGAAACAATTCAAAAACGCCAGGGAATGTATGTTGCCTGTATTGAAGAAATTGCATTCAACAACGGATGGATTTCTAAAGAAAAACTTTTAGAAACTGCTGCCGGCTATAAAACAGATTACGGAACTTACTTAAAATACATTGCGGAGAATTTTTAATGCCTTTTGAATTTAAAAAATGCCCGATCGAGGGATTGTACGAAATTCAACCAAAAGTTTTTGGTGACTCACGTGGTTATTTTGCAGAAGTCTATTCAGAATCAGACTTTTTTAATGCAGGATTAAAGATGCACTTTGTTCAGGACAATCAGAGCGCAAGCAAAGGCGGTGTTTTAAGAGGACTTCACTGGCAGACAAAACATCCGCAGGGAAAACTCGTTCGTGCGTTAGAAGGAAAAGTTTACGACGTTGCAGTTGATTTAAGAACTTCTTCCCCTGATTTTGGAAAATACTACGGTGTTGTTCTTGATTCACAGAAAAACAATATGTTTTACATTCCAGAAGGATTTGCACACGGTTTTTATGTAATGAGCGATTTTGCTGTTTTTACATATAAATGTACGGATTTTTATCATCCGGAAGACGAAGCTGGTTTAATGTGGAACGATAAAACAATCAATATCGACTGGAAATCAATCTGCGGAGAAGTTCAGCCTCTTTTAAGCGAAAAAGATTCAAAACATCCTGCATTCGATTTTAAAAGAAATTATTTTGACCAGGCCGGCAAATGGATTGGCGGTGAATGGAGTGAAAAATAATCGATGATCTGGGTAACCGGTTGCAGAGGAATGCTTGGAAGCCAGTTGTGCCAGCTGTTTGACGAAAAAAAAGTTGAATACGCAGGAACTGGAAGCGAAGTTGACGTTACAGATTTTTTGTCTCTGGAAAAATATTCACAAAAACTGTTAGAAAATAAAAAAACTGTTGATTTTATTGTCAACTGTTCTGCGTATACAGCAGTAGACAAGGCAGAAGATGAACAGGATTCTGCTTTTTGTATAAATTCTTTAGGAGCGGAAAATCTTGCACTTATTGCAAAAAAACTGGACTGCCCTCTTATTTATGTGAGCACAGACTATGTTTTTGACGGCACTGCAACTTCTCCCGTAAAAGAAACTGCAAAAAAAAATCCTGCAAGTGTTTACGGAAAATCAAAGTCAGACGGTGAAGACAAAATTATTGCAGCAACTCAAAAATTCTATATTTTGCGTACTGCCTGGCTCTACGGTTTTAACGGAAAGAATTTTGTCTACACAATGACAAAAGCAATGAACACAAGAGAAAGCGTAAAGGTTGTCTGTGACCAGAGAGGAACTCCTACAAACTGTTCAACTTTGAGCCGCGTAATTTTTGAAATAATAAACAAAAAAACAGTTGAATACGGAATATACAACGTAACAGACAGCGGAGAGACAACCTGGTTTGATTTTTGCAAAGAAATTTATTCACTTGCAAAAAAATACGCAAGAATTACAAGCGACTGTGTAATTAACAGCTGTAAAACAAATGAATATCCTGTAAAAGCAAAACGACCTGCTTACAGTGTTTTAGATACTCAAAAAATTCAAAATGCTTTAAATATAAAACTTCCGGACTGGAAAGATTCTCTTGAAGATTTTATAAAAAGCGAAAAATTCGAAATAAAATAGGGAGATTATTATGCGTAAACTTAAAAATGTGCTTGTAACTGGTGGAGATGGATTTATCGGATCAAATTTTATTCATTATCTTTTTGGAAAATCAACAAGTGCAGAAAAAGCTTTTGAAGATGCCAATTTTAACGGAAGAATTATTAACGTTGACTGTCTTACCTACGCAGGCAATGGAGAAACTCTCGAAGATATTGACAGAGAATTTGGTTCTGGCGTAAAAGATGAATCAAAAAGACGTTACTTTTTTGAAAAAGTAAATATCTGCGATCGTGAACAGATTGAAAGAATTTTTAAACAGTACGAAATTGACACTGTAGTTCATTTTGCAGCAGAAAGCCATGTTGACCGTTCAATTTTAGGACCAGAAGCCTTTATTAAAACAAATATTTTTGGAACATACACTCTTTTAGACGTTGCAAAAAATTATTGGGGCGTAAGTTTAGACAATCCTCGTGACGATGTTTTGTTCCATCATATTTCAACAGATGAAGTTTACGGTTCTTTAGGGGCAACCGGTTATTTTACAGAAAAAACAGCCTACGATCCTCGCTCTCCATATTCTTCAAGTAAGGCATCTAGCGATCATCTTGTAATGGCTTATCACCACACTTACGGACTTCCAATTACCCTTTCAAACTGTACAAATAACTACGGACCATATCAGTTCCCGGAAAAGCTTATTCCTTTAATGATTTTAAACATGCAAAACAAAAAGAATCTTCCTGTTTATGGCGAAGGAACAAATATCCGCGACTGGATTTATGTAGAAGATCACAACCGTGCTGTATGGCTCATCTTAAAAAATGGAAAAACTGGTGAAAAATACAATATTGGCGGCGAAAATGAATGGCAGAATATAAAACTGCTCAATAAACTCATTGAACTTACAGCAAAAGAAACCGGAATTTCTGAAGATGAGATTAAAAAGACTATAACACACGTAAAAGACAGACCGGGCCACGATCAGCGTTATGCAATCGACTGTACAAAAATCAAAACAGAACTTGGCTGGGAACGCAAAATGTCTTTTGAACAGGGACTTTTGTTAACTGTAAAATGGAATTTGAATAATAAAAAATGGATCGACCACATTCTTTCCGGAGAATATTTAAACTGGGTTGAAAAAAATTATTCAAAGCGTTAGTGCGACATCCTGTCGCACCACAAATTGCTTTGCAATTTGTACGGGTTGGCTGACTTTTAGCGCCGTCCTTGGCACCATTTGGTAGTTAATAAAAAAAGGAACTGACAGAAAAT
>CAVKVK010000093.1:0-2707 GCA_963659855.1 Parabacteroides distasonis | reverse complement strand
CTTTTTTGTTTTTAAAGTATCTGTAATAAAAATTTACAGAGATTTACCTGTAATCTTTTTTACACATTCATGGTAAAGTTTTGAAGTTTCTGCAACAACTTCTGCAGGAACAGATTTAATATTCGGGTCTCCTGCCAGGTTGTTAGCCTTGAGCCAGTCGCGGATAAACTGTTTATCGTAACTTGCAGGACTTGTTCCCACTTTGTAAGTTTCGGCATTCCAGAAGCGGCTTGAATCCGGTGTTAAAACTTCGTCTCCAAGGACAAGTTCGCCATTTTCATCAAGACCAAATTCAAATTTTGTATCTGCAATGATGATTCCGTTTTTAAGTGCGTGTTCGTAGCATTTTTTGTAAATTGCGATTGCAGTTTTTTCAATTTTGTCGCCGAGTTCTTTACCAAGATCATTTTTCATATAATCAACTGTAACGTTAATGTCATGACCTTCTGCAGCCTTTGTTGACGGAGTTACGATTGGTTCATCGAGTTTTTCTGCCTGCTGATATTCTTTTTCAAACTTGTGACCGAGGAATGGTTCACCCTTTTTATATGCTTCGTACATTGAACCGAACATATAACCGCGGACAATTACTTCGTAAGGAATCATTTTGAGTTTTTTTACGAGAATTGTTCTTCCTTCAAATTCCGGCTTCTGGAATTCTTCTGGCATGTCTTTTAAATCTGAAGAAATCATGTGATTCTTAACAATGTCTTTTGTGTAATCAAACCAGAAGTTTGAAAGAGCATTTAAAACCTTACCTTTATCGGTAATCATTGTCGGAAGAATAACATCAAAGGCAGAAAGTCTGTCTGTCGTTACAATAACCATACGGCCATCTTCAAGATCGTAAACTTCACGAACTTTGCCACTGATAATTTTTTTCATAAAAATACCTCAATTTATCCTGACCGGACATTTTATATTCAAGCTCAACCGAGCCTTTTTACAAAAACAGTTTATTGTTCAATCGCCTTTACAGCCGAACGAACAAGTGCACTTTCACCTTTTTTCATTACGAGCAGTTTTCCGTTTTTTGCAACAACGATTAAATCTTTTACTCCGCAAAGGCTTACAGGAATGTCACTGTAAACAAAATTATTTTCGCTTTCTATTTGAACAACTTTGTTGTTTGCAGGATTTTTGCAAAGTTCACTGAATGTGTCCCAGCTTCCTACGTCAGTCCAGTTAAAAGTTGCTTTTACAGTTGCTGCATTTACAGATTTTTCTGCAATTGCTTTGTCTACTGCAATTGACGGAACTTCCTGATAAGAAATTTCCATTTCCTGCCAGTTTTTTATTACATAAACTCCATTTAGCTGCTTGAGTGAAGGTTTTTTACCTTTTTCAATCGGCTCAAAAGCTGAACTTACTTTTGGAGTGCAGTTTTTCATTTCGGCTAAAAACATTTTGCCTTCGAATGCAAACATTCCGGAATTCCAAAAATATTTTCCTGATTCAAAATATTCTTTTGAAGTTTTTTCGTCAGGTTTTTCCTTAAAATTCTCTATTTTGAATGTGTGACCTTCTCCAGTTAAATCTTCTCCGGCTTTTATGTAACCGTAACCTGTGCTTGCATAAGTCGGCGCAATAGAAAAACATACAAATTTACCGTTTTCTGCTGCTTTTGCAGCGTTTGCGCAGTCAATGCAGAACTGAGAAACCGGGGAAATTACGTGGTCGCTTGTTAAAACCAGAAATGTATGAGCCGTTTCCGGTTCGAGTTTGTAGACAAGTTCAACTCCAGTCATTATTGCGGCTGAAGTATGTTTTGGGGCTGGCTCTGCAAGGACAATTGATTCTGCAAGAAGTTTTCTTGCTTCGTTTTCTTCAGAAACTGCTGCAAGGCGCTTTATCTGCTCTGTACATTCTTTTTCTATATCTTTGCGGGTTACTACGACAATTCTTCCTGAAATTTTTAAAGAAAGAGCACGAATCAGACTTTCCTGCAAAAAAGAAATATTGTCATTTAAAGCCATAAACTGTTTTGGATGCGTTGGACTGGAAGCCGGCCACAATCTTTCTCCAAAACCACCTGCCATAATAATAACGTCAGTAATCATTTATTTTTCCTGTTGTATTGATTATTTTTTGTCAAAAAGATCAATTCTGCGCTGATGGCGTCCGCCTTCAAATTCTGTATTTAAGAATTTGTCTGCAATCATTTCTGCCATTTCGTATGCAATAATTCTGGCGCCCATACATAAAACGTTCGCATTATTGTGTTTTCTTGTGTATTCTGCCATTACTAAATCTGTGCACAAAGCGGCGCGAATTCCTTTTTCTTTGTTTGCTGCCATGCTCATTCCAATTCCTGTTCCACAGATTAAAATTCCTGCACTGGCCTTTCCTTCTGCAACAAGCTGGCTTACTTTTTGAGCAAATACCGGATAGTCAACACTTTCTGCTGTATCTGTTCCAACATTGATTACTTCGTAGCCTGCTGCCTTTAAATGTTCAATTAAACGTCCTTTGTATAAATATCCTGCATGATCTGCACCAAGAGCAATTGTTTTAGACATAATTTTCCTCATTAAATTCTTTATAGTTGAATTTTGAATTTCAAAGAATGAAAAAGATTTTAGCACAAATCAATTTTCAGGGCAATGTTTGTAAACAAACCGCATAAAAACGAATAAAACAGTAAAAAAAAAAAAAAAAAGCAGGTTAATGAACAAAGATAAAAATTGTTATATTGACATCTGTTATT
>CAVKVK010000092.1:0-9045 GCA_963659855.1 Parabacteroides distasonis | reverse complement strand
ATCAAAGACAGCTACGAAGCTGTTCGCAAAGTTGTGGCTTCAGGAAAGTCAGTACTTTTCGTAGGTACAAAAAAACAGGCTCAGCAGGCAGTTCAAAAAGAAGCAGAACGTTGCGGCATGTATTATGTAAACAACCGCTGGCTCGGTGGTATGCTTACAAACTTCTCTACAATCAAAAAGTCACTCCAGAGACTCAAGAAAATCGAAAAAATGGAGATTGACGGAACTTTTGATAATCTCACAAAAAAAGAAGTTGCAAATCTTCTCAAAGAAAAAGACAAGCTTTCTAAAAACCTTGGTGGAATCAAAGAAATGAAAGAACTCCCAGGAATTCTTTTCATTATCGATACACACAAAGAACAGATTGCAGTTGCAGAAGCTCACCGCATGGGTATTCCAATCGTTGCAGTTGTAGATACAAACTGTAACCCGGAAGGAATCGACTACCCTATTCCAGGTAATGACGATGCAATCCGCGCTATTTCTCTCTTTACTTCAATTATTGCTAATGCAGTTGTAGAAGCAAACAACGAAGAAGGTCTTAAAATTATTGAAACTCTTAACGATGATGAAGAAATCGTTACAGATGCTTCAACAAAGAAAGACGATGAAGAAATTGCAGATTACAGCAACTACACTCCAACAGAACCAAAAGAAGAAGATTCTGCTGAAGATGACAGCGATGATGAAGATCTCGCTGAAAAATTTGACAAATAATCAAGGGGACACAGATGGCAACATTTACAGCTGCTGACGTAAAAGCTCTCCGCGAATCAACTGGTGCAGGTATGCTGGATTGCAAAAAAGCTCTTCAGGATGCTGACGGAAATCTCGCAGAAGCTGAAAAAATCTTGAAAGAAAAAGGTCTTGCTGCAATGGCAAAACGTTCTGACCGTGCAACTGGTGAAGGACGTATTGTTATTAAACAGGACGGAAATAAAATTGCTATGGTTGAAGTTACTTGTGAAACTGACTTCGTAGCAAACAATGCAGATTTTACAGAAACTGCTGAAAAAGCTGCAGAAATTACACTTGCAAGTGGAAACAGCGAAATCAATGATCAGCACAAAGCACTCATTGATACAATCGCAATCAAATTCCGCGAAAACATGGCTGTACGCCGTGCTGCTTTTGTTGAAGTTGGAGCAAATGCTGTTGCAGGAACTTATGTTCACTCTGACAAAAAAACAGGTGCAATTGTAATCGTAGAAGGTTCTACTGCTGATGAAGTAAAAACATTCGCAAAAGACTGTTGTCTTCACCTTGCAGCATTTACACCTGCTTACACAACAAAAGAAGACGTTCCACAGAGCTACATCGATGAACAGAAAGAAATTTTTGCTGCACAGATGGATGCTGATGAAAAAATGGCTTCAAAACCACAGAACGTAAAAGACGGAATTCTCCAGGGAAAAATCAACAAACTCCTTGCAGAAAGCTGTTTTATTGATCAGCCATTCGTAAAAGACGATAAAGTATCAGTTGCTAAAAAACTTGAAGAAGTTGGAAAAGCCGTTGGTGCTAAACTTTCATTCGGAAAGATCGTTCTTTTTGTTCTTGGTAAGTAGCTTTTAGCAGTTCAAAAGCGGTTGGATTAACTCTGACCGCTTTTAGTTTTTCATTTTAGGTAAACAAAAACTTTTATACTTTTTTTTAATGGGAGAAAAAAATGGCATTCGACGCAAAAGCAAAAATGGAAAAAACAATTGAAGGAATTAAAAACGAAATGAACACAATCCGTACTGGACGTGCTTCTGCTTCAATGTTTGATAAAGTTCGCGTTGACTATTATGGTCAGAAATCACCACTGAATCAGGTTGCTCAAATTTCTATTCCTGAAGCCCGCACTGTTGTAATTTCTCCATTTGATAAAAGTCTTATTGCAGATATTGAAAAAGCAATTCTTGTTGCTGATCTTGGATTGAATCCATCAAACGACGGAAAAGTAATCCGCATATCTATTCCTGCCCTTACTGCAGACCGCAGAAAAGAATTAGTAAAACAGGCTAAATCAATGGCAGAAAACTATAAAACGACAATCCGCAATATTCGTCGCGACGGAAACGATGACTTAAAAAAACAGCAGAAAGCTGGCGAAATCACAGAAGATCAGTTTAAAAAAGAAACTGACGATCTTCAAAAGCTTACAGATAAATACATTGCTGAAATTCAGTCAGTTTGCGATGCAAAAGAAAAGGAAATTCTTTCTTAATAGATTTTAAGCATAAATAGATAATTCTGATGAACATTGAAGAAATAAAAGCCCACGGCCTTCCGGAACATGTTGCAATAATAATGGACGGAAATGGTCGTTGGGCAAAGCAAAGAGGTTTAGCTCGAACTCAAGGACATAAAGAAGGCTTGAATTCTGCAAAAAGAATTGTAGCCATGGCTGCCTCTCTTGGAATAAAATACGTAACTTTATACACATTCTCAACTGAAAACTGGAAACGCACACAAGATGAAGTCGGATATTTAATGACTTTGATAAAAGGACATTTGCGTGCAGAGTTTCAATTTTATAAAGACAATGGAATAAAAATTGAACATATAGGGAATCTCGAAGGATTGCCAAAAGATGTTCAAAAAGAAATCATAAATGCAAAAAAAGATACTGAACATTTTACTGGAACAACCTGTGTCCTGGCCATAAATTATGGCGGAAGAGATGAGATTGTTCGCGGATTAAAAAAGATAGTATCAGAACAGATTTCTGCACAGGAAATTACAGAAGAATTGGTTTCTCGTTCGCTGGATATAAAGGCAATGCCAGATGTTGATTTAATGATCAGAACTGGTGGCGAAGAGAGATTAAGCAATTTTTTGTTGTGGCAATGTGCATATGCAGAATTTATTTTTACAGACACACTTTGGCCAGAATACACGGAAGAAGAGTTTTTAGAAGATATAGTTGAATTTCAAAAAAGGAACAGAAGATTTGGCGCCGTGCCAGACCAAAAATAACAGGAAAGATTTATGAATAGTAAGGTTATTTCGCGATTAGGAATATTTTTTATAGGCGTTCCGCTTGTTATAGCACTTGTAATGCTGAATCAATATAACCATCTCGCAATTCACGTTGTTGTAACAGCAGTTTCTGTAATTGCAGCAACAGAATTCTATTCAATTCTTGCACACAATTTTAAACTGCAGAACAAAAATCTGGTCTTGATTCTTGCTGGTTTTATCAATTTTTCAATGCTTTTAAGAGCAATCTTTAATTTTGACGTTACTTATGTTGATTTTTGTTTTATCGTTGCTGTTTTAATCTGCCTTTCTACGGAAGTTTTTTCAAAAACATTTGAAGATTCAAACAGTCATATAATTACTTCAATTGCAATTTTAACCTACACAGGTTTTCTTTTAACATTTTTAACCCGCCTTACATTTTTAAAGAATTCCAGACAGGTTTTGATAATGTTTTTGACAATGGTTTTCTTCTGCGACTCAGCAGCCTGGCTTTTTGGAAACCTTTTTGGCAAAAACAACAAAGGTTTTATAAAAGCAAGTCCAAATAAAAGCATTGCAGGATTTTGCGGTGGAATTTTAGGTTCAGTTCTCAGCGGATACTTAAGCTGGTCTTTGTGGAAAAATATTTTTGACGGTTCACTTGTAAAATTGATTTTGCTGGGAGTTTTAATTTCAATTACTTCGATTTTGGGCGATTTAGTTGAATCAGTTTTAAAACGTTCTTCTGACTGCAAAGATTCAGGTTCAATAATTCCTGGTCGTGGCGGAATTTTAGATTCAATCGACAGTATTGTTTTTTCTGCCCCGGTTTTTTACTTTGCAATCACACATCTCTACCCTTCACTTCTTCAGTAAAAAATGAATAAAAAACGGATTTTAGTTTTAGGCTGCACAGGTTCAATCGGTTCGAGTACAGTTGATATTATAAAAAATCAACCGGATTGTTTTACCTGCTGCGGACTTTCGGCAAATAAAAATAAAGCAAAATTAGACGAACTTTCTGCATTTTTTAATTGTCCTTCAACCCTTACAAGCGAAGAAGGAACAGACGGAATAAAACGTCTTATTGACGAGTCAAAACCAGACATTGTTGTAAATGGAATTGCGGGCAGTGCAGGTTTAATTCCAAGCATTCTTGTTTTGGAAGCGGGAATTGATTTAGCTCTTGCAAATAAGGAATCTGTCGTAATGGCAGGCCCAATAATTTTTGCTCTGGCACAAAAGAATAACTGTAAAATTCTTCCGGTGGACAGCGAACATTCTGCTATTTTTACACTTTTAAATCAGTGTGGAAAAGAAAACGTAGAACGTCTTATAATAACTGCAAGTGGAGGACCATTTAGAACATGGCCTTCTCCAAAAATTGCAAACGCAACACTCAAGGACGCTTTAAAACATCCGACATGGAATATGGGCGTAAAAATTACAGTTGATTCGGCAACTCTTGGCAACAAAGGACTTGAAGTAATTGAAGCAAAAAGACTTTTTGGCTTTGAAACAAAAAATATTCAGGTTGTTGTTCACCCGCAAAGCATAATTCATTCTCTCGTACGCACAAAAGATGGAATTGTTTACGGTCAGTTCAGTGAACCTGACATGAAACACCCTATTTTACAGGCTCTGACCTGGCCAAATGTAAATACAAATTTTATGAAACCATTCGATTTGACAGATACAGGCGATGGAAGCCGGACTTTAACATTTGAAAAACCGAGAATGAATGATTTTCCACTGTTAAAACTTGCTTTTTTGGCAGCAGAAAAAGATAATTCAAATCCGATAGCTTTTAATGCAGCAAATGAAATTGCAACCTGGGCTTTTATCGACGGCAAAATCAATTTTTCAAAAATTGCTCAGATTGTAGAAACTGTAATGTCATACGAAAATGAATGGAATAAAGAAGTTCGAGACACAAAAGATTTGTTTGAAGCAGATTCTTTGGCACGAACCCTTGCAGGAAAATTACTCTAAATGATATTAAAAATAATTTATGGTCTTATTATTTTAGGAATAATTGTATTTATCCACGAAATGGGACATTTTTTATTTGCAGTTTTATGTGGCGTAAAAGTTGAAGCTTTTTCGATTGGAATGGGACCAGTTCTTCTTCACAAAAAAATCAAAAATGTTGACTGGCGGATTTCACTTTTGCCGCTAGGCGGTTACTGTTCTATGAAAGGTGAACAGGATTTTGCTCAAAGCTATGAAAACGGAGAATCAAAAATTTATGCTGAAAAAGATTCTCTTTATGGAGTTCATCCAGTAAAGCGTGCATTGATTGCTTTTGCAGGACCTTTTTTTAATCTTATTCTTACGTTTGTTTCTTTTTTTGTAATTGCACTGACAGGTTATTCTTATTGGTCTGCTTCTGGAAAAATAAAACTCGCCAATGAATTGTACCCGGAAATTCAATCCGCAGCCGCAAAAAGCGGTTTACAAAGCGGAGACGAAATAATTCAGATAAATAATGAAAAAATAGAAGATTTTAATTCACTTTTTAGTTTTGTTTCTGTTCATCCAGATGAAGATTTAAAGGTAAAAGTTTTAAGAAACGGAGCTGAACTTGACTTTATAGTTCACTCTGATATGGATAAATCAACTGGCGCCGGAAAAATTGGTGTAGCAAGCGATCCTTCGACAACACAAAAACGAGAAGCAAAACGCTACGGCTTTTTTGGCGCAATCGTTCAGGGTGCAAAACAGACACAAAATCTTTTTACTTCTTCTATAACAGGAATAAAAAGTCTTTTTAAAGGTGTAAAAATTACTCAGGCTGTAAGCGGCCCTGCTTCAATAACTACAATGCTCGGCGATACTGTTGAAAAAAGTTTTTCGACGGATTTTAGAACAGGGCTTTCTTCAATTTTGCGCTTTATTGCAATCATCAGTATTTCGCTTTTTATAATGAATCTGCTGCCAGTTCCTGTTTTGGACGGCGGACTTATTTTATTTTCGCTGATTGAAGCAATTTTTCATGTTCAAATTTCTCCAAAAATAAGATATTTTGTTCAATATATCGGACTTATGTTTATTGCTTTTCTTTTTGTAATTGCAGTAATCGGGGACTTTAACTATTTTCTGAGGCTTTTTAATGAAAAATAAATTATTTTTTTCGCTTGTATTTTTAACTTCATTTTCTACAGTAAATATTTTTTCTCAATCACATATTTCAACACAATCGCACGATGGAACTGTAAATGGAATTGCAGTTTTAGATAATCAGACAACTGAGCAGAATACATTTTTTAGCGCAGGAAAAGACGGATTTATCATAAAATGGACAGATGATTCCTTAGGAGAACACTACCAGGTTACGGACGCCGAAATAAAAATGATTGCCCGAAGCCCAAACGGAAACGATGTTGCAATCTACGAAACTGACGGTGCCGGAATAAACATGGTCAGCATATGGAATTTTAAGACATTATCAAGAAAATGTGCCTTTACATTCAGTTCCCCAGTAACTTCTCTAACCTATTCAGCAAAAGGAACCTATGTTTTGTGCGGAACAGCAAGTGACAAAGGAACTTATTTTTTAAATACTCAGAATAATACAATCACTTCAAAGAAACTAAAAGAAAGTACAGGCGCTGTAAGCATGGTTTTGAGCAGCGAAAGTGAAAATTCAATTGCCGCATACTCGCCAGTTGGAACTTTAAGTTACTACAATGTAAAAACAGGAGCAAAAAAAGCAAAGTTTTTTACAGAATCTTCTTTGAGTCAACCTTGCATGTTTAACAATAATGTTTTTTTTGCAGGCTATAAGGACGGAAGCATTTTTATAATACAGGCAACAACTGGAAGCACGATTGCAAAATTCAGTGTTGCAGGAAAAGAACCAGTAATTTTTAGTTCTAACAAACTTGAAAATCTTTATTACATTGTAAATGAAAACAGACAGTTTAAAATGTATATGATTCAAAATGACCGCAACAAGAATGTAATTGCACCGCAGCTTATACGAACATTTACAGGCTTAAAACCAGAAGAAGAAATTGTCTGTGCAGATCTTATTGCTTCAGGTTCAATTTTTGCCGGAACAAATTCTGGCAATTTATATAAATTTGATAATTCAATAGCAGAACGCGTAGATGTATTACAGTCTTTAAGCGACAAAAGTTATGACCATATTTATGATATTGCATCTGCTGGCGACAATTTTTATTTTTTGACACCGGATTCAATTGTTCTTTCTTCGTATGATACAGGCGCAGTCGATATAAAAGGAGCAAATCCGGGACAAACTAACATTTTAAATTACAATTCTAACGGTGTAATTTTATGGTCAAAAGAAACACGAAAACCTGTACAGTATTATGACTTTTCTACAGGACAGACAACAACAATATTTACTCCTGAATTCAATTTAAAGTCCCTTAAGATTTTTAACGACTCACTTTTGTCAATTGAAGGCGGGGCAAAAGTAAACAGATATTCTATTACAGATAAAACCAGGGAAAATCTTTATAACGGAGCAGGAATTCAGGATGCTGTTTTATATACAGAAAATGACCTTTATGTTGCAAAAACAAGTGCAACTTCCCCAGCCGTTCCGCTTTTATATGTAAACACAAAAACAAAAGAAACTGTTCCTTTGACAAATTTAAAAGGGAGCGTTGCCTATGCCTTGTCTTTTGAGCCTTCTGTAGAAGATCCAGAAATTTACGGAATTATAATCGGAACAGACTCTCAAAACAAAGCATTAACTTCAGTATTTTCATTTAATCCGGCAACAAAGTTTACAAAACACTTACTCGAAGAACATTCAGAAGATGCAAACGCAATCAGTTATCTTTCTTACCCGATTTTGTACACAAACATGGGAAAATCAAGAATACGTTCCTACAATTTAATGGCAAAACGCAATTTTGAATATAAACGCTCAGCTTCACTTCCTGTAAAAATCGCAAAAAACAGCAGACGCCTGGTAGTTTTAAACCGTGACGGCTCTGTAAGCTGGTACAATCCCGACATGAACGGAGTAATTGCAGACTGGTATTTAACAAGCGACGGTCAATGGTACGAATATTAAAAATGTCGAGTTTTTATTTCAATGAATTGAATAAGCAGGAAAATGCAGTTTTTTGTTTAACCTATCAAATAGCCGTAGCCGGGAATTCAGTAAATGACCGCCACGGATGGCGGATAAAGTAAGGCAAAAACCAAAAAGTTTTTGCGATAAAGAAAATGACAGGAAGTCATTTTCTTTATCAAGGTTCCCGATGAAAGGCTATTTGAGTTTTATGTTGAACTTATAAAACAAAAAATTCAGATCAGTTATCTTAAAAATTCTTCAATCTGCTTTATAGTTTCTGCAAAACAAACCTTACTTATATCTTCAGCTTTCATAAAATCTGTTTTTACCATTTCTTGAAACATTTCTTTTAGTGGCTCGTAATATCCGCATTTATTGAATAAAATTGATTTTTTATTGTAAACATTTAATTTTGCCAGAGTAATTGCCTCAGATATTTCGTCTAAAGTTCCAATTCCTCCGGGCAGAGCAATAAAAGCGTCTGCTATTTCAAGCATTTTTGCTTTACGTTCGCTCATGTTTTTCGTCTTTAAAACTTCATTACAATAAGGTTGAGGCCGGTTTGCAATAAAATCAACATCTACAGGAATAACTCCAGTTACATAAGCGCCGTTCTGTTTTGCTGATTTTGCGACTTCTCCCATTAAGCCAGATTCTCCGCCCCCATAAACAAGAGAATGACCATTTTTGCCAATCCATTCGCCAAGTTCGCACGCAGAGTTCGCAAATTGGCAATTATTTCCAAAACCAGAACCACAATAAACTGCAATTTTCATAATTTTTTCCTTTGAAGATATTTCTTTATTTGTAATATTGATTTTAAAGGTTTTTATTGAGTGCCGCAATTTTTTTGATGAGATTCATTTTACCATAAAATTAAAGGGACTGAATAAGTCCCTGTTGATAAGGTAACATAAAGGAGGTGTTTCTAGAAATAAAAAAAACTGGACAAGGCAGTTAAACTGACTTTAATTCTTATTGGGGTGGGAATGGAGAGCCGAATGAACCATAAGAATTATACACCAAAGACACTGCTTAAA
>CAVKVK010000091.1:0-9055 GCA_963659855.1 Parabacteroides distasonis | reverse complement strand
GCTTTTCTTACCTGAACAGGAGAAATTGCAGCATCAAGAATATTATATTCATTTTCCGATTCTTCCTTACGCAAAGAAAGTGCCTGGTTTGCATATTTAAAAGCGTCCCCGTAATTTTTTGAATCAAAACAAACCTGAGACTGCTCAAGAATTCTCCAGGATTTTTCTGAATAGGAAACGGCAAAAATCTGAAAGCAAAAAAGGAAAATAACGAAAAAAAGACTCTTTTTTTTATTCATTGATGCACAACTCTCCTAAAAAGTATTTAATTCTTTTTCAAAAGCTGCATCAGCATCCTTTTCGTCAACAGTTGCCACGATAACACCTTTCTTAAAAAGAACAGCCTTTCCGCCTGCGCCGGCAATTCCTAAATCTGCGTGCTTACCTTCTCCAGGTCCATTTACTACACAGCCCATGACAGCAACTGTTATATCTTTTTTCATTGAAAGCAATTTATTCTGCCATCTGTCCATAAATGCATGAACATCAAAACCAAGACGACCACAGCGAGGACAGCTTACAAGTTTTACGCCTCCCTGTCTTTTTCCACATTCGCGTAAAATTTCAAGTCCGGTAATTACTTCGTTTTCTGGAGAAGAAGAAAGACTTACACGAATTGTGTTTCCGATTCCTTCATTTAATAAATGGCTGAATGCAAGAGTTGATTTTACAACTCCGGTGATTAAAGGTCCGGCTTCTGTTACTCCAACATGAAGAGGAATTTCAAAACGACTTGCAAAATCTTCGTTAGCATCAATTGTTTCCTGCACAGAACTTGCCTTCATGCTTACAACAAACTGATCAAAATTTAATTCATCAAATACGCTAGACTCACGGGCAGCAGTTTCACTCAAAGCAAGTGCTCTTGATATTTGACCGGCTGCAACCTTATCTGCCAGATCGTGAGGCAGAGATCCAGAATTAACACCAATTCTAATTGCAACACCTTTGTCACGGCAACCATTTACAACAGCTTCAACTCTGTCTCTTGCTCCAATATTGCCTGGATTAATGCGGATTGCGCTAACAGGTCCTTCAAGACATTTTAATGCAAGTCTGTAATCAAAATGAATATCAGCAACAAGCGGCATTGTAGAAGCTTTACAAATTTCAATAAAACTTTCTGCACTTTCCATATCAGGAACTGCAAAACGAATAATGTCGCAGCCTAATAGTTTTAAGCTGTTAATTTTTTTTACAATTTCAGAAATTTTTTCAGGATTGTTTTTTACACCAACTATGCTTTCTTTCCACATAGTTTGAATTGTTACAGGAGAATCTCCTCCAATCGAAAGTCGTTCTGTATTACCATTACCACCAATAAAAACTTTTTTTGTGGTTTTATATAACTGTTTCATAGAATTATTGTATAGCAAAAAAAAATAAAAAAAAAGACGGTCATAAAAGACCGCCTTTTCTATAATTTTTTCTTAATTAGCCGAGAGCAACCATTGAGAATACCATTGCGAACAAAGCAACAGTTTCACAAAGACCTACAACCATGATGTACTGAGAGAAACCTTTTCCAGTTTCACCAAGAGCATCAGAACCAGAAGCACCAGCTTTTCCCTGAGCAATTGCAGAAGCACTCATTGCAATACCAGACATAAGACCAATTCCGAGTTTAAAACCAGGAGCAGCTTCAGAGCCCATCATTGTCTGCATAAGAAGGAAGCCGTAAATTGTCTGTGTCAAAGGTGCACCAGCAAATACTGTAAGAATAAAAGGTGCTGGCTTATTAGCCATATAACAGCGTTTCCAAGCACCGATTGCTGCCTGTCCAGAAATCATGATACCAATAGCTGAACCAAGAGCAGCAATACCCATTACAATTGCACAACCAAACTGTCCTAAAAATTCCATAATATTTCTCCTTTTAATTAAAATTAGGATAATTTCTTATTTTTACCGTCTGACTTTTTTCAGACGGATTTTTAAATTTTATTCACTAAACGGTTTATATTTAAATCCCGTCCAGCTCATTCCCAAGTGATTTGAGAATTCCAAAGTGTTAAGACGAACACCATGAACAATAACCGAAAGAACATTCAAAATCATGTTCAATCCATGTCCAACGGTAAGAATCAAAATTGCAAATATAAACATTGCAAGGTGACCAAGCATTGGACCTGCCATTTCGTTTACAGTTGCACTAATTGCACCACCAGCAAGAGCAACGGCCCAAAGACGAATGTAGGAAACAATATCAGAAAATACGTTTACAACACCCAAAAGAACCGAAACTATATTTTTACAACTTTCAAGAATACTCTTTCCAATACTTCCGTCGTAGTTTGCAAAAATAAAGCTGAGCGCAAAACCAAAGGCGATTGCACCGATTGCCAGAGTTGGTACAGGCAGTTTATCGAACAGATAGTAAGTTTCTGGAGAAATTCCAAGCGGGAATCGAACTCCATCTACAACCATGCTCAAAACAACATAGTACATACCAACAAGCTGTAACAGCGAACCAACTTCACCAAGAAATTTAGGCGTCCGTATATTTTTTGCAATTCCCTTTAAGTGAGCTATTGCAAGTTGAATTAAAGCCAGCGTAAAGCAGAATATCTGAAGATTTTCTTTTACCCAGGCTTCATTTGAAATTTCAGTTGCAGCCCCGCTTGCATCATGCAAAACCATTTTTATTCCTTCTGTTGTAGAAGTAACATTTGATAATGCAGGAACTGACAAAAGTTTGATTGCATCTGGCAGCTGATCTGGTGTTAAACCAAACCAGGTACAGGTTACAGCGCCCCAAACCATCGTTGCAAAACCAAGCAAGGTTAACAAAAATACAAATGCCGGAGGAGTTTTTTTGTTCTTTATAGAAGGAATCAGCATTAAAATTCCAATAAGAAGCAAAAGTCCACCATAACCACCATCGCCAAAAATCATTCCAAAGAAGATTGTAAAGAACAAAAGGAACCAGTTTGAAATATCATATTCATTATAACCAGGAACAGTTCCTAAGAAGTCTGTAACTGGATAAATAAGACTAACAAACTTATTATTCTTAAGTTTCGTTGGAACTGCATCATCAGGTTCTGGATCACTTGCAGTAAATGCCCATTTATTTTCAACTGCTACTGTCTCAAGTTTTGCCAGGTCTTCTGCTGGAACATAGCCTGTAAGCCATGCCAGACGAACTGAACTTTCTTTTGCATCATCAGAACTTTCAAGTCCCATTCCGCTATAAAGATTTTCAAGTTCAATATCTTTACCAAAGCCAGATACAGCCTTTTGAAGTGAAGGCAGATACTTTGCAGAATCCTTTATCTGATTGTCAATTTCAACAATCCGCTCTTCATTCTTTTTTACAATTGCAGCCATCTGCACTGTCGAACATCTTGGTAAAACAACACGGTAGGCTTCCGGTGCAAGATTTTCAGGACGTTCGTTTACATCTAGCTTATGATCTGTAATTACAAAAAAGCGGGCATGTTCTTTATCAGCATTTACAAGAAGTGTATCAATGCTTTCATCGAGCGAATTGTATTTATTCGCTGGAATTTCAAACATTGAAAGATAAACACCTTTTTCTGCAAGATAATCAAAATCTGCAGGATCTACACTTCCCCACTTAGATAAACGTTCCAGTTCAATTTTGTCAGATGCAATTTCTGCAAAAAGATTCTTTTTTTCTTCTGACAAATTGATAATTTTGTCTGCAAGTGCAAAAGATTCTTCCTGAGATAAAGAACTAACTTCAGTAATTTTTTTTGTCTTTAAGTCTGAGAGCAAAGAAATTGCTAATTCAACTTTTGAATTTTTGCGCTTAATTACATTAAGTTCTTCGCTTTCGCCCTTTACTTCTTCAACATGAACAACACCTGTTTTTCTAAGAGTTTTTAATGCCTGTCGTCTTTCTTTTTCAAGAACAACAATGCTTATTTTTTTCATTGGGACTATCATTGGCAAGCCCCCTCATTTTCAGTATTTTTCAGTGCTGCACGGTTTCTCTGGTCAATTTTCTTTTTTGAAATTTTTGAGCGGACAACCGCACTTACCTGCTGGTCACCGAGATAAACTGAAATCTTTTTTATGTTAGCCTTTGCCTCTGGAATCTTTACCTTTTCAAAAAGGTTTACACGCTGAGAAGTTGTGCGCAATTCCTGAGAAAGCAGCCTGACCTGTTCATCGAGAACGCTGGCTTCAAGATCCAACGATAAAGCTTTTTCCATTCTGTCGGCAGCAAGATCAATCCAAAGTGGAGTTTCGTATAAATCATAGTCTCCCCTGGAAAAATCTGCGCCTTCATAAACAGGAATTGTTACACCGGCAATATTTCCAGTGCCCTTCTTTATGTTACGGACTGTTACCATATCAGCTTTAAAGGCTTCTTCTTCGCCAAAAACACCGATCCAAACCTTGAATTCTTCTTCAAGTTGTTCACGAGCTTTACGAACTTTTTTAGCCTTTAGATCTATGGTTCTGATCTCAGATTGAAGCTGCTGTTTTTTGAGAGTAAGCGTAGGAAGATAGCGCTGATACATTTTCAGCGAATCTTTCTGTGCCTTCTGCTCATTTTTAGTCAGCTTAATTTTTGCCATCAGTTTTTTCTCCCAAATACCTGTTATTTACCAGGCCAGAATTCTGCAATCAATTCAGATTTGATACCTGTTTCATCTTTATCAAAACAATCTGCAAGAATCTTCCAGCCCAAATCAAGTGCACTTTCCAAAGAAATATTTACGGACAAATCCATCATTTCTTTTTCAAAAAGTTCACCGTATTTTAAGAGTTTTTCATCCCACTTTGACATCATAAAGCCCATGGACTTTTTTTCGAGTGTATCTTTGTAAGATGAATACAAACGAATCATGGCATCCATCAGTGCGCGATGATCTTTTCTTGTCTTGCCGTTTACATTCTGCTTTAAGCGCGAAAGAGAACCAAACGGTTCAATTCTTCCACCCTTAAGGTAATACTGACCTTCAGTAATGTAACCTGTGTTATCTGGAACCGGGTGAGTTACATCGTCACCAGGCATTGTTGTAACAGCAAGAATTGTTACAGAACCGCTTCCTTTAAAGTCAACAGCTTTTTCGTAACGTGCTGCAAGCTGTGAATACAAGTCGCCAGGATAACCACGGTTTGAAGGAACCTGTTCCTGTGTAATGGCAATTTCCTTTAATGAATCGGCATAAGATGTCATATCTGTCAAAAGAACGAGAACATCTTTATTCTGCAATGCAAACTGTTCTGCAACTGCAAGCGACATATCAGGAATTTTAATACATTCAACCGTAGGGTCTGCAGCAGTGTGAACAAACATTACAGTCTTGCTTAAAGCTCCGCCTTCCTCAAGAGTTTTCTTAAAATAAAGGAAGTCATCATACTTAAGACCCATTCCGCCAAGAACGATTACATCAGCTTCTGCCTGCATGGCAATACGCGCAAGCAGCTGGTTGTAAGGTTCACCGGAAATAGAAAAGATCGGAAGTTTCTGAGAAACAACAAGCGTATTGAACATATCAATCATCGGAATGTTTGTTCTCATCATTCTTTCTGCAAGAATACGTTTTGAAGGGTTTACAGAAGGACCGCCGATTTCTGTCATGTTGTCTGTAAGAGCAGGACCTTTATCTCTTGCTTCTCCAGAACCATTAAAGATTCTTCCAAGTAAGTCATCTCCAAAAGAAACACGCATATCGTGTCCCAAAAAGCGGATCTGATCTCCAGTTGAAACACCACGACCACCGGCAAAAACCTGCAAAGAAACAATGTCGCCATCAATTTTGTTTACTTCGGCAAGTGATTTTCCAAATCGTGTAGTAATTTCTGCAAGTTCGTTATATTTTACGCCTTCAGCTTTTACTGTAATTACGGAACCAGTGATTGATTCAATTTTGCTATATACTTTGTTCATTTTTCACCGTCCTCCAATTAAGCCTTTAGCAAAGACTCAGCCTGAGCCGTAAGCGTACCATTTCTAGAAGCATAAAGGCTGTCAATTTCTGCTTCTGTTTTTTTGAATGCTTCGCTATTTTCTTCTGTATAGTTCCAGTCAAGGAATTTCTGACGAAGCTGGTTAAAATATGTGCGGGCTTCATCCTTGTCTTTAAGTTCAAAATCAGAACCTAAAACCTTAATGATTTTATCCAAATCATACTTCTGACGTTCAACAGTTGCATTTGCATCAATTGCATCAAAAGAGTTCTGCTGGAAGTAAACAGCATCGAGCATTTCTTCTTTAAGATAAATAAGATAATCTTCAAGAGAAGTTCCTTCTTCTCCGACTACCTTCATCATAGAAGCAACGTCTACACCTTTTTTCATGATGTCAAAACAGAAATTAACTTTATCTGCTGCAATTACACCATGATACTTTGACCACGACTGAATCGGATCAATAGCAGGATACTTACGGGCATCAGATCGGGCACGTGAAAGACCGTGGAATGCACCAACAACTTTTAAAGTTGCCTGTGTTACTGGTTCTTCAAAGTTACCGCCGGCAGGAGAAACTGTACCACCGATTGTAACAGAACCAACAGTTCCATCTGGAAGACGAACCTGACCTGCACGTTCGTAGAATGCTGCAATATAAGATTCCATGTATGCAGGGAAAGCTTCTTCACCAGGAATTTCCTCAAGACGACCAGACATTTCACGCAAAGCCTGAGCCCAACGAGAAGTTGAATCTGCAAGAAGAAGAACATTCAGGCCCATCTGTCTGTAATATTCTGCCAATGTTACAGATGTATAAACAGAAGCTTCACGAGAAGCAACTGGCATTGAAGATGTATTACAAATGATGATTGTTCTTTCCATCAAAGATTTTCCAGTTTTAGGATCTTTTAACTCTGGGAATTCTGTAAGGGTTTCTACAACTTCACCGGCACGTTCACCGCAGGCAGCAATAATTACAATATCGACATCTGCATATTTTGATGTTGTATGCTGCAAAACTGTTTTTCCTGCACCAAAAGGACCTGGGATACAATAAGTTCCACCTTTTGCAACCGGGAAGAAAGTATCAATAAGACGAACCTTTGTTACCATTGTTTCTGTTGGAGCAAGTCGTTCTTCATAGCAGTTAACTGCACGTTTTACAGGCCATTTAAACGAAAGTCCGATTTCAACATCATTGCCTTTTTCGTCAGTAAGAACTGCAATTTTGTCGTCGAGAGTGTATTCTCCAGCTGGTTTTATTGATTTTACAGTATACGAACCAAGCAAGTAGAATGGAACAAAAATCTTGTGAGTAAAAGGTCCTTCAGGAACTGTTCCCACGTATTCACCGGCTTTTTTTACGTCTCCAGGTTTTGCTACCGGAGTAAATGCCCATTTTTTTGTTCTGTCGAGAGGATCAACATAAATACCTCTTTCAAGGAACCAGCCAGCTTTTTCTGCAAGTAAAGGCAATGGGTTTTGCAAACCATCATAAACCTGTCCCAAAAGACCAGGACCAAGTTCAGCAGAAAGAAGGTCGCCAGTAAATTCAACTTCGTCGCCTTTCTTAATGCCTTTTGTCATTTCATAAACCTGAAGCTGAGCAACATTTCCGCGGATACGGATTACTTCACTCTTCAGGCTGGAATTTTCAACTTTTACATAGGCAACTTCGTTCATGGAAATGTTTCCGTCAAATTCTACAGAAACCATGTTTCCATTAACGCCGACTACCTTTCCTTTTGTATCCGTCATTATTTATCTCCCATATCTCCTTTGAGAATTGAATCATAAATTTTATGATAAGAAGCCATACCTTTTTCAGCATTGAACTTTTTCATTCGTAATGCAAGTTTGAGTTTTAATCCGTAAGAATATACAGCATCAACAGAAAACTCATCTGCAGGCCGAATGCTGTCCAAGAGCTTCAATCTGTATTGATTCAAAAACTGTTCAGCTGCAAGAGGACTGTCCATTCCAGTTGCAGTGCGTGCAGCCTGAACCACTTCTGGTGAAAAGCTCTCATTTTCAAGATTAAACTTTTTATTCATACGCAATGCACGGATTTGAGCCAAAGCAAGACGCAAATTGCGTTCATTGTCGTACCATTTGTCCAAAAAAGCAGAGCCAGCTGGAATTTTTTTTCTCGGAGGTTCAAGAGAAAGATTCTTTAACTGCTCTAAACTTTTTTTATCAAGAAAACGGGAACACAGATCATAAAAGTATTCTTCTGTAATTGGCAAAACTGATTTTTCATCAGTAACTGAGAAAGATGGAAGTTGTGCCAAAAGATAATACTGATTACTCACTTATTTAGCCGCCTCTTTCATCAATGCAGCAACTCTAGGATTTAAATATGCACTGAACAAATCAGCAACAGCTTCTGCTGAATAATCATAGAATGCAGCACCGTCCTTTACACCAATTCTAAATCCGCTCGAAATTGAATTGTCGATTTTTAGCGTAAGACCGTTAGAAATTTCAGCTTTTAGAGCTGCCTTCACATTTGATTCAACTTCTTTTAAATCTTTTTCGTTCAAAAGAACAGAAACGTCTTCTGCAGAAGTATTTTTAATCCATTCTTTTACAACTTCTGGAATAAGTTTTGAAAGCGTGTCTTTCGAATAAGAAGATGCAACTTCGTCTCCGATAAGCTTTGAAACTTCCTTTGTGATACTGTCTCTGAAAGAAAGCAAAATGTTTCTTCCAGCCTGCTTAATAGCGTCTTCGCTTGCTTTTTCCAAGCGGGCATTTTCTTCTTTAGTCTGCTTAAGAATTTTTTCTGCTTCTTCTTTTGCATTAAGAATAATCTTATCAGCCTCTTTCTGAGCCTGAGCAATTTTTTCAGAAGCAGAAGATTCAGCAGCGGCAACGCCATCTTTTTTGATCCTGTCGATCAGTTCTTCAACGTGGGTGTCCATGCTATCCTCTCTTTATCTTTATATTTTTTTAGTTTTCTAAAACTATTCACTATGAATATAACATCAAAATATTATCTGCGTTAAATAATATTCCGTTAAAAAGAATAAGGTCAGTTTTATATAAAACCTTTTCTTCACCTAAATGTCCATATCAAGAGAAAATTGAACTTCTGTCGTTGTTAAATTCAACTCCCGGGCAATCATTTCTATTGAATAACCTTTGTCAGAAAGTTCTCTTA
>CAVKVK010000090.1:0-9136 GCA_963659855.1 Parabacteroides distasonis | reverse complement strand
GCCTGCAAAGAACGAAAATGTTCATCTTTTAATTTTGAAAAAAGTGTTCCATATTCACCGCCGGAACTTAACATTCTATTTAAATTCTGAAAATCAACCGACAGTTGAATCATTTTGTTAAAGGATTCTGTAAACTCAGTTCTGTTTTCTTTTTGAATAAAATCGCCTTCAAGCATAACGGTTTTTAGTGCAATTTCGTGTTCATTGAATTTTTCGTGCAAATACCAGTTCAAAAAGCCTGCCGTAAGTTCATAATGAAAAACAAGTCCGCTCCACAGTTTTTGCCACGGACGCTCTGGCAATAAAGGAAAGTTTTCCAGTCCAAAATTTTTGTAAAGACTGCTTTTTAACATTTCTTTTCTGCAATCTAAAGTCCAGGACTTCCATTTTTGTTCAAAAAATCTGCGCCAATTAGTTTTATAACGGACAAACCAGTCTTCACCACCAGCAAAACTTTCTGGCAACCAGGAAGGTTCATTGTAAACAACCTTGCAAACATATTTTAAAGGCACGCTCGTAATAAACATCTTCATCATAGAAATCTGCGACTTTGCAGTGAGCATAAAATTTGACGCCTGCTGAGCCGTTTCTTCAAGATTTTCAAGATTAGAGGCCGATTTTCCTTTTTTAGAAAAAAGATAGAGAGCTTCTAGTATTTCTTCAGAAAGCTTTATTCCATTGCATAAAATTTTAGAAAAAGAAGAAAGTTCACTTTCTACAGAACCAAACGGGCATGAATAATTTCCTTCAACTACAGTAGAAAAAAGCCCGACAAAGCGCGTAAAAGGAAGTTTTGTAAACTGTTTTAACCATTCATAAGAACGTACAGTTTCGTACATTTTTGAACGATCTTCGTTACTAATATCGTCAAGAATATCATCAAGTTTATGGAGCAAAATCATTCGCTGCTCTGGCTGCAATCCAGCGTCAAGCGGGAGTAAATAAGGATCAACTTCTGCATTTATCTTAGATTCAATAGAAGGCATTACGATTGAACCTAAAAAAATTAAAAAAGAATTTTCGTCGTTTTCGGCATAAGTAATAAAAGGTCTAAAAAAATCGGCGCAAAGCTTTAATTCGGTAAGTTTATTGTAAAAACCGGAAAGCAGGACATTGCGTTTACTGTCAAGAATGTCCGGGCTTAAATTTTCAATCTGGCGGGCAACTAAAGCCACCTTGTGTTCATTATAAAGCGCCTGAACCGTAGTATTTGCAAAAATAGCTTTTAACCATAAAAAAAATCTAAAAATCAAAGATTCTTTTTTTATCTGCTGCTCAAACGGAATCTGTCCGTCGTCTTTAAATTTATCTTCAAAAGTCAGGTTTTCAGTTTCTGTGCCCGTCCCCTTCATTTTTTCAAGCATTGTAACGCGTTCTGTTTCAGACAAACCACAAACAAGCGCGTCAAATGAATTATGTTCCATACCCTTTCCTTATAAAAACGTATCTGTAATTCTAGTTAAAAGCGCACCTTAAATCAAACAAAAAAAAAGCCGCACAGCGCAAAATCTGTACGGCATAAAAATCAAAAATCTTTATTAGTTAAGGGCTTCTACAACAAGCTCGCCCATTTTCTTTGTTCCAACGAGTTTGCCTGCTGCCTTTACTTCTTCACGCTTAGAACCAGCAATGTCGCCTGTTCTCCAGCCTGCGTCAAGAACTGCATTAACAGCGTTTTCGATTGCCTTTGCTTCTGTTTCAAGCTTAAAACTGTAGCGCAAAAGCATTGCAGCAGAAAGAATTGTTGCAAGCGGGTTTGCAAGGTCTTTTCCGGCAATATCAGGAGCTGTTCCGTGAATCGGCTCATAAAGTCCAGGACCTGTTCCGTCTCCAAGAGAAGCAGAAGCCAGCATTCCGATTGAACCTGTAATCTGGCTTGCTTCATCTGTAAGAATGTCGCCGAACATATTGCTTGTTGCAATTACGTCAAACTGGCGTGGATTTCTTACAAGCTGCATAGAAGCGTTGTCAATGTAAAGGAAGTCCAAAGTTACATCGTTGTATTCTTTGTGAACTTCTTCTGCAACCTTTCTCCAAAGACGGCTGGAATTCAAAATATTTGCCTTATCAACAACAGTCAAATGTTTCTGTCTCTTCTGGGCAAACTGGAATCCTAAGCGAACGATTCTTTCAATTTCTTCCCATGAATATTTTTCTGTATCCCATGCGCTTCTTCCGTCAGCAGCAGTTCCGCGCTCTCCAAAGTAAATTCCGCCGGTAAGTTCGCGAACAACGAGAATATCAAGACCATCTCCAACGATTTCGTCTTTGAGAGGGCAGGCATCTTTAAGCTGAGGCCACATTACAGCCGGGCGAAGGTTTGCAAATACTTTCATTCCGCCACGAAGTCCGAGCAAAGCCTTTTCCGGGCGAATCTCTGGAGCAACGTTGTCCCATTTTGGTCCGCCGACAGCACCAAGCAAGGTAGCGTCACTGGAAAGACAGATGTCGAGCTGATCCTGCGGAAGAGGTTTTCCAAATTTATCAATAGCAGCACCACCGGCAATTACATTTTTGTACTTCCATTTGTGGCCATATTTCTTTGCAACAGCGTCCAGAACTTTTACAGCTTCTGCAACAACATCAGGACCGATTCCATCTCCTGGAATCAATGCAATAGTTTTTTCCATAATTTTCTCCCAAAACAAAAACTTAAGTTTTGCTTAATATTTTCAATTTCGCTAAAGATTATATTAACTTTCCTTTCTTTATACAAGATTTTTTTATTTTTACGGGCGGTCCGGCGCTGCGCGCCGTCAGGCTTTCCGCAATTCGCCGTCTTGCGCGGCTCATTCCTCCGCTTACGCTACGGAACGCTGCGCGTTGCTACAATCCTTACCGCAAAAAAAGCATTGCTCAAAACAAAAAGCGTATTAAAATAAAAATATGACAAACGAAGAACTCATAACAAAGGCTTTAGAAGCTCAAAAAAATTCATATTCACCGTATTCAAAATACAAGGTTGGTTCAGCACTTTTGTGCTCAGACGACAGCGTTTACACAGGAACAAACATAGAAAACGCTTCATATCCCTGCGGGCTTTGTGCCGAACGAGTTGCAATGTCAAAGGCAATAAGCGAAGGCAAAAAAAGTTTTAAAGCAATTGCAATCTGTGGCTCAAGCAAAAGTCTGTGCACCCCCTGCGGAATGTGCAGGCAGTTTTTGTACGAATTTGCCCCTGATTTAACAGTTTTATGCGCCGACAGCGACAAAAACTACAAAGAAACAACCTTAAAAGCCCTCCTGCCAGCAGGATTCGGCGCAACGTCAATGTAAATTAACCGTAGCCACTTTTCTGCACCAAACGCATTCTAAGAGCATAGCGAAGCATGCGGATTGCGGGCAGGTTCCCGGCGAGAGGCTATTTGGAGTAATTTATTAAAACTCTATAAAATTTTATGATTTTATGATTTAATCTTTATTCAAGAGGTAAAAATATTATGGAAGATTACAAAAAAGAATTTATAGACTTTATGGTTGAATGTAAGGCTTTAAAATTTGGTGATTTTACACTTAAATCAGGTCGAAAATCACCATTTTTTATGAATGCCGGCGCATACGTTACGGGAGGACAATTAAAACGCCTTGGCGAATTCTACGCAAAGGCAGTTCATGACAACTTTGGCGACGATTTTGATGTTTTTTTTGGGCCTGCCTACAAAGGAATTCCACTGGCAGTTGTAACTGCACTCGCATACTCTGAACTTTACGGAAAAGAAATAAAATACTGCTCAGACAGAAAAGAAGAAAAAGATCACGGTGCAGATAAAGGTTCACTTTTAGGATACAAAATCCAGGACGGAGACCGCGTTGTAATTATCGAAGACGTTACGACATCAGGAAAATCAATCGAAGAAACATATCCTAAAATAAAAGCACAGGAAACAACTCCAGGCGGAATAAAAATTGTTGGAGAAATTGTTTCATTAAACCGCATGGAAAAAGCCCCAGACAGCGACAAGGCAGCATTAAGCGTAATTACAGAAAAATACGGCTTCCCTGCACGCGCAATCGTTTCTATGAAAGATGTTGTTGACGCACTTTACACAGAAGGCGACAAAACATTGATTACAGACGAAATCAAAAAACGCATCGATTCCTACTACGAAGAATATGGCGCAAAAGCATAAAAGACAGAAATCTTCAAAAGTTTAATTTTCGACACTTTCCGTCAGAAAAAACATAACCCCTTTGCAGACTTGCAAAGGGCTTTTTTTTACTTTCCGGTTTTTCCAGGAACTCCGCAACGATTTAAAGGCCAGAATCTGTAACTCGTTGAACCTAAAATCTTTGAACGGTTTACATACTGAGGTTCCATATCTGTAAGATAAGTTACAGAAAGCGGATCTTTTTCAGTAAGCGGAGCAAGCCAGTTATTATAAGAATGGCGCATATCAAGAGAGTTAAAACGATTGTCTCCCATCATAAAATATGAGTTCTGCGGAATATACACAGGAGAACCGTTAGCGTCACTTGCAGGAAAGACTGGCATATTTCTTCTGTCCATTAAAAATGCATAACTATTGAGCATGGCTGCAGACTGTAAATATTCAATAATAAGTGAATCATTCTTTATTTCTTCAATAGTTTTTCCATTTGCAAGAAGTTCAGCATCGCGGACAACCAGTTTTCCAAAAACCTGCTTTATCATCAAATTGAATTTAAAATTTGCCTGTGAATAAAGGTCCCCGTTAAAATTAAAATCCCCGGCTTCAAACCAGGAAGTCATAAAACGCCTGAACCATTCAGAACCATTTTTATTGTTAAAAAGTTCTGTTGCATAAGCATAATGCTGTCCAAAAAGAGAATTTTCAAAAAGATATTTTTGAGAATTCAAAACTTCAAGCGGACTGTCACTTTTTTCGCCCTTATTCAACTTTGTAAAAGATTCAAAACGATTCGCAAGTCCAAGAGCTTCAGTTTTAAAAAGATTTATATCAAAATCACGGCGTTTTTGTTCACATTCAATCATTGAATCATATTCTGCCTGACTTACAACATAACTTTCTCTTGTAAGGCCCGCTTTAACAGATTTTTTTACAGTATTTAAATTCCACTCAGCGTATTCGGCATCTTTTTCAACGACCTTCCATTCATCGCTTTTTTTTGTGCGTGAATAAAGAATTCCATCCTGCATCATCAGCTGTTCTCCAGGAACTCCGGTAATTCTCTTTACCAAAGGATCAGCCTTTGGATTTCCGCCCTCGTCAACATTTAAATTTACTGTCGTCAAAGTGCACATATAAACAATCTGGCTTAAAAATGTACGGACTTCGCTTTTGCGGTCTTCTGCGTAATGTGGATTTCTAAAAACAACAATGTCGCCACGCTTATAATTTCTGATATAAGGAATTCCAACCTTAGAAAGCGGGAATTTTGGTCCACTTGCTGTCTTAAAAACAACAACACGATCACGAATCAAAAATTCCGGAACCATTGATTCCGAAGGAATTTCGTAAAGCTGAACTATAAAAACATTCAAAAGCAGAACCATAAAAACAGCCTGCAAAAGTGCATCAATCCAGCTTACAATTTCGGCTCCAATTCTTTTTAATCCGTGCTTTTTAGTTATAGTGTGAGCCAAAATATATTCATTCCAGCTTTCGTCAATTTTTGAAATTCTTTTTGGATTTATAAAGTAAAGAATGTAAAGACAAAGACAACTTGTTACGCACCACAAAATAACCTGAATTAAATCAATGGCAAAAAAAGTTCCTTTTTCTCCAGCACGCCTGAACACAAAGACAATCAGCAAAACATAAGGCTCGTACTGCAAAAGTTCACGAAAAACGCTGATAAAACGCTTGTCTTCTTTTCCAAAAAGATGACTATAGCCGGCAAAAAAAATAAAAAATGTAAAAATCAAAGACAAAGGAAGCGCTATCAGCGAAACATCAAAATGAACCGACACATTCAGCACAGAAAAAAGCAGGGAAGAAAAAACTACCGCAAGCGACAAAACTTTTAATTTGTTTTTAGTCATAAAAAACACCTTTTTTATTTTTCAATATAAAAAATGCAATGCAAAAAATACATGCAAATCATTCATCTTTAATTATTGCAATTGATCCAAGGTCAAGAACAAGACTGTAAGCTGTTCCTAATGTATTTGAATCAAAAGCAAGCCCGACAGCAAAAAATTGAACATAATAAGTATTATCAGCAGAAGAAGTTGAACTGTAATAATAATCCTCATCGCCGTATACAGGTTCAATATGTGTCTTTTCATTTGTATCTAAATCGTCAAAAAAATCAAACGAATTTGAATTAAATCTGCAAGGAACACAAAGCGTAACAGTTGCATCCGCGCTAAGCGTTGAAAAATTTGAATAATCATAATCTGTAGCGCTAGAAGAAACTTTCCATACGCTGCTTGTATTATCATAATAAACATTTCTTAAAACACCTTTGCTGTCACTATCATCAGTATCATCAGTATAAAGAGATCCTGTAACAAAGGCGCGAAGACAATCGCTGAATTTTACGCAGGCGCGAAATCTTTCAAAAGCATCTCCAAGATATTCTTCCTGACCTTTATAAGACTTTGGACGAAAAATTATAACACGATCACTGTTTTCCGAAGGAACAAAACAAGAAACATCTCCAATTTGCGGGTATGTTATCAATTTTTGAAAAGTATAACCTTCTAATTTTGTCGCAGCGGCAGTTCCATTACTTGCAGTGTTTACAGAAGTTATTGCAGAACGCTGGGAAGTAAGGGCAGAATAGTTATTGTAGATTTTGTAATAAATTTCTGTGCCTATAAATTTTGCATTGTCCATATCGCTATTCGCTTCTTCTACAGTTACAAAACCACAGTAGCGGTTTGAATAATCTGTATCTGAATAAAGAGGAGTAGAAACAGTCTTTACAGGCGCTTCAACCTTAATTGTTTCTTCAAGACCGCAGGACATAAAAAAAACTTCCACAAGGACAAAAAAAACTAAAAAATTGATTTTGTCTGTCTTACGGAAGTTTTTCATAACAATAAAATATTTTTAATTATTAAAAGTTACGTTTTATTTAGAAGCGTTAAGTGCAATAATTCTTGTCTTTGCAAGATTTGCCCAGGAAGAAGCAGGATGAATATCACAAATCTTCTGGTAAGAAACAAGAGCAGCTTCTTTGTCTCCCTTTGCTTCGTTTACACGGCCAAGAGAAAAATAAGCATGGTCAATTAAATAAAATTCTTCATTGCTTACAGCCTTAGTGTAATAATCAGTTGCAGAGTTTAAATCATTAAGGTTTTCTGAACATACGGCAGCATTATAAAAACAGATTGAAGCCGTATAAGCAGACTTTTTAGCCTGAGCAGCCTTGAGCCATGCACTGCGGCTGTTTTCAAAATCATTCTTTTCAAAAAGAATTTCAGCCTTGAGCATATTTGCACGAATTCCAACAATTCCATTTTTAGAAGCAAGCACTTCAAGATCAGCTAAAGTCTTATCCTGGCGGGCAGCAAAATCTTCTGCAGAAAGTTCATCTGCACCTTTCTTAAATGAATATTCAATGTTATCAATTTCTGCGAGACCTTTTTCAACAGACTTTTTGTTAATAGAAGAGCCTGCAACTGCAACTCCAGTCAAAACCAATAAAACTACAATAATTCCGACCAGAACTTTTACATTTTTTTCAAGAAATGCATTTGCCTTTGTCGATGTAGAATTTTCGTTATCTGCCATAATTTTCTCCCAAAATATAAGCGTTTTTTACCGCAAGTTAACGGATATGCAGCTCATTCATGAGCCTTGAAACATAAGTCCGCTGTATTCCAAGTATTTTTCCAGCCGCCGTCTGATTCCATGAAGTTTCATCAAGAATCTTTTTAACATAGGCCGTTTTAAATTTATTTAAAGCTGTTTTCAGGGAACGATCCCCATCAGCAGAATTTGCAATTTCATCAGCAAGTGTTTCAAATCCGGAAGTTTTTAACTCTCCGCCCCCACTTACAATTGGTGTACTTAAACGCAAATCTTCAGCTTGAATAAAAGGCGGTTTACCAAGCACACAAGCCCTTTCTATTGAATTTTCCAATTCACGGACATTACCAGGCCAGTAATATTCAAGAAGAACTTTTTCTGCCGTAGCAGTAAACCCTTGAAAATTTTTTTTTGTTTCCTCTGCAAATTTCGATAAAAAGAATTTCGCAAGCGGAAGCAAATCTTCCTTTCTTTCTCTCAATGGAGGAATCGTCAAAGGCATTACATTCAGTCGATAAAATAAATCTTCTCTGAATTTTCCTTCACTTACCATTTTTGCAAGATCTTTGTTAGTCGCTGCAACAATACGGACATCGGCAGTAACCGTTTCGCTAGAACCAACACGTTCAAAACTGTGGTTCTGCAAAACACGAAGCAGCTTTGCCTGCAAGTCCAATGGCAGTTCACCAATTTCATCAAGAAAAATTGTTCCACCGTCTGCAACTTCAAAACGTCCTTTTCTGTCGCAAACAGCATCGGTAAAAGCTCCTTTTACATGACCAAAAAGTTCACTTTCAAGAATCGACTGAGAAAGAGCCGCGCAATTTACGCGAACAAAAGGTTTTTGAGCTCTGTCCGAACGCAAATGAATCTGTTCAGCAAAAAGTTCTTTTCCAACGCCACTTTCTCCAGTAATCAGGATTGTGGTATTAGTTTTAGAAACTTCATCAATTACATGAAGAAGATCCAAAACAACAAAACTCTTTGCAACAAACGGATGATAAGCACTTCCATTGGCAATATTTCTCTGTAAAACAGAAATCTTATCATTTGCCGATCTCAAAAAATCAGCATTTGAATAAGCAATTGCCGCCTGATTTGCCAGAAGATCAAGTATTTCCAAATCTGAATTATCAAATTTTCTTGCATCTGACTTATTTATCAGCTCAATAACTCCCAGGCACTGACCTTTTACGCGCATGGGAATCGCAATCATCGTTTTTGTAACATAACCGGTTTTATTTTGAACTTTATTGAAAAACCGGGAATCTGCACCGACATTATTTAAAATTACAGATTTATTATTTTCTACAACCCAGCCGGCAATACTGTTTTTTTCAACAGTTATGTTTTTTGCCTCAGCACCTTTCGGTCCCAAGGCAACTACAAAACGAAGAGTCCCGTCTTCTTTATTTACAAGAAGAAGAGAAGAAGAT
>CAVKVK010000089.1:0-9238 GCA_963659855.1 Parabacteroides distasonis | reverse complement strand
TCATAATCCAGCTCAAAATTCTTGTACGTTTTATAAAACAATAGTTTGTCTTTGGATCCCTGAAAATTACGGTAAACAGAACAGCATTTATTTTTTCTTTTTCTGCAAGTTCGCAAAACCACATTCCTTTGTCAACAAACATTTTTTGAGGAACATCGCAGACACTAAACATTCCGTTTTTACGCATTACAAGAATTCTGTCATAAGGAGAAACTTTTTTAATTTCCTGCCCGCCAGAAACATTTATTCCAAGATAACCTTTTTCGTCATAACGTAAACTCAAATCAGATTTTGCAACGGCTTTTACATCAACAGCAGAAAAACTTGTTACAGTTGTCTTTCTTTTGAGCAGTTGTGGCGAAAGTTTTTTGAATTTTTCGAGCATTCCGCCAAGATAATCAATTGCACAGCCTGTAAGATTTTTTAATAAGTTTGCAATTTCTTTTAAGCGTGCATTTATTGCAGCAACTTCTTCGCGGTTTTTGTTAATGTCATAAAGAGAAATTCTGCGGATTGGAATCTGCAGCAAATGCTCTACATCTTCGTCTGAAATTTCGCGTACAAGTTCAGCCTTAAAAGGTTCAAATCCTTTAAATACAGCTTTTACGACATCTTCCTGAGTTTTTTTTGTTTCGATTGATTTATAAATACGTTCTTCAATAAAAATTCTTTCGAGTGTACGGACATGAAGTTTATCAATTAAAGTTCCACGTTCGTATTCAAGTTCATCTTTGATTATTCCAGTGAGCTTTTCGGCATAGAATTTTATTATCTGGGTTGCCGTCATTGCGACAGGCATATTGTCTTTAATTACGAGCATTTGACAGGCAATTGTTTTTTCACAATCTGTGTAAGCATAAAGACTGTCAATCACGTCCTTTGTATAAACTCCGCGCGGAAGTTTTATTTCTATACAACAATGGTCTGTCGTAAAGTTGTCAACCGAACTGATTTTTATTTTTCCTGCACGATAAGCATTGTCGATTGACTGCAAAAGATCTTTTGCGTTTGTATCAACCGGAAGCTCCGTAATAACGATTTTTTTCTCGTCGCTTACATCGAATTTTGCACGCGTAATAATTTTTCCGTTGCCGTCGTTGTAATTAGAAACATCAATCAATCCGCCAGTTGAAACGTCTGGATAAATTTTGAATTTTTCACCTTTTAAACATTTTATTTCTGCATCAATTACTTCCTTTAAATTATAAGGAAGAATTTTTGTACTCATTCCAACAGCAATTCCTTCTGCGCCCATAATCAGCGTAAGAGGAATTTTTGCACGGTAAACCTCTGGTTCTTTGTCGCGTCCATCGTAATTTGGAACATAATGAGTAATATTCGGATTTGTAACTAAAAAATCTTTTGCCAAAGGATGAATTCTACATTCAATGTAACGACCTGCCGAAGGACCGTCGCCTGTAAATTTGTTTCCAAAGTTTCCCTGTTTTTCTATAAAAATTTCTTTGTTTGCAAGATTTACAAGCGCACCATAAATTGAAGCATCTCCATGCGGATGATATTTCATTGTGCGTCCAACGACGAAACTAACTTTTTGAAAATATCCGTCATCAACTTCAAAAAGTGTGTGCATAATTCTGCGCTGAACAGGTTTTAGTCCGTCTTCGAGATCTGGAATTGCACGATCGCGGATTACATACGAAGCGTATTCTATAAAATTCTTATCGAATAAATTTTTTACAAAAGCCATTTTTTTTCCTGAAACAAAAATCTAAAAATTGAATTTTTTGCGAAGCGTTTATTAAACATCAATTTCCGCATTGCTCAAAAGATGCTGTTCTATAAATGAACGGCGCTCTGGAGTATTTTTTCCCATATAAAATGCAAGAAGCTGTGGAATAATCTTTAACTGACTTACTTCAACTGGAGTTAAATGCATTGTTTTTGGATCAATAAACTGCTTGAATTCTCCAGGGTTGATTTCTCCAAGTCCCTTAAAACGGCTCGTTTCGCAGTTTTTACCAAGTTTAGTCTGAGCTTTGTCGCGTTCTTCTTCACTGTAACAGTAAATGTTTTCTTTTTTTGTGCGTACACGGAAAAGCGGAGTTTCCAGGATCCACACGCGTCCACTCGTTACAAGTTCTTCAAAATAACCAAGAAAAAACGTAAGAACCAGATTTCTAATATGAAAACCGTCGTTATCGGCATCGGTTGCAATTACGATTTTTGAATAACGCAAATCTTCCACAGAATTTTCAATTCCAAGAGCACGCATAAGCTGAAAAAGTTCATCGTTTTTATAAATGTCCGTCTGCTTTTTGCCGTACATATTTTCTGGTTTTCCACGCAAAGAAAAAATTGCCTGAAAATTTGCATCGCGGCTGTGCGTCATTACACCAGATGCGGAATTTCCTTCCGTAATAAAAATCATTGAATTTTCGCCTTTCTGTCCATCCTGAATATGGAAACGACAGTCATCAAGTTTTGGAATTCGAATGCTGACCTTTTTTGCTGCTTCTTTTGCTTCTTTTTTTACAGCACTGAGTTCTGTTCTGAGTTTTTCGTTTGCTTCAATCTTTTTCTGAAGCATTTCTGCAGCCTTTGGATTTTTGTGCAGCCAGTCGTCAAGCCCGGATTGAACTTCACTTACAATCCATTGACGAATATCTGTATTGCCGAGCTTGTTTTTTGTCTGACTTTCAAAAACAGGATCTTTTACCCTTACAAGAACAGCAGCTGTAATTCCTTCGCGAATATCTTCCGATTTGTAGTTTTCCTGAAAAAATTCATTTACGCCTTTTATAAAACCTTCTTTAAAGGCCGTTAAATGAGTTCCACCGTCACTTGTGTACTGACCGTTTACAAAAGAAAAATAATTTTCGCCATAACCATTTGTATGCGTAAAAGCAAACTGAAGATGAGCTCCAGTATAAGAGCCAATTGAATAAATTGCTTCGCTTTCAATTTCTTTTTGAAGAAGATCTAAAAGTCCGTTTTCACTTTTAAAAGGCTGACCGTTAAGATAAAGTGTAAGCCCGGTATTAAGATAAGCATAGTTCCAGAGGCGTTTTTCGACAAATTCCATATTAAAACTGTATTTGCCGAAAATTGCTTCGTCTGGAACAAACTCAAAATAAGTTCCGTTTTTTGCAGGCTTTGTAAGTTTTATTGTATTTTTTTCTGAAACTAACTTTCCCTGTTCAAAAACAGCTTCTGTTGCATAGCCGTCACGAATTGCAATAACTTTAAAATATGAAGAAAGCGCATTTACAGCCTTTGTACCAACGCCATTCATACCGACAGAGAATTGAAAAACATCGTCGTTATATTTTGCGCCGGTATTAATCTGGCTTACACATTCAACAACCTTTCCAAGCGGAATTCCGCGTCCGTAATCTCTGACCTTTACACGGTTGTCTGCAATCTGAATGTCAATTCTGTTGCCAAAACCAACAATAAATTCGTCAATTGAATTATCAATAATTTCTTTTAAAAGAACATAGATTCCGTCATTTTGATTTGAACCGTCACCGAGGCGGCCAATGTACATTCCAGAGCGCAGACGGATATGTTCGAGTGCGTCGAGATGTTTAATCTGTGAATCGTCATAAGAAGCAAGTTTTTTGCCTGAATTTTTTAATGAAGGATCTGCTGCTTTTGCAGCCGCAAGAGCTTTTGCAGTCTGTTCTGCAGAAATTCCACGCTTTACGCTGACTTTCTCTTCTGTTTTTTTAGGTGCAGCCTTTGTTTTTGCGTTATCCCAGGCACAAAATGTTCCGTTTTCGTCAATTCCAGCTACAGGCTTTTTAGTTTTTGTCGTTGTTTTTTTTTCAGGAGTTTTTTTTACAGATTGTGTTAATTTAGTTTCTTTTGTTTTTTTTTCTGTTTTTGCAGCAGTCTGCGTTTTTGAAGTCTCAGTTTTTCCACCCATGTTTAAAATTGTAACTGAAAAACAAGTCATTCTCAAGAGATGTATTTTTTACTGATTTTTTTAACAATTTGAAGGGCGCGAAGAACAAAATTGAATATTTTTTGTTTGCCGGATAGCCCTGATTGGAACGGCGCCGAAGGCGTTGTGCCTGCACAATGGAGCGAAAGCGGAACCGTGGAAAGCAGGACGCGGGAAGTTATTGTGCTCCAGAACTTAAATAAGCTTTACCGCTCCAAAGTTAAAATCTTTATAAGATAAAAAACTTTCGATCATTTTTTTGGCGCGCGGGCTCAAATTATAAATACGCTCGGCCTTGCCAGAAGTTTTTACGAGAGGATTTATGTAACGTTTTTTTACTTCAAGGCAGACAGAATAATAATCTGACGGCGGTTCTGTGTTAAAACGTTCAATTTGTGTCATTGTCCGCCATTTTTTTATAAGCGACGAAAGATAAGAATCAGTTTTTGCAGCAAAGGTGTCAAAAATTTTTATAATCTGCGCTTCGCTTAAGGTCATGCAATCTTTTTCTGTAATAAGATTTTCTTTTATTGCAAGATTTACGATTTTTCCAAGCATATTGAGTGCAAGTTTATTTTCATTTTTTTGAAGCACTAGCGAACAGTCACAAAAACCTTCTGTATAAAGCCCGGCAAACTCAAGGCTTGTAAAACCAAGTTCATCTTTGCCATATTCGTTTTTCAAAACACAGATATTTTCGTACATTGATTTTACTTCGCTTAACGTCCAGACGTGTCCTGTAATTAAATTGCACAAAGCCATATTGCTCGGAAACATATATTCAAGGCGGTCGGCACTTAACTGCGGAATTTCGTTGTCGCAAAGCGGGTAAATGTGGTAGTCGGCAATTTCTTCAAGTTCGATTTTTTCTTTTTTTAGTAAGGCAGAAAGTCCTCTGTCATTTGCAAGAACATTAAAAGTTTCTTTTTCGCTTACTTCCTGTTTTAGGGCGTCGCCTTTTCTAAAATCGTTTACATGGCTAAAAGCCCCGGTTGAAATATCATGAAAAAGAGCCGCAAGTGTCTGTTTTTTGTCGTTAGTAAAATTCCAGGCAATAAGGGCAGTTCCCTTGCTATGGTCAAAACGACTGTAATAAAAAGCATTTGAATACAAAGGAGTCCAATCCGTTCCGCACAAAAGCCCGACTCCTTTAAGCCTTGTCAAAAGCGGAAGTTCAAGAAACGGATTAAGCCACGAAGGAAAATTTTTGCATAAAATTTTATGATATTCGTCAACAAACATTAAAAATCCTGCAATTTTTGAGGTTTGCCCGTAAGTAAAATTCTTAAATTCAGTTTTATGTAACAGCAGATTTCGCGCATATATGAATTTAACACAAAAAGCAGCGGAGTTTTTGAAGCAACACCATAAACATTTTTAAAACCCATTCGTTTTGCGAGCCGTTCAGCCCTTGCAAGGTGAAAATCGCTTGTAACGACAGCAACATTTGCAGTTAAAACTTCGTCTACACTTATATTTTCGTGTTCACAAATAAGTTTTACGCTGAATAAAAAGTTTTCGATTGTGTCTTTTGCCTTGTTTTCTGCCAGAATTCTGTTTTCTTCAATTCCGTAACTTTCCAAAGCAGGTTTTAAAACGTCGGATTCTGGGCAAGGTGCATATTTTCCCTTTCCGCCAGTTACAACGGCAAGTGCAGATTCGTGTTTTGTTAAATATTCTGCGGCAGTTTTTACGCGTTTTTGCACGGAATCAGTTAATTCTGCATTTTTTGTAATTCCGCCACCAAGAACAATTACGTATTTTACATCTTCGCTTCCGTCGGCAAGTCTGGGATTGCAGATAAAAAATAAATTTATTGCAAAAATTAAAGCCAAAACGCCGGCACAACTGCAAACTACAATCTTTACAGAAAGCCTTACTTTTTTTATGAACGGAAATAAAAGTTTTTTCTTCTGCAAAATCGCCAAAGCTGTAAAGAAAATTCCTGCATAAAGCCAAACGGCAGAAAAACCAAAAATTGTTCCTAAAAAAGTTCCGGGAGAAGCAATCTGCATCAAAACAAAATACAAAAACGAAAATGCAACCAATAAAATAAAAGCAAAAAAAGCCATAAATCTCCAGTTTTTTTCAGACGACATCAACCGCCCGCGTCCGGCCACTCTGGCTTCGCTATCCGCTCATCGTCCTCGCTCACTTTTCGTTCGCTGCGGTCGACTAAAGGCCGGCGTGTCCGGCGTAGGATTGATTGCCGGTATTTTTGTTATTTGTTCGCGCCTAAATCTTATCTTCCAAAGCCAGAAAATCCACCAGAAAAGTTTCCGCCCATGCCAGCCATTCCCTGCATAAGTTTTGCCTGCATTCCACGGTTTTTAGTAAGTTTTTTCATTGTCAGCTTTGTTTTTTCAAACTGTTTAATAAGTTTATTTACTTAGGCAACACTTGTACCGCTTCCTTTTGCAATTCTCTTTCTGCGGCTTGGACCAATAATCAGATGATTATTGCGTTCTTTTTGTGTCATTGCCTGAATAATTGCTTTCTGTTTTTTCATTCCGGAAAGATCAATCTTGCTTTCGTCAATTTGACCTGCAAGTCCTGGAATCATATCAAGCAGGGAACTTACGCTGCCCATTTTTCCCATGTTTTCAAACTGATCGAGCATATCGTTGAGCGTAAATTCATTGCGGGCCATTTTTTCCTGTAATTTTTTAGCCTGCTCTTCATCTACAGTCTGCTGGGCTTTTTCTACAAGACTTACAATGTCGCCCATACCAAGGATGCGGCTTGCAATTCTGTCCGGATGGAAAGGTTCAAAATCTTCAGTTTTTTCGCCAGTACCAATAAACAAAATTGGTTTTCCGGTAATTGTCTTTAAAGAAAGGGCTGCACCACCACGAGCATCTGAGTCAAACTTTGTAAGAATTACTCCTGTAAGACCAAGCTGTTCATCAAAAGACTTTGCAACATCAACTGCGTTCTGACCAGTCATTGCGTCTGCAACAAGAATAACTTTCTGAGGATCAACTGCTTTTTTAACGTCAACAAGTTCAGCCATCATGCCTTCGTCAATCTGAAGACGACCAGCAGTATCGACAATTACAGTATCAAAACCATTTTTCTTTGCAAACGAAAGTGCATTTTCCGCAACTTTTACGGCATTTTTTGCACCTTCTTCAAAATAAACGCTTACACCAATCTTTTCGCCAAGAGTTTTTAACTGTTCAACTGCAGCCGGACGAACAAGGTCGCAGGCAACCAGCAAAGGTTTCCGGTCTTCTTTTACAAGTCTTGCAGCAAGTTTATGAGCAGCTGTTGTTTTACCAGCACCCTGCAAACCAAGCAAAAGAATTACAGACTGTGTATCCGGACCTTTTAACTGCAAATCAACTTTTTCGTCACCGAGCATTTTTACAATGCGGTCATAGATGATTTTTACAAATTGCTGTCCTGGATCAACAGCCCGCAGAACTTTTTCACCCTTAGCTTCTTCAATTGTTGCGTTAACAAAACGACGAACAACGCGAAGATTTACGTCGGCTTCGAGTAAAGCCATTTTTATCTGTTCAACAGTTTCTTCAATATTTTTTTCTGTGATTGTAGATTTTCCGCTTACAGTGCGGACAATGTTACTGAATGTGTTTGTAATTTTTTCAAGCATTTTTTATTTTCCCATTAAAAACCCCGGCATTTACCGGGGATATGTTTAGTCGATTTTTCCAGTTGTCAAAAGATTATTGATTAAATCAGCAGGCTTAATTTCTTTATTCAGGATTCTGTAAAGACCTTCGCAAATCAAAAGCTTTATACCAAGTTTAGAAGCAATTTCGTGAACGTACTTACATGCAACGGCACCTTCTGACAAATAACCGATTTCTCCAATTCTTGCAATTAAATCGTCAAGATCTTTAAATTTGTCGAGCATATCAGTTTTTATCATATCCTGACCAAAACGACGGTTGCGGCCATATTTAGAACGGCAGGTTACATCAAGGTCACCAACACCAGCAATCGAAGTAAATGTTTCCGGGTGAGTTGCTCCCATTGCCATTCCAAGAGTCTGAATTTCGTTAAGACCAGCAGCCAGAAGCAAAGATTCTGTATTATCTCCAAACTGATCCGAATGTTCAGCAATTGCATCGAGTGCACCGTAAACAATTGCAATTACGTTCTTTGCAGCAGCACAAATCTGAACTCCAATTACATCTAAAGAAGAATAAACCATAAGTCCAGGAACATGCATAAGTTCACGGAAACGAATTGAATTTTTTGCATTTTCAGAAGCTGCAATCAAACCTGTTAATTTTCCCATTGCAACTTCTTCTGCATGAGAAGGACCAGCAATGTAAACAAGCTGTCCTTTGTAGCATGGAGGAAGAATATTTTCGAGAGTTTCGAGAACCAGTTTAGGGCCATCATCGGAAGTAATAAAACCTTTTGTAATTACTCCAATCGTTACTTTACCCTGCTTTATGTCATCGATTTCCAATAATTGCTTTGCTGTAGAGGCAAGATACAAAGAAGGTGATGCAAGAATTAAAAATTCCTTGCCAGTTACAACTTCCTTAATATCACAGGAAGCTGTCATATTCTCTGAAAGAGGATATCCAGGAAGGTATCGTTTATTTTCATGGTTATTATTGATGCCATCAACTACATCCTGCTCGCGTGCCCACATTTGAACTTTGTGTCCGCCACGCGCAATTGCCTGCGCAAGTCCTGAACCCCAGGCACCTGCACCAATAACACCAACATTTTTCGATTCCATTTTAAACCTCTTGATTTGTATCTAATAAATAAAACGCCGGATTCCTAAACTTCTAAAGGAGAAGCTTCTAAATCATAAAGTCCGGCAAGATAAGTCTTAACAGTATAATACTTTGTTTTACAATGAGCAATTGCAACATTAATTATACTAAATTGAAGGCAAAATTCTTCCGCAACCGTAAAATGTTTTTTTCCAGTAATTTTCGTTTAACCCACTGATAATTACGCCAGTTCGCGGGCCTGCACTTGCAGCATTTAAAAACAAATTCTGTTTTCCAAAATCGTTTTCGCCAGGATTTTTTCCCAGATAAATGCCAACGTGTGTAATTCTAGTATCAGAATCTCCCTTAAAAAATATAAGGTCGCCTGGCTGAGCTTCATTCAGCGAAACCGGAGAAGTCTGATTATAAATGTCCTGAGCATTTCCTTTTATATCGATTCCAAGACTCAGTTTTGCAGTATAAGAAATCAAACCTGAACAGTCAAAACCAGGTTTTGGAGTTTTTCCGCCCCAGACATAACTTATGCCTTTATATTCCATTCCAAGATCAATAAATTTTTTACGTTTATCAATTGAAGAATCCATTTCTTTTTCAGATTCTTCCAGTG
>CAVKVK010000088.1:0-9291 GCA_963659855.1 Parabacteroides distasonis | reverse complement strand
GTCTGGTTCTGGCTATAAAAAAATTTTTTTGTGCGATGATCAGATTTATGTGGCAACTATTTGGATTGCAATCAATAAACTTTCGGTTGAACTTTTAGACACAAAAAATAACGATGCCCTGAACGATGCTCGAAAATCACTGTATAAAGCAATAATCAATCTTGAAGAAATTGTAACGAGTGTTATTAACTGTTCTTTTTCAGAAATTGAAGACAAACTTTCTGAAATTTCGAATATTCCTCTAGAAAGAAGATTCTATCTTGTAAAAAAACTTGGGCTTGCAATTCAACTTTTAATGGACGCTTATGGCGAAAATACAAAATGGAAATGGTCTTTTGTTGAACTTCAGGGACGGTTCTGCACAGTTGCAAAAAATCTTCTTGATATGAAAAAAGCCTGCAAAGATTATTTTGATCCTGCGTCGCCGGATTATGACAACACAGTTTATTATATACGGCTTATTTTAAAACTTTTGGATCAATCGGCAACTCAATATAGAGATCGTTACGAACTTTCTACTCATAGAATTGACGATATGACAAATGCAATAAATTATCTTATGGCTTTGAGACGACTTCAGATTTTGCTTAATATGAAAGACGAGGCAGAAGAATCAAAGAAAAAAGCTCTCGTCTGGAAAGATAAACTTGATGCGGATCACAAGGCAGGTCTTGCTAGCTGAAATGCTTAATAAAAAACTGATTTTAAAATTATTTGAAGGTTTTTCAATTCAACGCTGGAACGATTTAGTCCGGCCTTTTGAACTTGTCGAAATGGATAAGGCTGCAGAACGTATGGTCGTTGCATACATAATTGGAAAATATGAAGAATCTGCAGGAAATCATGTTGACTGGACGTGGATAATTTATGCTTCACTTTTTGAACTTTTAAAAAAAATTGCACTTTGTGATATAAAAAGTCCTGTTCAACAGATGATTCGCCGTCAGTTTCCGCAGGAATATTTAAAACTCAATGAATGGGTTTTAAAACAATATAAAGATATTATCGAAGACAAAGATTTTTATTCAGAATTTACGCTTTACATTGCCCGAACTGCCGGAAACTTTCCAATGCCGGAAGAACTAAATCTTTCTTTTAGAATTATGCGGGCTGCTCACAAATTTTCAACTTTGCGCGAATTTCAAATGCTTGAATGTGTAAACGAAGAAGAGCGGATTCAAAAAATAAAAAAAGATTTGAACCAGGAAATTCAACAATATCTTGATTTGCGTGGAATGCAGCTTTTAGTAACAAGACAGCGCCCGTTTGATTTTATTATGATGATTGAGCAGCTGCGCTTTCAGACCCGTTGGAATCAGACTCCGCGGGTTCCAAAGACAAGTGTTCTTGGGCATTGTTATTTTGTTGCTGCCCTTACAGTTTTGCTGATGCGTGAAACTAAAATAAAAATGAGCGAAAAACGGCTTTTTAATGACTTTTTTTCTGCACTTTTTCATGATTTGCCAGAAGCTGTTACGCGTGACATTATTTCTCCGGTAAAACAGGCAACCGACGAGCTTCCAAATATTGTAAAAAAGATCGAAGATGAAATTGTTCGTAGCGAGCTTGTTCCTCTTATGGACGACTCTTATGCTCAGGAAATTCTTTATTTTACGAATGATGAATTTTCAAATCGAATTCAAATAAAAGACAAAAACGATAAATTAACTGTAAAACATGTTGAATGGGACGAATTAAATACAAAATTCAATTTTGATGAATATAATCCTGTTGACGGTCGGACTGTAAGGCTTGCAGATCATTTAAGTGCGTTAATTGAAGCGGACAGTTCAATAAAATATGGAATTACAAGTGAACATTTGCGCAGTGGAAAAGAACATACTCTAAAGGCTTACAAAAGCGGACTTGTAATAAACGGAATAGAAATCCGCCGTATCTTTGATGACGTTGTAAGCGATTAACTGCAAGAAGAATATTAAAAAAACTCAAAAATCTGCAGTTTTTCTTATTTTCAACAAAAAAAATGCCGAAAATAAGAAAGTTATGAAGTGCACATTCATTAAAAAATTAAGAACTTTTGTTTTTGCTGGAACTGTTGTTTTTTTTACTCCTTTTTATATTCATGCTCAGACAAATCATGTTGTTCAAAAAGGCGAAACTCTTTATTCAATTTCAAAAAAATATAATGTAAGCGTTCAATCTATAAACGATGCAAATAAACTTGCCGGAACTGACATAAAAGTTGGTCAGAATTTGTTGATTCCTGGCGTGAAAGTTCCTGAAAAAGATTCAAAAGAACAGACTTCTGCAGAAAAATCTGCAAAAACTGAATCTTCAAATAATTCTTCAAAATCAACTGCCGAATACACTGTAAAAAAAGGCGACACCTGGTACGCAATTGCCAGAGCTTATTCTGTGAATGTAAAAACTCTTTACGAGCTTAACTCAACCGACGGAACTGAAGGCTTAAAAGTTGGTCAAAAAGTAAAAGTTCCTGCTACAACAAAAAATACTGTGCAGACTTCTACTGTTGTAAAGCAGAATGAAAAAGGAAGTTCTGCTGATTCTCAAAAACAGACTTCTTCAAAAACACCAAATCCGCCTGTAATTGTCGACACTCATTCTTATTCAACTAAAAAAGGAGATCCAAATCTTGTATGGCCTGTAGAAAAGCCAGAAGTTACTTATGTAAATGGAAAAGTAAGCGGAGTTACTCTGAGTGCTAAAAAAGATGAAAGAGTTGAAGCAATAAAGTCTGGAACTGTTATGTTCAGTGGAAGTTACCGTGGATTTGGGAACGTTGTTTTTATTCAAAGTAAAACCGGCCACATTTACGCTTACACAGGACTTGGAAAAGTTTTAGTCAGCAAAGGTGAATATATTGATTTTAAAACTCAGATTGGAACAGCAGGAATAGACAGTTATTCTTCAAAAAGCCAGATAAGTCTGATGGTTTTTCAGAATGGAATTCCAATCGATCCTGCAAAAGCGCCACGTGGCTAAAGTTCTTCTATTGAATCATCTGTGCCGGTTAAAGAATTATTTTCATCGTCGAGAGCAATAAAACGAACGTCGGCTTCTTCTGTAATTTTTTCGCGTACGATTATTTTTAATTTTTTGCATAAAAGCGTTGTAATTTTAAGCTGCTGGCCAAAACGGTTTTTGTATGTTGAATCTTCCTGAGAAATATCGTTTGTCTTAAAATAGATGTGGAGTTCACCTTTTAAATATTCAATCATATCTGAATAATTTATGCGTTTGTTGAATGACATATCGCGTTGAATAAAATCAATTACTTCAAAACTATTCAATTCATTATTCAATTTTGTTACCATTTTCATCTCCTTTTTATTGAAGTGCCAGTGCTGCAAGGTTTGCTGCCTGTGTTGAATTTACGGTCTGTCTTTTTCTTTTAGATTTTTTCTTTGCCGGCATTTTTACGAGTATCTTAAAAAGCTCAGAACAAACTCTGGCATCGTCAAATGCACGGTGGGCGTGTCCCGTGTCAATTTTGAACTGGGCTGCCAGAAATGTTTGCTTCCATGATTTATTGTCTGGCAAAACGAGTCTGCTCAATCGCAGCGTATCGATTGCTTCGTTTGTAAGTGGAAGAAGGTCTAATTTTTCTGATTCTGCATTGGTAAAGCGGAGATCAAATTGAGCATTGTGTGCAACTAAAATTGTTTCTTTACAGAAATTCCTGAACTCTGGAATTATTTTAGCTGCTGGCGGTGCGTCAAAAAGCATGTTGTCTGTTATTCCTGTAAGATTTTGAATAAAAGGAGTTAAAGGTTCATTTAAACTTATTAGTGAAGAAAATGTTTCTAGAATTCCGTCTTTGTTGAATTTTACTGCACCGATTTCGATTATGTGGCTTGTCAGCGGATTTTGCCCGGAAGTTTCTGTATCAAAAGCACAGAAAACTTCTCCGGCGTTAAAAAGTGAGAGCATTTTTTTTTGCGATGTAATTAAGTGCAGGTTTGCTGACATAAAAAAAGGCTGCCGTAAAAGAATTCCTTAAACGGCAACCCTTGTATTTTACACGTAAAGATTAGGCTTTTTCAAGAATCTTTTTGATTTCTGCTGAGATTGAATCGCAGCTGTTTGAAGATTCTTTTTTAGCTTCTTCGAGAGTTCCTTTAACTTCAGTTCTTGAGTTGATGTAGAACTTGATTTTTGGTTCTGTTCCAGAAGGGCGGGCAGAAACGATTGTTCCGCCTTCGAGTACAAACTGGAGAACGTTTGACTTTGGAAGAGCAATCTTTTGTTTTGCCGACGGATTTTCTGGATTGTAAGAAACACTTTCCTGAATGTCGCGGATTTCAAGAACTTTCTTTCCGCCGAGAGTTTTTAATCCTTCTGTGCGGAGCTTTGACATAATTCCTGCCATAACTTCTTTTCCGGCAGAACCAGGGAAATTCTGAGAAATTGCTCTGTCTTCGAAGAATCCGTATTCTTTCCACATGTCATCAAGATGTTCTAGAATTGACTTGCCTTTAGAAGCCCAGTACAAAGTCATTTCTGCGCACATTGCAGCGGCAGAAACACCGTCTTTGTCCATTACTTCTTTTTCAACCTTGTAGCCGTAAGATTCTTCAAGACCGAATACGTAGTTTTCGCTTCCGTCTTTTTCAAAATCGTCTTCTACAGCGGCAATCCATTTAAATCCTGTTAAACATTCGTGCATTTTTACGCCGTATTTTTTGCAGATGTAGTCGCAGAACGGAGAAGTTACGATTGAGCGGATTGCAGCCGGGCTTGCAGGCATTTTTCCAAGTTCGTTGCGGGAAAGAAGAACGTACTCGCACAGGAGCGCGCCCATCTGGTTTCCAGAAACAAGAACGAATTTTCCGTCTTTTCCCGGGAATGCTGTTCCAAAACGGTCAGCGTCAGGGTCGGTTGCCATTACGCAGTCTGCCTTTTCTTTTTCGCCAAGTTCAACTGCAAGCTTTAATGCTGGGGCTTCTTCCGGATTCGGTTTTTCTACAGTCGGGAATCTTCCGTCTGGGTCTCTCTGCTGTGGAACTGTGATTACTTTGAGTCCCAGGTCTCCGAGAACTTTTTCTACGTGCATTGCGCCAGTTCCGTGGAGAGGAGTGTAGACGATTTTTACAGTTGAAGCCTTTTCTTTGATGAGTTCCGGGCGGAAAAGCTGAGCCTTGCACATTGCCCAGAATTTTTCGTCAATTTCTTTGTCGATTAAAACGAGCTTTCCGGATTTTAAGGCGTCTTCTTTTGAAATTGTCTTTACTTCTTTTACAGCGTTTACTTCGTCAATGATTCCAACATCGTGAGGCTCAATTACCTGAGCTCCGTTGTCCCAGTAAGCCTTGTATCCGTTGTACTGCGGAGGATTGTGCGAAGCTGTTACGACAACGCCAGTCTGAGCTCCAAGTTCACGGATTGCGAACGAAAGCTCTGGAGTAGGGCGGAGTCCTGTAAAAAGGTAAGCCTTGATTCCGTTTGCTGCAAGAATAAGAGCAGTTGCTTCTGCAAAAACGTCGGAATTTTTGCGACTGTCGTATGCAACTACTGCGCTCAACGAGCCGTCTTTTGCTTTTTGAGGGAATGCTTTAATAACGTAGTTTGCAAGTCCCTGGGTTGCAAGATTGATTTCGAGAGTGTTCATGCGGTTTGTGCCACCGCCCATAATTCCACGCAGTCCGCCTGTTCCAAATTCAAGAGTCTGATAGAATCTGTCTTCAAGCTCCTTCATGTCTTCTTTTTGAACTAATTCTTCAACTTCCTTCCGGAATCTTTCGTCTTTTTCTTCCGCAATGTACTTTTTTGCGCGTTCAAGAATTTCTGATTTTTCCATTTGTTACCTCCGCTTTTTAGCCGTTATCTTGTTTAATATTTTTCTTTTAATCGAATTTTTCAAAAAAATAATTAAAGGCTGTCTGCCCTCAAAATCATTTTTGTTTCCCATTCAAGAAGTTTTTTTTCTTCCTTCTTTTTTGAACCTTTTACGTCGCACATTACTCTAAAAACTGGCTCTGTTCCGCTGCCACGCATCCAGATGAACGCAAGAGGATCTTTATTTTCGTCGTAGAAAATTATTTTTAGTCCGCCTTTGCCGCTTGTAGAATAATCTGTAATATCTTTTTCTTCTTTCGTTCCATTTGTTCTTACTGCGCTGTAAGAGCAGAATCCAAAGAGTGAATGAAGTTCATCTTTATGAGAATTCCATTGTGATTCAAAAATTTTCTGGAATCTTGATTTTAAAAGAGCATGATCTGTGGTTTTTATTTTGAGAACGGCCCGTGGTTCACTTACTCCAGTTGTTGTGTAAACCGGAAGAGTGTTGATTACGTCTACAAGTGTAAAATTCTGCCTGAATTTATCAAGCTGACCGCTTGCTTCGCACCATAAATGAAAGAGACCTTTGTGTTCAACTCCGTTTATTTTTTCATCTTTAAGAACTAAAAGTTTTATTAATGCAAAAATTGTACAGAGAGGATCTCTTACTGCTGCAGGATGCGTAATGTTGCCGCCATTTGAGCCTTCGCCTAGAATGCGGACTGTGTAGCCTTCTGCACGTTTTTCGCGGGCAAGGTTTACAACATTTGCTTCTCCTACTTCTGCGCGGAATACTTTTGCATTAAAGGCTTTTGCTATTTCTTCAATTCTCATTGAAGTTGGTCCGTTTACAGCAACTGCAAGATTTAATTTGTCACCTTTGTTTTCTGCTTCTAAGGAATTGCCCTGTAGTAAAAGTTCTGCTTTTTTTGCCAGTCCAAGACCTGTTTCTTCGGAAAATTGTTCCTGATAAACTGAATATGCAAGTTCCGACAGAACTGAAAGTGCAAATCCTTCCTGAGCTTTTAAAACGCAGGCTTTTTTTTCAACTTCGTTCCAGTAAACGATGTTTCCGCGGTCTCCGTCACAGTCTGGCATATAACCTAAAATACAGTTAGTGTCGCCGTTTGCCTGTTGATTTTCCATTTCTTTTGCGCACCAGACTAAATTTTCTGGTTCAGGAATGATTGTATGTGCAATCTGACCTGGAGCATTGTTTATGCTGTGGAGCGCAATTCCACATTCATTTAAAAAACTTGAATCAATTGACATTGTGCGCGCTGAGCCGTTCATGTCTGCAACTACATTCAAAGGTTTTTGAATAAGATGCTGGCGGATTCTTGCGAAAATTGTATTTTGTTTTGAAATGTTTTTAGTTCCCGAAATTACTTCTTTTGCAAAGTTTCTGTAAGCATTTGCTGCTGAATGTTTTGAAGCACTTGCTTCTGCAAAAACCCAATCAAGATCAACTTCTGAGCAGGAATTTGTAAGGTATTTTGCATATTCTGCTGCGTCCGGGCGTGAACATTTTTTTTCAAATTCACAGACGAGTTTTGAATTTTCGCTTCCGGGTAAAACGCCACCGTCGTTAAGACCAAATTTTATTCCATTGTAGCCGATTGGATTGTGACTTGCAGAAATATAGACAAAGGCATCCGCAGTGTGTGCATAAACCATGATTTCTGGGGAAGCAATGATTCCTGTGTAGGAAACTGCAATTTTTTTTGCTATAAAAACCCTGAGCATTGTGTCGGCAATTGCCGGTCCTGTCGGGCGAGTGTCTATTCCAAGAATTATAAAAGGGGATTCTTTTTTGGAAAGAATATAATCTGCAAAAGTTTCTGCCGCAAGAGCAGCAATTACACGGTTTTCTTCTCCAATTTCGCCGTTTGTATCTTCTGCTTCTTTAGATTCTGCAAAAACTTTACGCCAGCCAGAAGCAGATGTAATCATATTATGTTCCATAAGTGAATTTTATTTTATCACTTAAAAAAACAATCCGCAATAAAAGATCAGTATGCGTCAATTGCGTATGTCAGCGACTTTTCTTTTCCGAGAATATCTGTAACAGAAATTGTAATTTTTGAATGTCCTTTAGGAATTGAAATTACACCAGCCAGTTGTTTTTTTGAATCTGGATAAATTGCAGAAAGCGGATATTTATTGTGAGAATTTGTGCAGATTTTTCCGTCTTTGCTTATAAGTGTGTCGTACGTTATTGAATCTGCAAGAGCTCCGTTTACATAAACTTCTGTTTTATATGGCATTGCCGTTTGCTGCAGTTCTCTGTAAATGCTGTAAGTTCCGCTTGCAAGACGTTTTACTGTTGAAAAATCGAATGTTTTTCCTTTTTTGTTTATTGCAGTTACATTGTTAATAAAAAGAGGCAGTTCGTTGCCAAATCGAGGCATTAAAACTCTTGGATTTATAAGTGTTTTTGCCTTTAAATCTGCAACCTGAAATTCCAAAAGTGCATTTCCTTCCTGCCATCCAGAATTTCCGCAGGTGCCGAGTGGAGTTCCGCTTTCGACAGAAGTTAAAGCAAGCCTTTCTTCCTGCTCGGTTGAATTTAGGTTTGCATAAACAGTAATTAAGCTGTCTTTGTGGGCTACTATAACAGCGTTGCCGAGTGTGCTTTCAAAAAGTGAAGATTCATCGTGTTCGCTGATTACGGCTGTAACGAGACCTTCGTCTGCTGTTTTTATTTCTTCACTGCCGCTGAAAATCAGCGAAGGACTGATTACTCCGCCTCTGAGATGTGAAAAATATATAAAAAAAGAGTCGGATGCAATTTCGTTTTGTGGCCAGTCAAAAGCTGATGCAGAAAAAACGGCTGCAAGTGCAATCCCTAAACTAAAAATTCTTTTTATCATTTTTTTCCTCGTTTTTTGTGCACAGTTTTTTATTTGAATTCAATATCAATTTTAGAAATAGAACTGTTTTTTCCGACAAAAAGTGAATTTCCTTTTACGGTTATAAAAGCATTTTCTGCCGTAAAGTTGAAATTTCCTGCATAAATGTCAGATTTCTGGAGAACAGAAACGTAATATTTATTTTTTTCTTTGCTCAGAACAAAAACTGTTTTGCTGTTTTCATCTTCGTTTATGGAAAGAATGTTTCCGCGGATTTTTATATGTTTTGAAGTTAGTTTTTTTGTATCCACAACGCCAAGACAATTTTTGTGGGCAAAATAAACATGGCCGGAATCTTTTGAAAATTTTACAAGGCACTGACCGCTTGTTTCTGCTTCTAAATATTCATGAAAAGCAATTTTTAAGGATTTGCCTTCTTTTGTTGCAAGAACAAATCTCTGATCTTTTTGACCGGAAACCGCTGCAACCATTTGTGCGTCCTGAGAAACACCAACTCCCAGAATTACAGGATATTCACTTCCGCCTGGAATAAATTCCTGCTCAAGAGTTCCGTCGTTACTGAATAATAAAACTGAACCGTCTGCGTATCCTGCTGCAATTGCTGTTTTGCCTGAATCAAAGGCTGTAATTGGAACGTAATTTTCATAAGTCCAGAGAA
>CAVKVK010000087.1:0-9595 GCA_963659855.1 Parabacteroides distasonis | reverse complement strand
GTCTTGTCTATCTTTTTACGGTTTTTAAGCTCCCGGTTCTTTATAGTTTTCAGAATATTTTTTTGAGTTATCCAATAAGCTGGATTATTACTTTTGTAATGCTTTTGATTGCATTTATTTTTGTTTTTAATAGGGATAAAAAAAAGTTTTAAACTTAAATTCAATTTTAAGCGCAAGTTTTTTGTGGCACGCGAGCAGCTGGAATATTTTTGTTTGGTTTTAAGATTTTGCTTTTTTGATTGACTTAAAACATTTTTTTTTAGATTATAGTTACAATAAAAATTATGGATCTAAAAAAATTTACACTTTCGTATCTTGAATCGCTTGCGTCGGCCGATCTTTTATCTATTGCAGATGAACTTGGAATTGACATACCGGAAAACCTTAACAGAAGTTTTATAATCCGCGAACTTTTAGAAACTGCAGAAGACCTGCTGGAAGAAGAATCTGAAGAAGATATTTCTGAAGTTGAAGAAGAAGTTGAAAAAAAAGAAGTTGAAGAATCTTTACCAGACACTTACAACGAAACTTCAATTTGTGCAATTCTGCGTAATCCTGCATGGATTTATGTTTATTGGGATATTTCAGCAGCAGACATTGCAAGATTAAATTCAGACCTGGCTTTTAAGTCTTTGTGTCTTCGCGTGTCTTTCTGGGAAAACGAAACAGACGAAAAACCAGAAGAATCTTTTGATGTTGCTCTGGGACTTTCTGACAGACAGCAATACGTTCTTTTAACACCAGGAAAAAATTTTGTTCGCGTTGATTTAGTTGCACAGTATTCGCTAAAAGACGACGAAAACCTTGCTGTTTCTGGAAAAATTCATTTGCCAAAAGGTTCTAAAATTCTGAATGCTCTTCCAGGCCGGGAACTTGAACTTCCGCCTCTGGTTGAACTTTCTGGCATGAAAAAACTTTTGGATTCTCACTTTGAAAATCATCGTCAGTCATTTCTTTAATGAAACAAAAAAATGCAAACAAATCCTACGGAGAAAATCAGGATGTCAGTTAAAAATATTTCTATAGTTGTCGTTGCCCATCAGCCTTTTATTCGTCATGTAACAAAAGAAGATGAATTTCCTGGAGTAGAAAATGATCTTTTTTTTACGGCAATAAGTCAGACATATCTTCCGTTATTAAATCTTCTTGAAAAACTTGAATCAGAAAATACTGAATCAAAATTCTCTCTTGTTTTAACGCCAGTTCTTTGTTCAATGCTGGACGACAAGGTTTTGCAGAATCAGTATGTTGAATGGCTTGATCGTTGTATTGAACTTGGAAACAGAGAAGTTGAACGCCTTTGTGGCGATGAATTCCTTTTAAAAAATGCAAAAAGTCAGCTTGAAAAAGCTATAAAAAATAAAAAAGATTTTACAGAAAAATATGAATGTAATCTTTTAAAACAGTTTTCTGCCTTTGCTCGTAAAGGAAAAATTGAATTGCTGGCTTCTGCCGGAACTTACGCTTTTTTGCCACATTATGCAGACATGAGCGAAGTTTTAAATGCACAGGTTGAAACTGGAATTTTCTCTCACAAACATTATTTTGGAACAATGCCAGACGGTTTCTGGCTTCCTTACATGGGATTTACAAATGGTCTTGAGAGAACTTTGCGTTCTTACGGCTTGAATTATACGATTCTTGATTCTCACGGTATTCTTTTTAGTGAAAATTCTCCGGAAACTGGAATTTTTGTGCCTTTGCGCTGTTGGAATTCTCTTGTTTTGTTTGGAAATGACAGTCAGGCGTCAGAAAAAATCAACGGAAAAAACGGCTATCGCAGCGCCGGTGTTTATCGTAATCAAAATAAAGACATTGGCTTTGAACTTGATTCAGCTTCTTTGGGCGGTTTTATAAAAGAAGGAGAGTGCCGTTCTGCAACCTTGTATCGTTACTGGAACAATGAAGAAAAATCATGTGGCATTTACGATGAACAAAAGGCAGTTGAACAGGCAAAACAGGACGCCCGCGCTTTTTATAACGAAGAAAATGACAAATTACAGAAGGCGGGTGTTTATGCAGAAAATACAAACCTTGTGTGTGCAATCGAAGCTTCTAGCCTTGGTCAGACCTGGGCAGAAGGAATGGATTTTTTTGAAGAACTTTTAAGACAGAATTCTGATACAAAATTTGTAACTCCTGCTTCTCTTATTTCAGAGCAGTTTAAACTTGAAAAAGTAACTCCTTATCCTTCTGCAGCGAGCGGAACCGGCTATGGAGAAGATTTACTCGACAGTTCAAACAGCTGGATGCTCCGCTATACACGCAAAATGTGCGAGCGCATGATTGATTTGTCTGGACGATTCCCTGAAGACACAGGCTTAAAAATAAGACTTTTAGTTTTGGGTGCAAAGGAACTTCTTTTAGCAATGTCTGCAGAACTGCCAAAAATGATTCACGAAGGATTTTTGAGCGAATATGCAAAAAAATCATTTGAAAACAGTGTTTTAGACTTTACAAGAGTTTTTGATGCTCTTGGTTCAAATACTGTAAGTACAGAATGGCTTACAAATGTAGAACGCGAACACAATCTTTTTCCGTGGTTAAACTACCGCATTTTCTGCAAGAAAAAATAAAAAGCTTTGCACTTCACTTCATAAGAGTGAACTCTAAACTTTTAGTCTTTTTATTATTATCAGAGCTGCCGTGCCGGATGTAAGTCCTGTAAGGCAGTTTGAAATAAGCATTGCAATTCCTACGGCCTGTGTGCCGAGAGTGTTAAAAATAAAAGGCGTCTTCATAAAAATAAGCAGAACTGGAATTCTATAAACAAATAAGCGCGCAATGTTAATCCACATGCTTACCTTTGTTTTTCCAAAACCGTACAAAAGCCCCATTACGCTTATATTTACTGCAATTAAAATTGTGTCGAGCCGTTCCCAGGTGTAGATTTTGTCAATTTCTTCAGAAAAAGCTGAATTGCCACGGGCAAACGCCTGAATGATTGCAGATTTAAAAAGTCCTGTCAAAAAGAAAACAAAAAGAATGTAACCAATATTTATAAAAAGCGAACAATAGAAAAAGTTTAATGCACGTTTTACATTTTTGTTTCCAAGGTTATTGGAAATTAAACTTGATTGTGCTTCCTGAACGCCGTTCGGCGGATTGCTTGCAAGGGCGCATATTCTGTCGCTTACTCCGAGCGCTCCTACGACAGTTGGTCCAAAACCAGAACAAAGAGAATTTACAATTGCTTTACCAAAGGCAAAAATGAATTTTTCTAAAAAAACTGGAAGCCCGAGCGCACAAAGTGGAGACAAAAATTCCTGGCAGAAGGCGCATTGCTTAAAAGAAATTTTAAAAGGATTTTTACTGCTCGTAAAATCGTGCAAAGCTATAAATGTTAAGCTTGCGTGGGCAACTGTTGTTGCAACCGGAAGACAGTAAATTCCGTAATCTGAATTTAAAAAATTATTTTTGATTGAATAAAGTGTAAAAACATTGAGCAGAGTTTTTATGCAAAGAACCTGAAGATTTCCACACATTGCAGCCTTTGTGTTTCCTCGGCTTTTTTGAATTGAAAAATAAATTGTATTTATAAACTGAAAAATTAAACTTAAAACAACTAAACTTGAATACAGCGTTCCCTTAGAAAGCAGTTCTTCCGGCATTTTTAAAAGCCGTAAAAGCGGATACATGAGCGGAATTACAAGAAAAAGAATAAAAATTCCTGTAAAAAGTGCAATAAAAAAAAGCGTACTGATTTGCCTTTGAACTTTGTTCATGTCGCCAAGTCCATAGGTGCGTGCAATTATTACTCCGCCAGAAACCGAAAGCCCTGAACAAACGGCAAGAAGCATTTTTTCAATCTGGGCTACAAAACTTACCGTGCTTACGACGCTGGCGCTTAAATTTGCTGCAATCCAGGTGTCAATCAACTGAAAAATCTGTCCGAGAGAATTATAAAAAACGAGCGGAAGCGAAATAAGAACGAGTGTTTTAAAAATATCGCCTTCGAGAATCATTTTTCTTCTGTCCTGTTCTTTTTTTGAAAGTTGAATTTCCTGCTGGTTTTGAGATTGCATAGAAGTATAGTATCACTTTTTTGTGTGCAGCGCTAAAGTCATGCACGAAACTATATTTGTGTACTTTTCAACGAAATGTAAATTCATTAAAATTGCCCTAAATACTTCTATAAATAGAAACGAACCTTTTGTGGGTTGAACGAGGTAAGAATATGTTGAAATTGCAGGGTGCTTTTACAGCCATGATCACTCCTATGAACAGTGACGGCTCGGTTGATTATGAAGGCTTTAGAAAGACTGTAAAATTCCAGCTTGAACAGGGTATTGACGGTCTTGTTCCTCTTGGAACTACAGCAGAAACTCCAACTCTCGACGAACGTCCAGGGCAGGAAGAAGACACAATTATTTCGATTGTAATGGAAGAAGTTAAAGCTTTTGAAAAATCATCTGGTAAACACGTTCCTGTAATTTTAGGTGCCGGAAGTAACAATACACGCGATGCTGTGCTTTATTGTGAACGCGCAAAAAAAGCAGGCGCAGACGGTGCCCTTGTTGTAACTCCGTATTACAACAAACCTTCAAAAGAAGGAATCTACCAGCATTTTGCTGCAGTCAGCAAGGTTGGAATTCCAATCGTTGTTTACAACATTGCAGGAAGAACTGGAGTAAATATTCCTACAGATACTTTAGCTCGTATTGCTGAATTGCCAAACATTGTTGCCGTAAAGGAAGCGAGCGGAAACGTAAACCAGATGATGGACGTAATTGCAACAATTAAAGCAAAAAAGCCTGATTTTGCAGTTTTGAGTGGAGATGACGGTCTTACACTTCCTTTGCTTTCTGTTGGTGGAGATGGTGTAATTTCTGTAGTTTCTAATCTTGCGCCGGCAATTGTTGTTGAAATGGTTCATAAGGCAATGGCAGGAGATTTTGAAGGCGCCCGCAAAATTCATTACAGATTGTTGCCGTTCTTTAAGGCAGCCTTTGTTGACGGAAACCCGACTTCCATTAAATATGCAATGAAAGTAAAGGGGCTGCCTGCTGGTCCTTGTCGTCTGCCTCTCGTAGAAGTAAACGATAATGCTAAAAAGGTAATTGAAGAAGCAATTAAAATCTGTGGATTGTAAATTACTGAGCGCAAGCAAACTTGTTATTTACGTGTGCGCTAGAAGCGCACGTCCTTGCTAGCGCAAGGGATTGAAGGGGCGCCGAAGGCGTTGTTTTACGCCGGTTGAGCTTGTCGAAAACTGCGTAAAACAATGGAGCGCTCCGAGGCGGAACCCCGCAAAGCCCGGTGCACTTGCGCACTAGCTGCGAAAGTGCATGCGCCCATAAAAATAAAAAAAATATAGTGGAGAAAACAATGTCTGAAAAAATAAATGTTGGTGTTTTAGGTGCAACTGGAATGGTTGGTCAAAGATATATTAAGCTTTTGGAAAATCATCCATGGTTTAAGGTAACTTATGTTGCTGCAAGTCCTCGTTCGGCTGGAAAACTTTACACAGAAGCTGTAAAAAACCGCTGGCTCATTGGTGCTGATATTCCGGAAGATGTAAAAAATCTTACTGTTCAGGATGCAAACGATCCAAAACTTGCTCTTGGAAAATGCCGTTTTGTATTTTCTGCCCTGGAAATGGGAAAGGACGAAATTAAAGCTCTGGAAGCAGCCTATGCCGCAGAAGGAATTCCTGTTGTTTCTAATGCGTCTGCAAACCGCTGGACAGAAGATGTTCCAATGCTGATTCCAGAAATAAATTATTCTCACCTTGACGTTATTGCCGAACAGAAAAAGCATCATGGCTGGGACAAAGGCTTTATTGCAGTAAAACCAAACTGTTCTTTGCAGACTTATATGATTCCGATTTTTGCATTGCAGCAGTCCGGCTACCCGATTAAAAGAATGACTGTTACAACGCTGCAGGCTGTTTCTGGTGCTGGTTATCCTGGCGTTTCTTCTTTTGATATGATCGATAACATTGTGCCTTACATTGGCGGCGAAGAAGAAAAGACAGAAAAAGAATGTTTAAAGATTTTAGGAAAGGTAAAAGACGGAAAAATTGAAAACGCAGTTCAGCCGGTTGTTTCTGCAACCTGTACCCGTGTTCCTGTAATTGACGGACACACTGCAGTTGTAAATCTTGAATTTGACCTGTCTGAAGACAAAAAACCTTCAATCGAGCAGATTTTAAAAGTCTGGGCTGATTTTAAATCGTTGCCACAGGAATTAAAACTTCCTTCTGCGCCAGAAAATCCAATCGTTTACCGCGAAGAAGAAAACCGTCCTCAGCCACGCCGCGACCGCGACACAGAAAAGGGAATGGCTTGCGTAATCGGCCGTTTAAGAAAGTGCAGCGTTTTTGATGTAAAATTTGTTGCTTTGAGCCATAACACAAAACGTGGAGCTGCCCTTGGTGGAATTTTGAATGCTGAACTCTTAAAGGCAAAGGGATTTTTTGAAGACTAAAAATATTTGCGCTGATAAAAAAATATAAGGATGAACACAAAAATGGAAAAAAAATTCCCGCTGAATAATGAAGAATTAAAAAAACTTACACAGACTTTTCCAACGCCTTTTTATCTTTATGATGAAAAAGCAATCCGCGAAAATATGCGTAAGTTTACAAAGGCATTTTCGATTTTTCCGAAATTCCGTGAACATTTTGCAGTAAAAGCCTGTCCAAATCCGTATATTTTAAAAATTCTTGCGGAAGAAGGTTGTGGCGGCGACTGTTCAAGTTTGCCAGAACTTATGCTCTGCGAAATTTCTGGAATTAAAAAAGACAAGGTTATTTTTACTTCTAACGAAACTCCAGCAGCTGAGTTTAAATATGCTTATGCAAACGAAAATATAATCAACTTAGACGATTTTACTCATATTGAATTCCTTGAAAAAGCCTTGGGAAAGTTGCCGGAAACTCTGTGCTTCCGCTATAATCCGGGTCCTGCAAAACATGGCTGTAACTCGATTATTGGAAAGCCTGAAGAAGCAAAATACGGCCTTACCCGTGAACAGATGATTGAAGCCTACAAAGTTTGTAAGGCAAAGGGCGTAAAACATTTTGGTCTGCATACAATGGTTGCTTCAAATGAACTTAATCCAGACTTTTTTGTTGATACTGCAAAACTTGTTTTTGAGCTTGCTGTTGAAGTAAAAGAAAAAACTGGTGTCTGTATAGAATTTGTTGATTTGGGCGGAGGACTTGGAATTCCTTATAAGCCGGATCAGGTGGCTGTTGACTACGATGTTGTTGCAAAGGGAATCCGTGCAGAATACGACAAGACAATTGTTCCTGCTGGTCTTGATCCTCTTGGCATTTATTGGGAATGTGGACGACCAGTTACCGGTCCTTACGGCTGGCTTGTTGCAACTGCAATTCACGAAAAACACATTTACCGCGAGTATATTGGACTTGATTCCTGTATGGCAGATTTAATGCGCCCTGGAATGTACGGTTCTTACCACGAAGTTACAGTCAGTGGCAAAGAAAATGAACCAAAAGATCACGTTTACGACGTTGTTGGTTCACTTTGTGAAAACTGCGACAAATTTGCAGTTCAGCGCCCGCTCCCGGAAATAAAGCCTGGCGACCTTGTAATAATCCACGACGCCGGTGCACACGGAAGAGCAATGGGCTTTAACTACAACGGTAAATTAAGATGTGGTGAACTGCTTTTGCGTACTGACGGAAGTGTAAAAGAGATTCGCCGGCGCGAAACAATAAACGATCTTTTTGCAACTTTGGATCTTGAAGGTGTAGAAAGCTTTAAATAATGTTTAGTAAAAAAGGCTGTAAGAAAAATTCAATCTGTAAAACTGCGGAAATGACATTTTTTAACAGCCTTTTTTTATTTAAGTTTGCTTTTTAGTTAGAATTCAAAATAACAGAATTATATAAAAAAGTTATTCTTTTTTTTTAATATTTCTTTAAAATATTGCATCTTACACAATCATCTTTTTTAAGAAAGTAATAGAAGGGAGAATTTTTACGCTTATGAGTGAGAGCAATTCAGTAACAAACGCATTTGGAATAAAAAAAACAATTCTTGTTGTAGACGACATAGAAATAAACCGATCTATGTTAGCTTCGATTCTTGAAGATGCCTATCAGATTCAGGAAGCATGCGATGGACAGCAGGCAATTGATATTCTAAAGAATGCGGGCGACGATATTGTTCTTGTTCTTCTTGACCTTGTAATGCCAAACGTAAACGGCTACGAAGTAATGAATTTTATGAAAGAAGCCGGACTTCTGTTAAAAATTCCCGTAATTGTAATAAGTGCCGAAAATGACATAAAAACAGAACGTGAATGTTTAACTTTGGGCGCTTCTGATTTTGTCCGTAAACCGTTTGACAGGGCGACTGTAAAAAACCGTGTAAAAAATCTTGCAGAACTGTTCAGCTATAAAAATCAACTTGAAGAGCTTGTAAATATTCAGACAGACGGAATTGACCGTCAGAATAAACTTTTGCAAGAACAGTCAAAAAAGATAAAAGAAATAAACGTAAAAATTACAGAAGTTCTTGGTACGATAGTTGAATACCGTCATTACGAAACCGGAAATCACATTAAACGCGTAAAACTGTTTACAAAACTTCTCGCAGACGAACTAAGCAAAGAATGTCCTGAATATTTACTTACTCCAGAAAAAATCGAAACAATTTCAGAAGCAAGTGCCCTCCACGATATTGGAAAAATTGCAATAAAAGATTCTGTTCTTTTAAAGCCTGGAAAACTTACTCCAGAAGAATTTGAACAGATAAAAACTCATACAACAAAAGGATATGAAATTCTTTGTAATTTTATTGACATTTGGGAACCTTTCTACACAGATATGTGCAAAAAAATTGCATTGTATCACCACGAACGCTACGACGGAAAAGGTTATCCTTCGGGACTTATGGGCGAAGATATTCCGGTTGAAGCTCAGCTTGTAGGACTTGCCGATGTTTACGATGCCTTAACAACAAAACGTGTTTATAAAGATGCTTACGAATTAGACAAGGCTTTTAATATGATTTTAGATGGCGAATGTGGAGTGTTTTCGCCAAAACTGATAAATGCCTTTAAACATTGCAAAAACGATTTTGAACAGCTTGCCCGTGATTATAAAGAAAAAGTTATGGAAGGTAGCGCAGTATGAATGTAAAAGAGTTTTACGAAAGCGTTGGCGGAAATTACGAAGATGTTCTTGAACGTTTTGGATCAGAAAGTTTTATAAAAAAATTCTTATTGAAATTTTTAGATGACAAAAGTTTTAGTTCTCTTGAACAAAAGATCAACTCTCCGGTGCAGGATGTTCAGGAAAAATTCAGGGCCTGCCATACATTAAAAGGTGTTTGTCTTAATCTCGGGCTAGACAGCCTTTGTAAGCCTGTTATTGAACTTACAGAAGTTTTTCGTGCTGGTTCAACAAAAGATGAAGAACTTTTGTTTAGCGAAATAAAAAAACAATATGAATACATTTGTAACAATCTGAAAACTCTTGAGTAAAATCAGGCAATGAATTTAAAAAGTCATTTTGTTACTGCTCGTTTAAAAATATTTTTTATCTCATTTTTTGTACTTTTTTTTGCTGGTGCAGGGCTTTTTTTTGCTGCATCAAAAAATGTTGTCTGTCATCCTTTTC
>CAVKVK010000086.1:0-9621 GCA_963659855.1 Parabacteroides distasonis | reverse complement strand
AGTCTGGGTCTGCTGGCTTCAGGGCGAAGAAAATGCTCCGGAGCTGGTAAAAAAGTGCATTGAGTGTGTCCGCAGAGTTTTTTTTAACAAAGAGATAATTGTCATTACAGAAGAAAATTTTAAGGATTATACGCAGTTTCCTGACTTTATTTTACAAAAATACAAGGATGGAAAAATATCAAAAACCCATTTTTCTGATTTGCTCAGGCTTCAGCTTTTAATTCAAAATGGAGGAATTTGGATTGACTCAACATGCCTTATCACAGAATATCCTGAATATATAGACAACGAACCGCTTTTTGTTTTTCAGAACAGGGAGCGCGGAGACGATTCTATTGCAGCTTCAAGCTGGTTCATCAGCTCTGAAAAAGAAAATCCGATTTTGACTTTAACAAGAGATATGCTTTTTGACTGGTGGAAAAATCAAAATAAGCTTTATCACTATTTTTTAGTGCATTTTTTCTTTACAATGGCAACACAATTTTATAGCGAGCAATGGAGGCAGGTGCCTTTTTATTCAAATTTGCCTTGCCACATTCTTCAAAGAGAATTGTTTAACAAATACTCTGAAAAACGGTTCAGCCAGATAAAAAAAATGTCTGCCGTTCATAAGCTGACATATAAATTCAAAAATAAAGATATTACAGAAACTTTTTATGAGTTTATCTTAAAAACACTATAAATAACGAGATATAAGCACATGAAAGAACTTTCTTTGCAGCAGATTCAAACTGAAACATTAAAAAATCTAAAAAAACTGGACTCTATTTGCAAAAAGCTAAACATACATTACTACCTGGCCTATGGAACTTTGCTCGGGGCAATTCGTCATAATGGATTTATTCCCTGGGACGATGACATTGACGTAATGCTTTTTAGAAAAGATTTAAATACGCTCATAGAATATTTTAATCAGAATGCAGAAGAATTGCTTCCATTAAAAATTTGCACCCGGAAAAACACAAAAAATTACTCAGCGTCAATTCCGCGTCTGATAAATTCTGATTTTATTTATGAGTCATCATACAGTTATGAAAAAAAATACGAGCTTGGAACTTTTATTGATTTATATCCTCTCGACAACGCAACGGACTCAGAAAAGGAATGTCACAGCTTAGGCAAAAAAGTAAGAGCATTAAACAAACTCTATATAATTTACATAAATCCAAATAACGGCAAAAAGGGATTAAAAAAGATTGTGCGATATATAATCTCTTTTGCGCTGCATTTATTGTGGGGCAATCATTTTGATTTTGACAAATACACAGAAAAACTAGTAAATAAAAAAACAAACGATAACAATAAATACGTTTCTATTTTGTATGACCGCACAAAAAATAACTGTTGTGACGCTTATCCGAGAGATTACTTTGAAAATCCTTTGCTCCATGCATTTGAAGACAGTTATTTTTATATACCAAAAGATTACGATAAAATCTTAAGACAGCTCTATGGCTCATATATGGAATTGCCTCCTGAAAAAGAAAGAGTTCCCCACCACAACTATAAGATTTATATGACGGGGGGGGTACAGGTGTAGAGTAGTTTTCTTAAACAGTTTTTCATCATGTGCCTTCTCTGCAAAAGGAGAATGTGCATGATCGCAATAATAGTCTCAAAATCGCTGAATTTTACATTATTCTTTTTCATACCTGCCGCAATTGGAATAATGCTTATAGGAAAACCTCTTATTCTTCTGTTCAGCGGAAGCGAATTTCTGGCAGCCCTTCCTTCAATACTTATAATGTCGCCTGTAATCGTATTTATTGCGCAGGCCTCCTTCGCAGACAATATTATTCCTGTACCTCAAAGAATGGAAAATATTTCCTTGCAGTCGCAGATAATCGGCTGTGTCACCAATATTTTTCTGAACTATATGCTTATTCCTATATGGGGAGTTTTCGGGGCGGATTTCTCCACTTTTATACAAGCGTTGCAATTTGACCGCTGACTTATATATAAGGAATAACAAATGCCAGATATAATAACAAAGACAAGAATCTTATTAAAAGAAAAAAAGCAAAAAGAATTTTTTGACAAATTAAAATCATATCTCCGTTATATCTTTCTTTCTGCATGGTTTAAACTCACATTAAAGGAAACAGATCCTGAGTTAAAAAAAGTAAACAAGAACTGGATTATCTACACATATCTTAAGAAAAAGTATTCAGGCTTTTTAAGAAAATACAAAACAAAGAAAATTTCCCGGCACGAATATTCAGATATAATCTGGTGGTGCTGGTTTCAGGGAGAAGAAAACGCACCCGACATTGCAAAAGCTTGCCTTGAAAGCGTCCGCAGAAATATGCCAGACAAGAGGCTCATAGTAATCACCGAAGATAATATGTGGAATTATATTTCTATGCCGGACTTTATAAAAGAAAAATATGAAAAAGGAATAATTTCCCGCACGCATTTTTCTGATCTTTTAAGGCTTGAACTTTTAATAAACTACGGCGGAACATGGATTGACTCGACAGTTTTATGCACGGCAGAGCCGCACTACGCCTTTAACACGCCGCTTTTTCTATTCAAGACAAATGAAAAGAATGACCCGGCAACGGCAGCCCAAAGCTGGTTTATATCTTCCGAAAAAAACAACCCGATTTTATGTCTGACAAGAGAGTTACATTATAAATACTGGAAAAGACATAATTTTCAAATCCACTACTTTATTTTCTATTTCTTTATGAAACTCGCCGCAGAAATATACAGTGAAGAATGGAATTCCGTTTCCTTCTTTTCAGATGTTCCGCCACATATTATGCAACGCGAGCTTTTTGCAGAATATTCACAGAAACGCACAGAACAGCTTAAGCGGATGACAGACATTCATAAGCTCACATATAAATTCAAGAAAAACTCCGATACAAAAAAAGAAAATACACTTTACAAAAAAATCCTTGAGGAATACGGAATGAAAGAAAACTCTAGCCTAACTGCAAAATCTAACGTGGGGGGGGGTACAGATGTAGAGTAGTTTTCTCAGGCAGTTTTTCATCATGTGCCTTCTCTGAAAAAGGAGAATGTGCATGATCGCAATAGACACAACTTTTTTTGCCCATTCTGAAGCAAAGAACAAAAAACTAACCTACTCCACATCGATTTTTACAGCAGATTTACTGGATGCTTTTGTTCAGCTTGGACTGCAGGACAAGTTCTGCCTGATTGTAAATTTTAACCATGCTGATTTTTTTAAGGAAAGATTTCCACAATATAAAATTATTATTGCAAAATGGTGGCAGGTCACTCTTTTGCACAAGCTTGCAAAAGGAAAAAAAACTGCAAACAAACTCATAAAAAAAAGCGGCGCATTTAAAAGAACCGTTGAAAACTGTGGAGCTAGCGCAATATGGTTTCCGTACGCCATGAACGAGACATTTGTTCAAACAAAGCTAAAGACATTTGCGACAATCCATGATATTTACAAAATCTAACACGGTACAAAAAAGGAAGCGGCCAGATTCGCTGATTTTATAAATGACAATACAACTTCCCTTATAACAATAAGCAGCTACACTAAAAATGACATCATAAATACAACGCACTGCACAAAAGATATTCCTGTAATTCCAAATTCAGTTGTGTTTGATGTGTCAAGGCAGCAGCAAATTCCTGAAATTGAGGAAAAAAAATATATTCTTGACCTTAATGCATACAACAAAAAGAAAAATCCTCTTACGCTCTTAAAAGCATTCAATTCAATAAAAGAAAAAACAGACCTGAACTTAATATTTTGCGGCGGCTACAAAGATGAAAATGTCTGGAATGAAATGCAGGAATATATACAAAGCAATTTTATTTTTGACCGTGTAAAAATGCTTTTCCGAGTAAAAGATGAGGAGCGGAACTGGCTTTTGTCAAATGCAGCACTGTTTGTAACTCCATCATTGTTTGAAGGATTCGGAAGAACTCCAGTAGAAGCCGCAATCTGCAAGATTCCAGTAATTTCAACAAAAGAGACTTCTCTTTTTGAGGCAACCCAAGGACTTTGCAACTATGTGGAAAATCCGATGGATGAAAAAGAACTGGCAGACCTTATGCTGAATATAATAGAAAATCCGCCAACTTTCGAGAAGCTAGAAAACATTTCTCGCACGCTTTCAGAATTATACAAAGCTGAAAACTGTGCAAAAAAATATCTTGATTTGTTTATTCAGTAGTCGCTCTTTGGGTGGGGCAACTGAATATTTCTTGTAGCATAACGAATTAAAATATGTTAGCATATTGCCATGGGGATATATCTAAATCCAGGCAATGCGAATTTCACAGAAACTCTTAAACGTCCGATTTTTGTTGATAAGACAATGATTTTAAGAGAATTAAACAGGTTTATTGATTATGATAATCATTATATCTGTGTCTCGCGGCCGCGTCGATTTGGAAAAACTATAGCATCGAATATTATTACCTCATATTATTCAAAAGGCTGTGATTCTAAAAAGCTTTTTTCAGGATTAAAAATCAGCAAAGACAAAAATTTTGAGTCAAAACTAAACAAATATAATTTCATAAAAATTGACCTGAACAGTGAATTCAGAAATTGCCGAATAAAAGACAATGTTCTTAATACTTTACAGGATTTTATAATTGAAGAATTTCAGGCGCAATTCCCGTCAATAAAAATCAGCGATGGATTTTCCGTTGCACAAGCCATACAAAAAGTTTTCGACAAGACTGGAGAGAAGTTTGTTATTCTTATTGATGAATATGATGTTCTTGTTCGTGAACAGATAAATGGCTCTGTTTCTGACAAACTTTTTACAGAATATCTGGACTTTTTGAACGGTTTGTTCAAAAGCGACACTTTGAAGCCTGCTATAGCACTCGCCTATCTTACAGGAATCTTGCCTATTGTACGCGATAAAGTTCAATCAAAACTCAATAATTTTCGTGAATATACAATGCTCAATGCCTTTGACTTGTCAGAATTTGCTGGTTTTAATTCAGACGAGGTTGAGGCATTGTGCAAAAAACACAAGATTGATTTTGCAGAGTGCAAAAGATGGTATGACGGATACCATCTTTCAAGAAACGTAGCTGATAAAAATGGTAATATTTCCGAAATAAAATATGAAGTTTATAATCCGGAATCCGTTATTCTGACTTTGGAAACAAAAGAATTTGGCAACTATTGGTCGAAAACCTCAAGCTATCAAGTAATCTCTGACAGGCTAAGACAAAACTTTGCCGGAACAAAAGATGCGGTAATAAGAATGCTGGGCGGCGAAAGTGTAGATGTCGATGCCTGGTCTTATCTTAATACAATGACAGATTTCAAGAAATTTGATGATATAATGACATATCTAGTCCATCTTGGATATCTTTCTTATGACAAGGATGAAAAAAAGTGCAGAATTCCAAATGGCGAAATAAGAGAAGAATGGCAGAGAGCGATCGGAGACTGCGATGAATACAAGGCAACTGACAAAATAATAAAACATTCAAGAGAATTGCTGCAGGCAACGCTGGATGGTAAAGAAGAAATAGTTGCGCAAGCACTAGATGAAAGTCATATTCATGTAACATCAAACAGAAGCTACAATAACGAAGATGCGCTTCAATGTGCCATTTATCTTTCATATATCTATGCTCTAAACAAATATACAGTCGTAAAAGAAATGACGGCCGGAAAAGGTTTTGCAGATGTTACATTTATTCCGTTCGTTCCAAATATGCCTGCGATTATTATTGAATTAAAGCATGATAAAGACGAACACTCTGCCCTGAACCAGATAAAAGAAAAAAAGTATTTCTCATCTCTTGAGCAATATTTAGGAAATTTGATTTTTGTTGGCATAAATTATAATGAAAAGTCTAAAAAACATAAATGTAAAATAGAGAAATTAAAAAAATAGTATAGGTATGTAATAGGTTATCAAATCTGTTATTTAACAAAAAAAATGATTCTGTCAAACCACATTCCGCTTATAAAAAAAATAATTTCATTCACATTCTGGGGCATTCTTACAACAGCACTGAATGTAATTCTTTATTATTTGTTCAGATACATAAAATTCTCAGTGCAATTTTCAACCGTACTTGCCTGGTTCTTATGCGTGCTTTTTGCATTCGTTACTAACAAAAAATACGTTTTCAAGGGAACTAGCACTTCTGCAAAAGCATTTGTAAGAGAAATTATATATTTCTACAGCTCAAGGCTTTTTTCAGGCATTGCAGATGTTCTTATAATGTCGCTTTTTGTAAATATTATAAAACTTAACGAAGTCTTTTCTAAAATCACAGATGAAATTTTAGTCAGCGCATTCAACTTTCTGTTCAGTTTCCTTGTGATTTTTAAAGAGAAAAAAGATGTCTTTATAGATAAACTTGACAAAACGGAGGAAGAAAAAATTGAATAAAATCTCTCTTATAGTTCCCTGCTACAACGAGGAAGCGAACATAAAACCTTTTTACAATACAATAATGGAAATTATACGGGGGGGGGTATAAATAATGCAGACTTTGAGCTTTTTTTTGTAAATGACGGCTCAAAGGATAACACTTTGCAGGAAATCCGTTCTCTGCATGAAAAAGACAGCCGCGTAAAATGCGTTTCTTTTTCAAGAAATTTCGGAAAGGAAGCCGCTCTCTTTGCTGGAATAAGAAACGTTACAGGCGACTGCACCGTCCTTCTTGATGCGGATTTGCAGCACCCTCCTTTTGTGCTTGTTGAAATGTATAAAAAATGGAAAGAAGGATATGAAGTTGTTGAGGGCGTAAAATCTAACCGTGGGAAAGAAGGACTTTTCCATAAACTGTTCACAAAAGTTTTCTACGGAATGATTAGCAAAGCTGTCGGCATGGATATGAAAAATTCCAGCGATTATAAACTGCTGGACAAGAAAGTTGTTAAGGAACTTGCAAAACTAAAAGAACGCAACACATTTTTCCGGGCGCTTTCATTCTGGGTCGGATTCAAAAAAACTACTGTCTATTATGAAGTCGCAGAACGAGCCAACGGAACTTCAAAATGGTCAACAAAATCTCTTATAAAATACGCGATAAACAATGTAATCTGTTTCAGTTACGCTCCGCTTCATATTGTAACAGTGATAGGCTGTATTTTTACAATTATAGGAATTGGGGTTGCAATTGACGCGCTGTTTTCATTCTTCACAGGAAAAGCCGCCAGCGGATTTCCTACCCTCGTTTGCATTACGCTTATCGGATTTGGCGGTGTAATGGTTTGCCTTGGAATAATCGGAGTTTACATAGCCCAGATTTATGATGAAGTAAAAGGCCGCCCGCAATATATCATAGGAGAAAAAATTGAATAGAATTGTTGATATCCACGCTGATGATTTTGCGCTCAGTGAAAATTCCGATAAAGATATTCTGCAATTGTGCAGTGAAAAAAAACTTGACAGCATAAGCATTATTCCTAATCTTGGCTGTTTTGAAACTGCAGCAACCAGTTTTCTTTCTGTTCAGGAAAAATCAGATAAAAAAATTCTTGTTTCAATCCATTTGAACTTTATGGAAGGAAAATGCTGCGCTGAAAAATCTCTGATTCCAAATTTAGTTGATTCTGAAGGATTTTTTACAGCTTCCTGGGGCAAACTCTTTATCTGGAACTGCATTCCGCTTATGCAAAAAAAGATAAAGCTCCAGCTAAAAACAGAAATTCTGGCACAGATAAAAAAGTGCCTTGACGCAAATATAATAGACAAGAATGCAATCAGAATAGACAGCCACCAGCATCCGCACATGATTCCGCTTGTTTTTGAGGCATTAAAAGAATCTGTCCTAGAATTGGAAAACAACGGCTGCAAAATTGAATACATAAGAAACACCCAAGACCCGATATTGCTGTATGGCGGAAAAGATATTTTTTCAATGAATACAGTCAAATGCCTGATTCTGAATTTCTATTCCATAAAAGCAAAAAAGTATCTTGCTTCAAAAAAGCTGCCTGTAAATTATCTTTGCGGTGTATATTTCAGCGGAAAAATGGATTCAAGACTAAAAAAAGTTCTGCCAAAATTCATAAAAAAGGCTGAAAAACAGGACCGGAACATTGAGCTTCTTTTTCATCCTGGAACAATGCTAAAATCTGAACTCACCAGCGAATTCAAAAAAGAAGGATTCAACGAATTTCATCTGTCAGAAAACAGAAAAACTGAATACAACACATTAAAAGAACTTTAGGACAAAAATAATGACATCTCTGAAAAATAAAAATTTATCATTTCTAACTTTTTATACAGTAATTTTTACCGCAGTTTCGCTCGCCTGCTTTTCCTTTTACTTTATTCTTGGTAAAACATTTTTCACAACAGGCGACGGCAGAAGCCAGCATATTGCAGCTCTTATATATTACGGAAAATATCTCCGTTCAATTTTTCACACTCTTTTTACACAGGGCAGACTTGCGATTCCGCAATGGGATTTTAATCTTGGATTCGGCGCAGATATAATACAGACACTCCATTACTATGTAATTGGCGACCCGTTTTCTTTTTTGTCTGTATTTTTTAGCCCTGAAAAAACGCCGATTTTATATACAATAAACATATTTCTCAGGCTTTATTGTATCGGCTTGGCCTTTTTTGCTTACTGCAAATATCATAATTTTGACAGATATTCCTCACTATGCGGAGCTTTTGTATATATTTTCTGTGGATTCACTTTCTTTTGCGCTGTAAGGCATCCATATTTTGTAAATCCGATGATATGGCTTCCTTTGCTGCTTATAGGAATAGACAAGATTTTTGATAAAAAAAATTTCTTGCCGTTCGCTTTTTTTGTTTTTATTGCCTGCGCCAGCAATTTTTATTTTTTCTATATGCTCAGCATAATTGTGTTCATTTATGCAATTGTAAGATTTTTATTTAAATTTCCAAAACAGGAATATAAAAATATATGGAAATATATTCTTTTGGCCTTGGCAGGCTATTTTCTTGGAATCTGCATGGCAGCCGCCATTTTCTTTCCGAATGTTTCAGGATTTCTTTCATGCAGACGAACGGAAGAAGACAATCCCTTGACTCTTATTTATAGAACAAATTATTACATAAAAATGCTTCTCGGGTTTATAGCCCCGTCGACATTTGGCTCTTATTCAGCATTTGGATATTCGGCGCCAGCTCTGCCATTAATTACAGTTCTTTTTACAATGAAAGATAAAATCGCCAAGCAGATAAAAATATTTCTTTCCATCGGAGTGATATTCTTTCTTTTTCCAATTTTTGGATGTGTATTCAATGGTTTTTCGTATGTTTCAAACAGATGGGGATTTGCATTCAGTTTTGCAGTAGCAGCAGGAGTGTCTTATGCAATTCCAAAAGCTATAAATTCCAGCCGCAAAGAAATAAAAACGATTCTTACAGCCTGCTTTTCTGTTTGCATTTTTGTTTTTGCACTTTCTATTGCAAGCAAAGATGTCAGAGAGCAATTTCTTCTGCAGTACATTATGCTTCTTATATGCACATCGATTCTTTTTGTATTTTATCGCTTAAATAAATCAACCAAAACAGTTTATTTTGTCCTGATTTTATTATCAGTCATTCTTCAGGGAAATTTCAGGTATGCGCCAAAAGGACTAAATTATCTGCATGACACTCCGTCGCAAAAGGACTTTTCATCTTTGCAGCAAGAATACACGACAGCGCCCAAGAT
>CAVKVK010000085.1:0-9636 GCA_963659855.1 Parabacteroides distasonis | reverse complement strand
CATATTATCCAATTACAAACCAGGAAGATCTTGCTTTTCAGGTTGTAAAACCACAAATTTCCAGCGCCTTGCTTGCAAACAATTGCGCAGACGTTGCCTTTAGCGGTAAAGACTGGGTTTACGAAAATGGTGTCGAAGACCAGGTAGAAGAAATTATGGATCTTGGCTTTGACCCTGTACGCATTGTTGTTGCAGTTCCAGAAAGCGTAGATTTTGATTCACTTTTAACAAAACCTGTAACAATCGCAACTGAATATCAGAATTTAAGCCGCCTTTGGGCAAAAAACAAAAACGTTGACGGAAAAATTTTCCGCACCTGGGGAACTTCAGAAGGATTTGTTCAGGACAACGACCAGGCACTTGCTCAGATTTTAATCGACAATACTTCGACTGGTTCAAGCTTAAGAGCAAACCATTTAAAAATCTGCGACACAATCATGGAATCTTCTACAAGAATGTATGCTTCAAAAGAAGCTTTAAAAGATCCACAAAAAAAGCAGAAAATAATGGAACTTAAAATGCTTTTCGAAGCAGTTCTTGCTGCACGCAGCCGTGTAATGCTCGAAATGAACGTTTCTGAAGAAAAATTCGACGGTCTTATTGCAGGTTTGCCAGCTATGAAGAGCCCTACAGTTTCTCCGCTTTTTGGAAACAACGGTTTTGCAATAAAAATTGCCGTAAAAAAGAGTGAAGTTCCGGTTCTTTTGCCAAAATTGCACCAGTTAGGCGCAACCGACATTCTTGAATACGAACTGCGCAAAGTAATGCAATAAAAAAAAAGAGAATCGTTTATTATGAGAATTGCAACAATCGAACGAAACACAAAAGAAACACAGATAAAACTTACATTAAATTTAGACGGACAGGGCAAATGCAATGTAAAAAACCCGATTGGATTTTTTAATCATATGCTCAATTCGTTCTGTAAGCATGGAATGTTCAACTTAGACGGACAAATTGCCGGCGACATTGATGTTGATCAGCATCATTTAATCGAAGACACAGGAATTGCGCTTGGTCTGGCATTTGCCCAGGCACTCGGCGACTGTGCAGGCATTTTCCGCACTGGTTATTTTATTTATCCAATGGACGAAAGCCTTTTGCGCTGTGGAGTTTCTTTTGAACTTATCGAAAACGCAGATTCTCAGGAACGAAAAGACGCAACATCTCAGGTTGCAGTAGATTTTGGCGGCCGCCCGTTTTGTGTCTGCAATGCAAAACTCGCAGGAATTCCATTAGTTTGCCGCGACGAAAACGGCAGAGATTATTTATTCCAGACGGACTGTTTTGAAGACTTCTGGCAGGGATTTGCAGCGAATGCAAAATGTAATATTCATCTTGATACAATCCGCGGTCGTTCTGATCACCATAAAATCGAAGGTTTGTTTAAGGCTGCGGCCCGTGCATTAAGGTCAGCAGTAGAAATTGATCCGCGCCGCAACGGAGAAATTCCTTCTACAAAAGGAAAAATCTAAAAAATCAATTAACAATCAGATAAAACGAAAAAAGCACGCTGCTAAAAATTGCAGCGTGCCTTTTTTTAATGTGTCGTTCTATTCAATTTTTCCGTGGGTTATAAATCTGCCACTTTTTTTGTCAAAAAGCATAATTTCGTTCCCCTTAAAATTGAATTTTATCTGACTTCCGATTTTAAATGTTACTCCGCCAAAAACTACACTTGTTAACAAAAAGTCACCAATGCTTAGTTTTACGGTAGATTCCATACCAGTCGGCATTGCACCACAAATTTCACCATCAAACATTCCTTCCTGTCCAAGCTGAATAAATTCCGGGCGCACTGCAAGAACAAAGTCTCCGTTTTTTACCGCATCTTCTTTTTTCGCAGCAAAACCTTCTTCTTCGTTTATCTTTGCAATGTGATATTTAAATACTTCGTCCTTATTCTGCTTTTCGACATAACCTTTTTGTCTGGAAGCTTCTTCTAATTCACTGGCAATCTGTGCATCGTGCTCGTCGCGTTTTTTGTACCATTCTTCAATATTAAACTGAGAATCAGTCTTAAAATTAATCGTTTTTCCGTCAAAAATCGTAAGACTAAGCCCAGAGTCTGTTTGAGTTCCTTTTGCTTCAATAAAGTTAACAGAAGGATTTCCGACAAAGTCTGCAACAAACAGATTATTTGGCTTATTGTAAACATCAAGAGGAGCATCGTACTGCTGCAAAACGCCATTGTTTATAAGACAGATTTTTGTAGCAAGCGTCATTGCTTCCATCTGGTCGTGCGTTACATAAACAAAGGTGCTGCCAGTTTCTATGTGCAGGCGCTGAAGTTCATAACGCATTTCCAGTCTGAGTTTTGCGTCAAGATTTGAAAGCGGTTCGTCCATAAACAAAACACTTGGCTGAGGCGCAAGAGTTCTTGCAATTGCAACACGCTGCTGCTGTCCACCAGAAAGTTCAGCAGGATAACGATCCATGAACATTCCGATTTTTACAACACGGCTTACACGACGCACGGCAAGATCAATTTCTTCTGCGCTAAGATTGCGGACTTTTGTAACGATTTTTCCATTCTGAACAAGCGCAAAATCATCGTTCAATTCAATTCCTTTCTGCTCATAATTTTTTTGAATCGATTGAATTTTTGCTTCGTATTCTTTGCAAAGTGCATTCGCCTTTTCTGACGGAAATTCTTCGTCCTGAAGTTTCATTGCATACACTTTTTTTGCCGTATAAATAGAAACCGTAAAAGTATCAATTATCTTTAAGAGAACTTTTTCTTCATCAATTTTTCCGTCTTTTCCCTTGCAGCCGTTAATCAGTTCAACAAGTTCAACTGCTCCACGCAAAATTTCTGTAATCTGGTCGGCAGTCTTTGCTTCAAAATCGTAAACAGGAAGTTCTTCCTTAATATTTGTTAAACCAAAGGCAATGTTTTTATAAACCGTCATATTTGGCCAGAGCGCATAATTCTGGAACAAAAAACCAACTTTTCTTTTGTTCGCTGGAATATTTATGCCTTTTTCGCTGTCAAAAACAACAGTGTCGCCAATTTCAATTTTTCCGCTTGTAGGAGTTTCCAGCCCCGCAATCATACGCAGTGTTGTTGTTTTTCCACAGCCAGAAGGACCAAGCAAGGTAACAAAAGCGTTATCTTCAATTACGAGATTTAAATTATCAACACCGAAAAATTTTCCCCAGCGTTTTGTAACATTAGTAAGTTTAATCTGTGGCATTAGTTACCTCCTACACCTTTATCGATGCTAGCGCCAGTAAGACGATTTACGATGGCATTAAAAATCAAGATTGTAATAATAAGAATTAAGTTCATTCCGCTCGAAAAAGCGTAAAGTCCCATTTCGTCAAAATAATCCATGGCGGTTGTCATAAGTTTGAACTGATCACACAAAAGCATAAAAAGTGTAAGTTCGCGCAGACAAGTCATAAAGGGAAGCAAAAATCCAGACAAAATTGAACTCTTTTGAATCGGAATAATGATTCCAAACATTCGTTTTATCCAGGGAATATTTTGAATTATTGCAGCTTCTTCAATTTCTCCAGAAAGCTGAAGCATAGAATTTAATGAACTTCGGCTTGCAAACGGAATATATTTTACAGTTCCTACAAGAATTAAAATTAAAAAAGTTCCACCAATAGAAAGTGCTTTTCCAAAAATAAGGTAGGCAACTCCAACCGAAAGAGAAGGCATAAGATATGGCAGGAATGCAACAGAATTTACGTAGGCTGCACTCTTACTTCTTCTGTTTTTGCTGACTGCATAACCAACGAGAGTTCCAATCGTACCAGCACACAAGGCACAGCAGACAGATACAAAAAGCTGACCCAAAAAAGACTTCCAGATTTGAACATTGTGGAGCATTCCAAGCTGACCAAAAAGTCCGTATTCTCCAAGTGTGTCCGACGTCGTCCACCATTTTGTTGTAAGCATATTAATGTCGCCCGTCTTTAAGAAACTGTAATCTCCAGGATTTGGCAGGAATGTTTCTACGGCAAAAGAAATAATCGGATAAATGCTCGTAAAAAGCGTAAGCACAACAAAAATAAGTGCAACGGCATATTTACCAACTTTTCCAAGATTTGTCTTTGTAATCTGCCCGGATTTTCCTGTTACGGTTGTAAAGTTTTGCCGACTGGAAGTACTGCGTTGATTCAAAAGAAGAATTGCAATACCAAAAACCATCATTATTACGGCAATAACGCTGGCTTCGCCAGCACGAGCAGAACTCAAACCAACATATTTTGTAGAAAGAGTTTCTAAGCGCAGATAATGAGGAACCGGGTAACTTCCCATTGAACTTCCAAAAACAAGCAGAATTGTAGAAAGAATTGCAGGCTTAACAAGTGGAATTGTTACATGCAAAAAAATCTTCCAGCGTGGAGTGTCAAGAATTGTTGCGGCTTCTTCTAAGTTTGCGTCCATATTGCGGAAAATTCCTCCAATAAGGATGTAAGCAAAGGCAGCATAATGCAAACCAAGAACAATTGCCGACGGAAAAATTCCCTGGCACCACCACAAAGGCATTCTTATTCCAAACAATGCTGCCAGAAGTCCGTCTGAACCACCAGTAACTGCATTGCTGTTAAAGGCATTTCGCCAGACCATGGCAAGTGTCCACTGTGGCATAATGTATGGAAAAATAAATATTGAACTTAAATATTTTTTAAATTTAAGGTTTGTCCGTGTAACAAGATAGGCAAAAAGTCCGCCGTAAAAAATTGCAATTAAACAGGCAAAAACAGAAAGTAAAACCGTATTAAGCAAGGGCTTCCACAAATTTGCTTTTGCAAGGCGACCTGTAAAAAGATCGACCCAGTTGTAAAAGGTCATCTGCCCTTCTTTCAGGCCTGTTTTTAAAGAGTCAACCGTTCCTGCGTGAACTGCCACCGTATCCTGAATCAAATAAAGAATCGGAGCAATTGTAGTTACAGACAAAACAATTCCGCATAAAAGCAGAATTACATTTTGAGGTTTATAAAAAAATGTCTTGATTTTATTTAACTTCAGCTGGGTCTGAAGATTGTTGCCCGCCATAGAAAGTACCTCCAGCTTTAAGATGTGAAAAAACGCGGGTGGCACACAATTTTAGCGCCACCCGCAGACTGTAAGAAAACTAAATTCTATTTGCGGTTAGCACGAGTAATATCAATCCAGTCGCCAAGGTCAACAGAAACCTGAGCACAGTATTTTGGATCTTCAATTACAAGTTCTCCACCATTTTCTGCAGACCACCATTCAATACCGCGGTCATTCTTTACAGGGAATTCTGTACCACCGGCAGTGCTATGATGGAATTTAGCTTCGTTTTCTGCAACAAGGTTCGGGTTAGCAGAATAACCACCCATATCTTTACCCCAGGCAGTAAATCCGTCTTCTTTTGTTACCATGTAAGAAATAAATGCACATGCTGTCCAAGGATAAGGAGAAGAATCCATAACTTCCAGGTAATGACAGTAACCAAATCCACCAATTCCTTTGTAACCGTCTTCGTATGCTGCAACAGATACATTTTTTGCAGAAACATCGGCTGTTTCAGCAACAGAACGAAGTTTTGAATAAACAATCAAAGCAAATTCGCCGGCAGCAGATTTTTTTACAATGCTGTTACAGATTGGGCCGTCGTCAGTTTCTTCGTTGTAGTTTTCTACCCAAAGTTTTGCAAATGCCAGACCATATTTTGCATTTTTTGATTCAAGGCCAAAGTTTTCTGCTAATTTTTCACATTCTGCAATTGTTGAAGTGAACTGTGCCTGTTTTTCTGCAGAAAGTTTTTCATAAGCATTTTTAAGCCAGGTTGAATATTTGTCGGCAGTAAGCATATAAAGGAAGTTCTTTCCTACTAATTCTGAATTAACGCCCATAAAAAGACCGTGAGTTCCAGGAGCAACAAAATCCCAGCAGTTTTCAAATTTTACGCCATTCAAATTGTTGTACATAAAAATTTTATTAAGAGTCTGCAAAGGAAGAAGTTCCGGATAGTCTTTTTTAGCAAGTTTATTTGCTTCTGCCCATTCTTTTGGAATAAACGTGCGCAAAACTCCAGTATCCATCATTTTACTTTGAATCTGGTTACCATCCTGAATAAGTGTCATAAAATATTCAGGATTTGCGCTTTTGTAGTCAACATTTAAAGTTGTAAAGATTGAATTGTTTTTAGGCTGAGACCATTCAATCTTTCCTGCATAAGTTGGATCAATAGATTGAAGATATTGAATAAACGAAGCTCCGGCAGTTTTTCCACGGCTTGAGTTACCAATACCTTTTAACGTAGCATTTTTTGATTCTTCGATGGCCTTTTTACAAAGTTCTTCAAAGCTCATGTTTTCTGCCTGCTCAATTACTTCCTGAACTGCAGATTTTTTGACTTCTGTTTTATTGCACGAAGCAAAACCGAACAACATTAAAGTTGCTGCTGAAAGAATAACAAGAGATTTTTTCATAAAATGACCTCCAAAACACATATTGTTAATTTTTCGTTAATTTTTTTTTAATCAACTAAACAATTATGTGCGAACTTTTTTGAGCGGTCAAACTTTTAGACATTTACGATGTCGGAATATACAAAAAATTATTTTATAAAATAAAATGGCGCGGAAAATTATTGAATTTTTTGACTGTCCAAAATAGCCGGGATAGTAACGGCGCCGTAAGGCGTTGTTTTGCGAGGTTTGAGCAATAGCGAAATCCCGCAAAACAATGGAGCCGGAAGGCGGAACCGTGGATAGCCCGATGCGAACTGTAATTGCGCTCCAGAATAAAAAATTACGGAAGATATTCCGGGCGGATGTTTTTTAAAGCGTTAAAAAGATGTTCTTTTTTTCTTCTGTCGCCGTCCGTTAAAAGTTCGAGCCGGCGACGTGCATCTTTACGCGTGCTGTTGTCCTGATAGTCGCAGGTGCATGTCCAGCCCCGGTAGCCGCCAGCCTGGGCGTGTTCAATAATCGTTTCTTCGGAAGCATAACAAAGCGGACGGATAATCTGCAAAGGATAATTTTCGTATTTAAGACTTGGCGTCATTGTGCTTAGTTCTGCTTTGTCCAGGGCATTCATTAAAAGAGTTTCTAAAATGTCGTCAAGATGATGTCCCAGTGCAATTTTGTTGTAACCATTTTTTAATGCGTAGTCGATAAGTTCTTTGCGACGTTGAGTTGAACACCAGTAACAACTCATTTTTTTGCCTTGTTTTAAGCGGCCGTTTACATCTACAAAAATTGAATCAAACGGAACCTGCCAGTCTGTAAAAAGACTGCGGATTTTTTGAGGAATTTCGCCACCAAAGTCTGTGCGTATGTTTAATGCAAAAAAACTGAAATCTGCGTCGGGACGTTTGTGGCGCTTAGAAAAATATTCAATCAGTGCGGTGGAATCTTTGCCTCCAGACGCACCGATTAAAATTTTGTCGCCTTTTTTTATTAAATCGTAATCAAAAACTGCTTTATCCATTAAATTAAACAAAAAAGGCTGTGGCATTTTACTTTACCAGAACTGGACCTTCGTAAGAATAAAGTGCAGAAAGTCCGTTTTTTAAATTTGTTATACAAAGAGCTGATTTTCCGTCTTTTACAAATGGAATTATCGTAAAGTTTCCGTTAAAAAGCTGAATGTAAAGATCTTCAAATTCAACATCGTCTTTTGGGCCCATCATTTTTGTCATTGCAAAGCCACCAAGATCGCCTGCAAGGTTTCCGCTAAGACTGATAGTTCCGTTAAAAACATTTACTCCGCCTTCGCCATAAACAAAAAGTCCTTCGTTATTTTTCTGTAAACCTAATTCAACAGCACAGATTTTTTGAGAATCCCCGTTTTTTATAAAATCTGTTAAACGCCAGCTTCCTTCAACGCTTCCTTCTGCATAGATTTTTCCATTTTTTACAAGAATCTGATATTCGCGCTGTTCGATAGTTGAATTTTCTTCAAAAGAACGACAATTAACAAATGTTAATTTTGTTTTTCCGTCTTTTAGGGCTTTTACGGTATATTCAAAAAGAGATGGAGCGCCAACAATACCTTCTGAACCAAGATAAGTTGATTTTTCTTTTATGCTTACAATTCCCTGTGTTTCTAAAGAATATTCCCAAGAATAACCGGTTGAAGGATTTGCAGTAAGTTCAATTTTTAATTCTTTTAATGAGCTTTCTCCAGTTTTTGCTTTTGAAGAAGCGCAGGAAAATGTTGAAAAAGCAGCAATTGCAGTTAATGCAAAAACAGTTAAATTACGGATTTTCATTTGTATAAGTTCTCCTTTAAGTTTGTGGCATACAAAACCTGGCCACTTTTTTGTAACTTTTAACGAATCTTAACAAATAGAACAAAAACAAAAAACAAAGGTTTTTAGAAAAAACTGTTAGTTGGCGTTATCTGAACCTTTTAGAACAAAATAACGGCCAATCATTTTTGTAATAACCAGCATAAAAACTATTTTTTCTTTTGGGAACGTTGTTGCTGGTCTGTAAACGTCATAACAAACTAAACCTTTGCGGTTTTTATTTTCGTCAAAACACAAAACTTCGAGAGTTGTTGCAATATTATTGTCTCTGTAAATTGAATATTTTCTTTGTTCAACAGAAGCCAGAACATTTGTATTATCAAGGTGAAGATAACCAAATTTGTTAAAAAATTCAAAATAATCTGATTTATGTAATGCGTCTTTTCTAAAATCTTCTTTGTCTTTGCCGGCAGAACATGCATATTTTAATTCGGAATTGTAAATCGTTATCTTGCTTATTGCCAGATAATCTATGAGCATTTTTAGAATTGGTTTTATGTCGTCTTCGCTTTTTCTGTCTCTGATTGCTTTTAAAATTTTATATTCTTTTTCGGCATCTTCGTTGTAAAGCTGGCCACTTAAAATTTTATTTGATTTTTTTCTGTCTTCCACAAACATTTTTTCGTGGAGTTCTGGTCTGTAAATAACGTAACAGTTGCGTCCTCTGTCTTTTGCAATGTACAGACATTTGTCTGCAAGTTTAAATAAACCTGCATAAGTTTTGCCGTTGAGCGGAAATCTGGCAATTCCCATTGAACAGGTTACAAGGCTCGTTGGTTCCAAAGAAGTTATATTCCATTGAATTCCGATGCGGATATTTCTTGCAACGTTGCGAACATCGTCTTCTTCTGTGGAATCAAGAAGAACTAAAAATTCGTCTCCGCCGATTCTTCCTGCAATTCCTTTTGAACCGATTGCTTCTTTTATGCAACTGGCAGCAAAGGCTAAAACCTTGTCTCCAAACATATGACCATAGGTGTCGTTACATTCTTTAAATTTATCAATATCAATAATTAATAGTGTGCACGGAACTTTTTCCTGATTTATCTTCCTTTGTGCAAGTTCTGTGATTGCAACCTTATTATAAAGACCAGTTAAACCATCGTGACTTTCTGCATAAAAATTTTCTGACGGTATGTTTCTTGTTCCGGAATTTATGCTTCCGACAATAATTGATTTTGACCTCGTGCTTGTTTTTAAGATATGCACGCTGATTCTTTTTTTATCGGTGCGCAGAAAATCATAATATTTGCCGGATTCAAATTTTTTAATGTTTTCCAGCATTGATTTAAGTTGACCTTTGCAATCGCCCACTTCTGTATTCAACTTAAAAAGAGAAATAAAAGTTTTGTAAAATTCTTCTTCATTCCCGCAAAAAACCGTATTAAGG
>CAVKVK010000084.1:6540-9648 GCA_963659855.1 Parabacteroides distasonis | reverse complement strand
CAAAAACAGTTCTTAAAACAAAAATCTGTCCGCTGCCGCTTTTTTTTATAATTACAGGAATTCCATTTTTTAATTTATAAGTTGAAAAATCTTTTAGATTTTCTTCATAATAGGCGTCTTTTTCCTGCTTTGGAGAAGAAGCACATCCAGCAATAAAAACTGATGCAAAAACAAAAAACAAGGCAAGGCATAGTGCATTAAATAGTTTTAATTTATTCAATTTATAATTTATTTTTTTCATTTTACTTCTCCCAAATTCCACCAGCGGGCATTTTGTGCATTCAATTCCTGCCAGCCGTCGTTTTTAAATTCTTCTTTTTTTTCAGCGTAATATTCTGGATTTACAAAAACAACTGCAACTCCGCTTTTATTTTTTATGTATTTTTCCACAAAATCTTTAATCTGTTTGCTGTCAACTTTTAGAATATTTTTTTCGTATTCAAGAGAATAATCTGCTCCGCACGAAGCCCATTCACCAGAAAGCGAACTTAAAAATCCCTGAGCCGTTTCCATTGAATAAATTCTCGAATCTTCAAGCCTTGTTTTTACTTTTTTAATGTCTTCTTCATCAAAGCCGGTTCCGTTTTTTAACATATTGCCGACAGCGTCGTTATTCCAGTAATTTAAAATTTTTGCTGCACGTTCTGTTACGGACAGTTTTTCGTCATTTAAAAAGGCACAGGAAAAACTTATCATTCCGCTTGCCCTCATAGTTGAATAAGAACCGCCGGTGTAGTCTGCGTCAGGAATATTGAATTCCTTATTTGAAACAGAATTTGCAGTAAAACTTCCGGAAGGATTTGCTAACAGATACGACCACACATCTGCTGCATAAGTGTCTTTTGTGTCTGCCTGCCCGTCAGGTCCACGCAAATAAAACACAAGCTGACTCATATTTTTTGAACATCTCGAATCTGGAAACACTAATTTTTGTGTAGTTTTAAAAGGTTCTTTTGAAGGAAGTAAAAGATTTTCGCTCTTTATTGCATTTTCTCCATTCTGCCAGTCACCGTAAATTTCTTTTACAAGAGAATAAACGTCTGCCGCCTTTACAGCGCCACCAACGAAAAGCGCAGCATTTTGAGGAACATAATATTCTTTTTGAATTTGAATTAACTGTTCTCTCGTTGCGTTTTTTATTATCTGCGGAGAACCAGAAGTGTCGAGTTTCCACGGTGAATCTGGAAAAAGCGTCTTAAAAACTCCGGCACCAAAAATTCTTCCAGGCTCACTCATTCCGCCTTCAATTTCTGACAATACAACAGATTTTTCGTTTTCCAATTCTTTTTCGTCGATTAAAGGAGTTCTTATTGCATAAGACCAGTATTCAAGGCCGTCGCGAACAAGTTTTGCAGGAATCGTAAAAAAATAATTTACGCGGTCAATTGAAGTAGTTCCATTCCAGTCGCTTACGCCCATTTTATTTAAAGCTGCGTAGGCTTCTTTTTGATTTGCGTATTTTGCGTTTCCTTTAAACATCATGTGTTCGTATAAATGAAAAAGTCCTGCATTTTCTTTTGACTGTGTAACTGCTCCAGCCCGCACGGCAATTTCAATATAAACCAGGGGCGCAGAATCATTTTCCATTACAAAAAGCTCAAGACCGTTTTCTAGTTTATAACGATACAACCCTGCAATCTTTGTTTTTTGTGCAAATGAAGATAAAACAAAAACAAAAATCAACAAAAAAGGAAAAATCTTCCTTACAATTTTACGCATAAAATATCCTTCTGTTTTTTATAGACAACGTATTTTTGCAATCACATTGCTAGTGCACCAAACGCTACATGTAATAATACAACAATGCAATTTTTTTTGAGATACAAAACAAAAGGATTTTTTTAGTTCACGTAAAATTCGAGTTTTTATGTTGGTTATAAAATAGAATAAGCTACCAGAAAAAGCACGGCAATTCGCCATGCTGAGCGTCACAAGACAAACTGATTGTCAGGTTCCGTTTTTTATTCTGTTGTTGAAGTCGATTCAACTGGCTCAAAATATGTTTTACAACTGCCAGACTCTGTTTTATCAACCAATTCGTAGCCGCAATTTTCAGAATCTGATAAGACAAAAGAAACAGTACAAGGCGTGTCAGTAGTACCACTCCAGATACATTCAAATAAAGGAGAAGAATTCGCAAGAAGATAGGCTGTGTAATTTGCTTCAGAATTTCCTTCAGAATCTTCTTTTATTGCATTTATTGTTATTTCTGCGTTTAAAAGAGAAGTTTCATCGTCGCCTGCAACTAGTTTTGAGCCGTTTTTTAAAGTAAGCGTAAAAGGCGCGCCTTCTGTTGCTGTAAGAGTGTTTACATTAAAAGTTGAAGAACTGGCGCCAGCAGTTAATACAATTGAATAATTTATATCGCTGCTCAAAGATTGAGAGCTGTCCGAGCCTTCAGTAGACGAAGAACTGTCATCCGAAGGAGAATTCATTATTGTAAGAGAACTTTTTTCTCTCTGCCCTGCTCCGTAAATTGCCAGAACAAATGATTTTTTGCTTTCTGTAATTGCGTTTACCAGGGTTGAATATGTGTCTGCATCAATTTCTGGAATTTCCTGCCCCATATAAATGTTTACAGTTGATTCTTCCAGGTTGTCGTTTGCTATATTTTCTGCAATTAAAGTTAAAAGGGATTTTAAATATTTTTTTGAATATGAAGTCAAACCATTTTTATTTGCAGCAGCAGAAGAATTTGTTGCGTAATAATTTTTTTCTTCCACAATACTCAAATTAATTGTTTCAGAGTTTTTAGTTTCAACTCCGTCAACAACTTCAACAGTTGAATATTTTTCTGGAATACAAACGTTAAAACCGCTTTCTGACGAGTCTGCATCGTAAGAAAAACTGATTCTATAATATCCGGAAGGAATTTCTGATTTTGTAAGAGTAAAAGTATTGTCACTGGAAGAATAAACAAATTCACCTGAAGTGCTGGAATCCGCAGGAACTTCAAAATCGTAGCTTTCTGTGCCGGAATCATTTTTAAGATTCAGCTTTATTTTTGAATAATTATCTGAAAGACTTGAAGAAGAATCCGTAAAAGTTAAAGCAAGAGAGCCGGTGCTCATTTTCTTTAATCCAACAGGAATCGAAACAGAACTACCA
>CAVKVK010000084.1:1569-6530 GCA_963659855.1 Parabacteroides distasonis | reverse complement strand
CATCTGAACCAACAGCAAAGCTCGAAATATTTCCATACAAAGTTCCAGTTAAGGAATCTGAAGTAAAACTGCCTTCAACTTCAATTTTATAAGTTGATTCTGGAATACGTTTAAGCGTTAATGTTGAATCAGAAAGGCCTGCGTAAGATTCACTTCCACTGGCAGAAGTGTCTGTAGAAAGCGTAAAACTATTTGAAGAATCATTTAAATCTGTAAAAGAAATTTTCCAGACACTTATCAAAGAAAGTTCACGTGAAGGAAAAGGGCTTATAAGCCGTGCGCAAGAAAAAATTGAAGGATCTAGTGTATTTTCGTCATAAAGTTGAATTACAAAATCCTGAGCATTTGAATCTGTAACATTTTCTTTTTCGGATAAGTCTGTGCATCCTGAAAATAAAGACAAAACAAATAAAATAAAAAATACGCTTAAAGAAAATCTGTACTTCATACAAAACTCCGGCAGATTTGACATTCAACCTAAAAATCAACCGCCAAAAATTATAACAAAATTAGATTTCCGTATAAATAAAAACCGTGTTATCCTTAATTTATGGCATTGATTTCTAAAAAACTGGACTTTTTTTTACATGACCATTTCGTCTTCTGCGGAAACAACATAATTCTGCAGGGCAAAAACCTTCCGGACGAAACTGTACTTCATAAATGTTTTGAATTAAACGTTGCAAGTGACTGGTTCAACGACGAAGAATACGATTTTTCTGCAATTGAACTTGAAAAAGACTGCCCGACTCCAGCTTCCTGCACAGAACTTCCTTTACGAGAATATTTTTATCTTGAAAAAGCAAATCCTCGCAAAGTAACAAAGGCAGCAAGAGCAAAGGGACTTTTAAATTTCCGCAAAAATAAAAGATTCTGTTCGTGCTGTGGATTTCCACTGGAAGACGATCCTTATTTTGTTGCAAGAAGATGCACAAACTGTGGAACACAATATTTTCCGCAGATTGAACCTGCTGTAATAATTCTTGTTCATAAAGGAGGAAAAATTCTTTTAGCAGAACACAAAAACCGAACAAAAGGACTTTTTACATGCATTGCAGGCTTTGTCGAAACAGGCGAAACAATTGAACAGACTGTTGAGCGCGAAGTTTTTGAAGAAACCGGCTTAAAAGTAAAAAACATTCGTTATGCAGGAAGCCAGGCCTGGCCATATCCAGACCAGCTTATGCTTGCTTTTTGCTGCGACTGGGAAAGTGGCGAAATAAAAATTCAGGAAGATGAACTTGCCAGCGCAGACTGGTTTGCTCCTGATAATCTTCCAAAAATTCCAGGTCCAGGCTCGGTTGCCTACAACTTAATAACCGGCAGATTTGAACAAAAAAGCAGATAATTATAGAATAAAAACATTACAAAATTTTTAATTTGAGGAAGAAAATGGCACAATTTGATATTGGTGAAGAAATTGAAACAACAGTTGTTCAAATTTCAAACGACACAGTTTTTATTGACTTAGGCTTAAAAAGCGAAGGCTTTGTCGACAAGGCTGAATTTGTTGACGAAAACGGAAAATGCACAATAAACGAAGGCGACAAAATAAAAGTTTATTTTGTAAGTTCAAACCACGACGAACTGCATTTTACGACAAAACTTAAGGGCGAAAACGCCGGCTTAGAAGTTCTTGAAAACGCTTTTAATTCAGGATTGCCGGTAGAAGGACATGTAGAAAAAGAAATAAAAGGCGGATTTGAAGTAAAAATCGGAACAAGCCGCGCTTTTTGTCCATACAGTCAGATGGGCTATAAAAACCGCCTTGAACCAGCCGAATACATTGGCAGAAACCTTACATTTATAATCAGCGAATACAAAAACGACGGAAAAAACATTATTGTTTCTAACCGCAGATTTGAAGAACAAAAAGAAAACGACAAGGTTAATTCACTTTCTGCAAAACTTACAGAAGGAAGCATTGTAAAAGGAACTGTAAAATCAATTCAATCTTATGGTGCATTTATTGACATTGACGGTTTCCAGGCTTTGCTGCCAGTAAGCGAAATAAGCCACCAGAGAGTAAACAATGTTGAAGATGTTTTAAGCGTTGGCCAGGAACTGGAATTAAAAGTTATAAAAACAGACTGGAACACTCTTCATCCAGACAGATCAAAGGTAAGTTTAAGTTTAAAAGCTTTGGAAAAAGATCCATGGGAAAGCGTTACAGAAAACTTAAAAACCGGACAAAAGATTGACGGCAAAATCGTGCGCATTGCAGGATTTGGACTTTTTGTAAACCTTTTGCCAGGAATTGACGGTCTTGTGCACATCAGCGAGCTTGACAATATCAGCACTTCTACTAATTTGAGCAAAAAGTATTCAATCGGGCAGGAATTTGCAGTTGTTATACAAAAAATTGATTCTGCAAACAAAAGAATTTCTCTAGCCCCGGCAAGTTCAGTTGAACAGGACAAAGAAACACAAACTTATATGTCTTCTCAAAGCGATGACGACGGAGACACATATAATCCGTTTGCAGCATTGCTCAAAAAATAAAAGCCTTGTTTGCGCCATTTGACGAAACGCTGGCTTTAGAAGTTTTAAGTTCTATAGTTGACGCACTAAAAAACAAAAAACTTAATTTAGTGCGCCAGGCCCGCCCTTCTGACGAGAGAGATACATCGCTTGTTATGATGGGCGTTCTTGTTTGTAAAGATAAAGCCGGCAATTTAAAAAATTTAATTACTCTTTCTGGAATAAGTTGTTTTTTACAGGGTGAACTTTGTGGAACCTTTGTTGAACCGCTCGTCAGTGCAAATGATATTTTAAAAGCCTTGGAGAAAAACGATCTTTTAATTCATCAGTTGACGGATGAAATTTTAAAACTTGAAGAAGACAAGGCAGATAAAGAAAAAATTAAAGAATTAAAAAAACTGCGCACAAAGCTTTGCGACGAATCTTTATTAAACGTTTTTAAAAAGTATTATTTTTTTTGTGCAGACGGCAAAAAACGCTCTCTTTTAGAAATTTTAAATTACGATAAAACTAAAAAACTGCCTCCAACAGGAACCGGAGACTGCTGCGCTCCAAAACTTTTAAGCTACGCTTTTGAAAATGAACTTACGCCAATAAGCATGGCAGAAACAAAAATCCATTTTACGTTAAATGAATGTACAAGCGTTAGCGATTGTAGTGGCGCCGTAAGGCGATGTTTTATGGCAGACGCAGGGCGGCTGACAGAAAACATTGAAGCGCTCAATGCGCGCAACCACGAAAAGCGCGACGGCACTCAGTGCCGGAACGCCCAGAATAATGAATTAAAACTGTATCCGCCGTGCGACGCAAGATGTTCACTGATTTTGCCGGAGATTCTTGGAATAAAAATCATTTACAGAGACAGCGACATTATTGTTGTAAACAAACAAAGCGGACTTTTAAGCGTGCCTGGGCGTGGACCTGAAAAACAGGATTGTATTGTAAACCGTGTAAAGAGGCTTTTTCCTGATTGCATTGAACAGCCGTCGGTGCACCGGCTCGATATGGAAACTAGCGGACTTCTGGTTCTTGCATTTACAAAAGAAGCTCACAGAGAATTAAACAGACAGTTTGAACATAAGGAAGTTTTTAAGAAATACGTTGCCCTTGTTGATGGAATTCTTGCTAAAAAAGGAATTGAGGAAGAAGGCACAATGGAACTTTTTTTTAGAGTAGACATAGAAAACCGCCCGCACCAGATCTGGGACGAAGTTTACGGAAAAAATGCAGTTACACAATGGCAGATAAAAAATGTTGAATATTACACTGCCCCGGACAAAAGGCGAAGACCTGTAACCCGTGTTATTTTTATTCCTCACACGGGAAGAACCCACCAGCTGCGTCTTGCTGCAGGCGACGTTCATGGTTTTGGAGAGCCAATAATCGGCGACAGCCTTTACGGAAAATGCGAAAAGGGAGAAAGGCTTTTATTGCATGCTTTTGAACTTGAATTTACGCATCCGCGCACAAAAGAAAGACTGCACTTTGTCTGTCCGCCGGAGTTTTAGTGTTTTAGTGTTTTAGACAGAGCGCAACGGCAAAAATTGAGCCATAACTTCGTACAAAAGATTTATGCGGATTGGTTTTGCAATGTAAGCATTCATTCCGGATTTTAAGGCATTTTGTCTGTTGTCTTCAAAAGCGTTGGCTGTCATTGCAATGATCGGGATTTTATTTGCGTCCTGGCGTGGAAGGGCACGGATTTTTTGAGTTGCTTCGTAGCCGTCGAGTTCCGGCATTTGAATGTCCATAAAAATAAGATCAAAGTAATTTTGCGGAGATTCTTCAAATGTTTTCAGGGCTTTAAGTCCATTTTCTGCAACGATTACGTCTGCGCCCGTGCGATTGAGCATTGCTGTTGCAATTTCTGCATTTAATTCGTTGTCTTCCGCAAGCAGGATTTTTACACCGTTAAAAGTTGAAGAAGCAAAAGCATTTTCGTTTGTTTTTGTTTCCTGCAAATTAACAGTTTTTTCCACTTTGCGCATTTTTACAATTACTTCAACTTGAGTTCCGACATTTTTTTCGCTTTGAACTTCTATTTTTGCGCCCATTAAGTCGCACAGATATTTTGTAATGCTCAATCCAAGGCCTGTTCCTGCAATGCGACTTTTTGTCGTGTTTTTTTCTCTGGCAAATGGTTCAAAAATATGATTAAGGAATTCTTCGCTCATGCCAATTCCATTGTCTTTTATTTTAAAAGTGAATATGGCAGAATTTTCTGTATTTGCACTTTCTGACCTGTTTTCTTCAACTAAAAATTCAATTGTTCCGGAGTCCTGCGTATATTTTATTGAATTATAAAGAATGTTCAGGAGAATCTGTTCCAGCCTTGTTTTGTCGCAGTAAACGTCATCATTTTGTAAATTTTTAATTTCAGTTTTTAAGGTTTGTCCGCGTTTTGCAGCTTCATTAGAAATAATTTCTTCGACATTTTCGACAATTTCAGAAATTTTACATTCTGATTCTTCAATTTGAAC
>CAVKVK010000084.1:0-1559 GCA_963659855.1 Parabacteroides distasonis | reverse complement strand
CTCATGTCAAGAATATCATTTATGAGCCTTACAAGATGATTTCCTGCCTTTGTAATTTTTTCGAGATAAGATTTTAATTTCTGTTTGTCGTCGAGGCTGTCATTTGCAAGCGTTGTAAAACCAATTATTGCATTCATTGGAGTTCGAATATCGTGCGAAACATTGTTTAAAAAGTCAGTTTTTGCTTTGTTTGCAACATTTGCATTTTTTAATGCAAGTCTTAATTGAATTTGAGTCTTTTTATCTTTTGCTGCCTGCACTTTTAAACGGTGCTGGCGGACAATAAAGAACAAAACAACAAGCCAGACAAGAATAATCGTAACACAGAGAACAGAAGTAATATTGTCGCCTAAAAAATCTATAAAAGTGTATTTATAAAGCTCATCCGTATAATTATAAGCTACGTTAAAACCAAAATCTTTGTCCAAAAGATTTATTCCACGGTTTAAAAGAGCAAGAAGCTGAGAATTTCCATTTTTTACGGCAAAACAAAATTCTTCAGATTCCAGCAATGGCTGAAAAAGAATGTCATTGTAAATTCTGTTTCTTAGAATTGAGCTAGAACGCAGAGCATTTATGATTGTGCTCGAAGCAGTTCCTTCTAAAACAGCCATAAGACAATCGTCAATTGAATCGCAAAGAACAATTTCTGCATTTGGCCAATGTTGTGTTACATAAAAAAATTGAATCTGGTTGTTACGGTTTACTGCAACACTTTCCGTCAGACTTTTACTGTAAGAATCCACATAAGCAAAGTTCATGCCGGAATTAATCATAATTTTAGACAAATAAAGATTATGTTTTTCTGCAAACCAGGAATTATTTATAACAGGAAAAGCAACATCAATTTTTTCGTCGTTTATAGCTTTTAAAAGTTGTGAATAATCATCAAAAGCAACATATTCAATTTGAATTTTATTCTGCAGGCCAAGATTTTCAAAAACAGCATTTGTAATATCAACAATTGCGCCAGTCGGCTTGCCCAAAGAATCTTTTAAACTGAATGGAAGATAATTATTAAAATAGCCGATTTTAATTTTTGTTAAACCTGAAACAAATTCATCGGATTCGTAAAGTTCCGGTGAATGAAGTTTTACAATTCTGAAATATTTTCTGTATAAATCATCTGTAAAAAAAGGATTGTCCTTGTAAATCTGCTCAAGAGCGGAATTAAGTTCCTGGATTAAATCTGGTCTGTTTTTTGAAGCGCAGACATAATAATCATCACCGTTTGCACTAGCCATAACATAGTCACAATAAAGTATTTGATTGTGCCGTTCTTCTTTATCCATTACGCCAGCTAAAAGGTCTATTTTGCCGGATTTTAGTTTTTCAAAAAGTTCATCAAAAGTGCCATAAACATAGTCGTAATGCCACTTCGTAAAATACGAAACTTTTTGCAAATAATCGTAACCGTATCCTTCTTTGTATTCGTCGTCGTTGAGTCCCGTTAAAAAACGATCATCATAATAATAACCGACTCGTACAGGTTTTTCGCCGCTTTCAAAATAGTTATGAATGTCAATTGAATCATTAAAAGGCGCTGCCGATGGAAAAGG
>CAVKVK010000083.1:7317-9652 GCA_963659855.1 Parabacteroides distasonis | reverse complement strand
GTATATTTAATTATATGAGCAAACACAGAAATTCTAATCTGCAAAAAGCATTCTACTGAGGTTACAAAAATTGAACGACAACAAAAATGAAGATCGTCTCGACCTTCCAAAAATCATAGAAAAAAACGTTTCTAATCCAAACGACGTTTACAGAATTGCAATACAGTTCCAGCAGATGATGATGATTTACGAAAGTGCAACTAAGCAAATCGAAACAAAACTGGACATTTTAAATAAAGAAAACAAGGTTTCTGGACGTCGCAATCCTATAGAAACAGTAAAAAGCCGTATAAAAAGTCCGCAAAGCATTGTCGGAAAACTCGAAAAAAAGAATTTGCCCGTAACTTTTGAATCAATGGCACAGAACTTAAGCGATATTGCAGGAGTTCGGGTAATTTGTCCTTACATTTCTGACATTTATAAAGTACGTGACATTCTCTTAAAGCAGCCAGACATTACTTTGGTTGAAGAAAAAGATTACATAAAAGAACCAAAGGAAAGCGGTTACAGAAGCCTTCATCTCGTTGTAGAAATTCCTGTTTATCTTTCAGAAGCTACACACAAAGTAAAGGTTGAAATTCAACTAAGAACAATCGCAATGGACTTTTGGGCAAGCCTTGAACACGAATTGCATTATAAGACTTCCACAAAAGTTCCAGAAAGTGTACGCCGCGAACTGTTCCGTGTTGCAGAAACTATTGCAATGACCGACCGCGAAATGGAAGAAATTGCAATAGAACTGCAGCAAATGGACTAAGCTTTGTTCACTAATTGAATTTTATTCCTGCACAGCCTGGTGAATTGTTTTTCTTACTTCTCCTTTTCCACTGATCATTTTTGCAAAATATGATTTTACAGTTTCGTACAAAGGAGAAGTACTTACATTAAATCCAAAGATCTGTTCATTGCTCAAAAGAGGTTTTATTGTTTTTTCAATTTTTTGTTCGTCTGTATCTCCAAAAGTAAGAACAGAAAGATTTTTATTTAATCCAGGAAGCAAAGGATCTGGCGAAAGTTCAAAAGAATTTCCATTGTCGTCAACTGCCATAAGGTAGCGAAGCCACAATGCAAACACAAGAGGAACAATTTTAAGCGCGGCTGCGTCAAGATTTTTGTCCGCAAGATAGGCTTTTACAGTTTCGCCAAATCGAACGGAAAGTTTTTGAGAAGTGTCTGTTGCAATTCTCTGCGGCGTGTCTGGCATAAAAGGATTTGGAAGCCGTTTTTTTATTACTTCATCAATAAAATCTTTTGGATTTATGATTTTCGGGTCAACAACAACAGGTAATCCTTCTTTGTAACCTAAAATTTCAACCATTTTTTTTAAGTCACAATCTTTCATTTCGTCGCAAATAAGATTAAAGCCTAACAGACAGCCGGAAAGTGCAAGTGCCGTGTGCAGAGGATTAAGGCAGGTGCAAACTTTCATTTTTTCAACCTTGTTTACGGTTTCGCGTTCTGTAAAGTAAACTCCAGCCTTTTCCAGCGGAGGACGTCCATTTGGAAATTTATCTTCAATTACAAGATATTGTGGCTCTTCTGCATTTACAAAGGTAGCGCAATAAGTGTTTCTGGAAGTTACAATTAAATCAGTTTCTTCAAATCCGTCTTTCTGGAGCATTTGGGCAACTTTTGAATTTGGCCGCGGAGTAATTTTATCAATCATTGTCCATGGAAAGCTGATTTTGTCCTCATTTTTCAGATATTCAACAAATTCTCCTGGAACAAAATTATTTTTCTGCCAGTTTTCAGCAATCGTAAAAATTGCAGACGAAAGTTTTTCTCCATTGTGAGAGCAGTTGTCCATAGAAACGAGCGCGAGCGGAATTTTTCCTGCATTAAAACGTTCCAGCAAAAGACGAGTAAGACGAGTCAAAAACATCTGCGATTTTTCTGGAGGATTTTTAAAATCTTCTTCGTATTTTCCAAGCAAACTTCCATCTGGAGAAGTTAAGGCATAGCCTTTTTCTGTAATTGTAAACGAAAGCATTTTAAGACTAGGATTTTTGAATGCACTTTCAAGCACGCTCCAGTCTTCGCCAAATTCAGGAGATACACAGACTGCTTTTACAACAGAAGCAATAACTTCTTTTTCGATTGTTCCGTCGGATTTTAATGTAACTCCAAGAGTCAAGTTATCGTGTGGCTTAAAAAGTTTTTCTACAATTTCCGGGTCGTGGCACTCTCCTGCGATAATTCCAGTTGTCATTAAGCCTTTGTTTAAAAGTCTTTGAGCTAAACCTGCCGGAAAAATTCTAAAAATGTTTCCAGCTCCAAAATGAATCCATTCCGGCGTTTTTTTTGTATTTTCTGCAATTTTATTACAGTCAAACTC
>CAVKVK010000083.1:0-7307 GCA_963659855.1 Parabacteroides distasonis | reverse complement strand
GTCTTTTAATTCTGCTAAGTTGAGTTTCATTTTGATTCCTCCGTAAAAAGTGAATGAGAAAATCTATTTTTTAGTTGATTCTTTGCAAAAACAAAATCAACCTGAGGGCATTTTTAGCCTTTTTTATTTATAAAATATTCAGGATAAGCGTCCATCATTCTTGGCAGAAGGCTTTCCAAATTTCTCATATGAGTTTCGTCAATTTTAAAAGCTTCTTCGGAATTTCCTTCTTCAATTGCTTTTACAAGTGCAGCATGTTCTTTTTCTACAAGCATAGAAATCCGTTCAGCATCGTAACTCAAGATTCTTATTCTATAATCGTTTCCTGTATGAGAAGTAACGACGTCCCACAACCAGTTATTGTTTGTTTCAGAATAAAAGAATCTGTGAAGTTCATTATCTTCTTCCATGAATAGCTTTTTATTACCAGCCAAAAAACTTGCACTCTGTTCAAGGAGAATTGCTCTGAGTTTTGCTGAATAAATTTTTCGATTAGATTCATCAAGCTGCTTCATAAAAAGATGAAGAACTCCAAGTTCTGTGGTTATTCTAAAAAAACGTTCCTGTTCAATTATCTCTTTATCCAGAAAAGAAACGCGTGTCCCCTTCTGCGGATAAATATCAACAAGATTATCAAGCGACAGCCTTAAAAGAGCGTCCCGGATTGGCGAGCGGGAAACATTCATTTCTTCGGCTACCTGATTAACGTTGAGTTCCTGTCCTGGTTTTAATTCAAGTGTTAAGATCTTTTCTCTAAGTGTTTTGTAAACTACGCTTTCCTGATTTTTCATTTTGCACCTATTTTTTTTTACATCTGTTAAACAAAAATTTAAAAAATGCAGATTTACAAGATTAAATCATAAACACTTTCCAATGGACCTTTTTTTACTTTTTTTTGTCTGCTTTGTCTATAGCTTCCAGAAGTCCCTGAATGTACATTGCTCCAAGCGCGCGGTCGTAGAGTCCATAGCCAGGCATACATTTTTCGCCCCAGATTGTTCTTCCGTGGTCTGGGCGAACAGGGCCGTCAAAACCAGTTTCGTACAAAGTTTTTACAGCTTCGTACATGTCAAAACTTCCGTCTGATGAAAGATGGGCCGCTTCTTCAAAAACGCCAGGCGCAAAATGATGAAGATTTCTAATATGCGCAAAGTGAATTCTTCCTTTGCATGCTTTCATTATTTCTGGAATGTTATTTTCTGGATTTGTTCCAAGGCTTCCCATGCAAAGCGTAATTCCGTTGTATTCTTTGTCTACGGCTTTTAGCATTTTTAAAATTGAATCTTTGCCTGTAATAATGCGTGGCAGACCAAAAACCGGCCAGGCCGGATCATCCGGATGAATTGCCATCTTCATATCGTATTTTTCACAGACCGGACCAATTGCTTTTAAAAAGTAAACAAGGTTTTCAAAAAGTTTTTCTGCACTGACATTTTTGTATGCTTCGAACAATTCTTTTACTTTAGAAAGACGCTCAGGCTCCCAGCCAGGCATTACAAAACCGTTTGAATTGTCCGTTGTTTTATCAAAAAAAGTCTGAGGATCAATTGAATCTACAACTTTCTGGTCATAAGCAAGAACAGTTGAACCGTCCGGCCGCATCTTTGCAAGGTCTGTGCGTGTCCAGTCAAAAACCGGCATAAAATTGTAGCAGACCATGTGAATATTTTCTTCGCCAAGTGCTGCGAGTGATTTTATGTAATTTTCGATATATCTGTCGCGGTCGGGACTGCCGATTTTTATTGCATCGTGAACATTAACACTTTCGATTCCAGAAATTTCAAGACCAGATTTTTGTACAATTTCTTTTAGATTTTTTACACGGTCGCGTTTCCATTCTTCTCCTGCAGGAACATCGTACAAAGTTGTAATTACGCCCCTAACGCCCGGAATCTGCCGAATCTGCTCGAGTGTTACAGAGTCAAAGCCAGGTCCGTACCATCTTAATGTCATTTTCATAGAATTTCCTCGCTTTTTTTGTTTTATGAATTATTAAGTGAAATGCCGCCCGAAGGCGGCACAGATTCTCAAAAAATCACACTGCGTATCCAAGAAGTTTTGGAAGGAAGAGTGAAATCTGAGGAACAAAAGTTACGAGCAAAAGTCCGACAATCATTGTCAGATAGAATGGAATCATAGCTTTTGTTGTTTTTTCGATACTGATTTTTCCAACGCCGCAACCTACGAACAATGCAGAACCAACTGGTGGAGTACACAAACCAATTGCAAGGTTAAAGATAAGCATTACGCCAAACTGAACGAGGCTCATTCCAGCAACATCATGAACAACTGGTGCAAGGATTGGAGTTACGATCAAAATAAGCGGAGCCATGTCCATAATACAACCAAGCAGGAGCAACATAACGTTGATTAAAAGAAGCAGGACAACCTTATTTTCGCTGATTGTAAGAAGGGCTGTTGTAATGATTGTAGGAACCTTCAGGAGCGCAAGAAGATAACCGAATCCACCAGCTGCAGCAATCAAAGAGAAAACCATTGCAAGTGTTTTTACAGTATTCATCAAAAGTTTTGGAATCATTGAGATTTTTAATTCTTTATAAACGAATACAGAAATTATAAACGCATAAATACACGCAATAGCAGCAGATTCTGTAGCAGTAAACCAGCCGGCAGTAACACCAACAAGAATGATTACAGCAGTGAACAATGCAAGAATTGCATCAAAGCAGATTTTAATTGCCTGTTTTAAGCCAATTGCTTCGCCTTTTGGATAATGGCGGATAATGCTCATAATTCCGCAGACAACGAGGAATAAAATTCCAAGAGTAACTCCAGGAACAAGACCTGCCATAAAGAGAGCACCAACAGAAACTCCGCCGGCAGCAACTGAATAAATAATCATGTTGTGACTTGGAGGAATCAAAACGCCCTGACAGGAAGTTGCTACAGTAACGGCAACAGAAAAATCTTTGTCGTATCCGCCTTTTACCATCATAGGAATTTCGATTGAACCGAGCGAAGAAACATCTGCAACAGCCGAACCAGACAAATGTCCAAAGAACATTGAAGCAAGAACGTTTACATAAGCAAGTCCGCCACGGAAACGGCCTACAATCGCATTCGCAGCCTGTAAAAGACGGTCAGAAATTCCGCCCGCGCCCATAATTTCGCCAGAAAGAATAAAGAACGGAATCGCCATCAAACTGAACGAGTTAATGCTTTTTCCCATCTGCTGAATAAAAGCCATTAACGGAATATGAACATAAACAAGAGTAATGCACGAAGAAACTGCAAGAGCAAATGTTACCGGCATTTTAATTAAAATAAATAAAACGAAAGTTCCGAGCAGAAGCCAGATTGCTATTGTTGGATCATACATTTGTCTCACCTCCTTCTGTAGTTACCGGGTTGCCTTCGCTACTGCCGGCACGCATTTCTTCAATAATCTGCTGATCGGTTTTTCCGTCTTCTCCAGTTTCGCCTTCAATAGCAAGATGACGGAATTTCTTTAATCCGAACAAGTCTGTAAGTGCAAAATAGATAATAAAAATTCCAGCAACAGGCATCATGCTGTAAGCAGTTCCTGCAGGCCACTGTGTAGCAGGAAGAGTGCTTGACCAGGTCATTTTTGCAAGCTTAATTCCATAATTTACAAGAATATAGCCGAAGAAAATTGTCGCAAGTGTATTCAACTTGGCAATAACAAACTGCAATTTTTTAGGGAACATTGAAAAAAAGATTGTAATTGCAATATGAAGCTCTTTTTCGACACCAATTGCCATTGCAATAAATGCAGTCCAGACCATAAGGAGAAGAGCAACTTCTTCTGACCACATAATTGAATTATGAAGAATAAGACGGGCAAAAACCTGACAACTTACAATAATTACGATTAAAAGGATAACAAGCTTAGAAAATTCAAGGAGAACTCTGTAAATGCAGTCAAATACAAAAGTTATTCCAGAAATAATTTTTTCTGCAGTGTTATATCCTGGTTTACAAATTTCAGCAGGTGCTGAAGCAAAAAAATTCTTTATTTTGTCAAAAATTGAAACCATAATAAAACCTTTTCAATATAAGAACCAAACTTCCAGAAAAACAAAGTTCTGAAAGTCTGCTGATATACTAAAATATCAGCAAAACAACACTAAAAAAGACTGTCATTAAACTTCAACTTTAAGACAGTCTTTTTTTTTACAAATTACTGAGCCTGAATATCTTTAATAATATCTTCGTATCCAGCACCAAACTGAGCATACAATGGAGCCATTGCAGCCTGGAATTTTTCTTTTTCTCCAGGAGCGAGTTCTGTGATTGTACAACCAGCTGCACGAACCTTGTCTTCAGAAGCCTTTTCTTTTGCTGCCCAAAGTTCACGTTCGAGTTTTGCAGATTCAAGAGCACATTCCTTAATGATTGCCTTGTCTTCAGCAGAGAATTTGTCCCAGGTTGATTTTGAAACAAGCTGCATTTCTGGAACGCGGGTATGTTCATCAAGAACGTAGTATTTTGCAACTTCGTAGTGAGAAACTGAATCGTAAGAAGGCCAGTTGTTTTCTGCGCCGTCAATTACACCAGTCTGCAAACCTGAATAAACTTCGCCGTAAGCCATTGGAGTTGCATTTGCGCCAAGTGCTGCAACCATTCCCATCATAAGCTGAGATTCCTGAACACGGATTTTTAAGCCTTTCATATCTTCAAGTTTTGTAACAGGACGTTTTGAATCGTAGAAATTTCTTGCGCCTGCATCAAACCAGGAAAGACCAATCAAATTGTTTTTTTCCATTGAATTTAAGAAGTTTTCACCAATTTTACCGTCAAGAACGCGCCACATCTGAGCAGCATCTTTATAAAGGTAAGGAAGCTGAAGTACATTCAAAGATTTTTCAAATTCTGAAAGTGGAGAAATTGAAACACGAGTAAAATCAATTGCACCAAACTGAAGCTGTTCAATTACAGCCTTTTCGTCTCCGAGCTGTCCACCATGGTAAACATCAATATGGATTCTTCCATTTGTTTTCTGTTCAACAAGCTCTGCAAATTTGTAAGCAGCCTGAGTTGTAGGATAATCCTGAGCCTGATTTTCTGCATAACGCAGAACCATTTTTCCACTAGCATTTTTATCTTTACAACCTGTAAAAACTAATCCAGCAGCAAGAACTGCACAAACTGCAGTAACCATAGATTTTTTCTAATATACTAAAATATCAGTTTATATTATTTTGCATCCGTTAATTTAACTTGTCAAACTTTTTGTTAAAATCTACAAAAAAAATAAATGTTATTTTTGTTTTATCTCTAAAAAAACAATTTTTTTTTGAATTTAAAAAATTAAAAACTGACTTACAACCGACGAATTGTCGCTTATTGAAAAAACAAAGTAACTTCGATACTATTAAAAGCATGCAAGATTACATACGCGCCCGCACTGAAGAACAAAAAGAAGAACGCCTGGGGCAGATAAAAGAAGCAGCGGATTCACTTTTTAAGGAAATGCCTTATACGGCAATTACACTTACAACAATTGCAGACAAAATCGGCTGGTCAAGAGCAAATCTGTACAAATACGTAACGACAAAAGAAGAAATTTTTCTTGAACTTGTTTTAGAAAAAATGACTGCATATTTTAATTCAATGCTGGCGGCTTTTCCTGAAGGAAATAATTTTTCGGCAGAAGTTATTGCAGAAGTCTGGGCAGGAATTTTAAATGCTCACAAAGATTATTTGCGTTATGTTGCCTACCTTATGACAATAATAGAAACAAATGTTACGGTTGAACGCCTGGCTACTTTTAAGAAAAAATGGTACAGCCTTTCGGATAAATTGGCCGGAAGACTTTCTGTTATGCTCGATATAGAAGAAAGTTCTGCTGCAAAACTTATTACAGACATTCAAATGTATGCAAGCCAGTTAGTTACAAGCTGTTTAAATAATCCATTGATTTTGCAGGCATTAAAACTTATTGAACGAGAAGTAAAACAAATTGATTTTTGCGAAGCTATAAAAGATTATACAAAAATGTGCATAAACTGGTGCGTAAGCAAAAAAAACAGATAAAACAAACGCAAAGATTCTACGCCGGATTGAAGGCCCGCCAACGGCGATGTTTTTTGACAGTTGCGCTGGTTGAGCCAGTCGTCCGAAGGCACAAACGAAGTGCAGTAACCAAGCAGCTGTCAAAAAACATTGTAGCGCGTAAGACGCGGAAGGCCGGTCAAGACGGCAAAATGAATTTTAAGACGCTGCGTTCTAATAATTATCCCACTTAAAATCATCAAAATCCTGGATCTGAAGTTCACGACGGTTACGAAAGTATTTTTCCATGTCGCGGATTGTAAGCGGAGTTTTGTTTTTGTAATTTGGATTAAGATAAAAATAAGCATTGTAAAGAAGTTTTTCCTGCTGTTCAGTTGCACTGTTGTCGTCTATAAAAATAATTCCTGCAAGATTAGAAGCAACCTCTTTTACTGTAAGATTTGTTGAATTGTAAACGGAAGAATGTTCACTTGCCAAAGTTTGAATACGGTTTAATTCTATAAAAGTTCTGCGCGCTAAAGAACGGTAAAACATATTGTTAAAATCGCCAAAGTCTACAGTTTCGCTGTTAAACCAGGGATTTTTTACGATTGTAATGACAGAATATTCGTTGTCCAGAAGTTTTGAGCCATAATCCAGAAATTTATATTTGTAAGCTTCTGCCATTGCAAAAGGTGAATATTCACAGACTGTAGTTATTGTGTCTGCATATTGAATGCGGAATGTAAAATTAATTCCGGAAGAAGAAATATATTTTAAAACTTTTTTATTTTTAGAAACTGCATCTGTAAGTGCCTTAAAGATTTTTGATTTTTCAAAACCAAGGTTTGTTTTTACTTCTGAATAATCAATGCTCGAAAGGTTGTCTGCACCAAGCATTACGGATTTTCCAAGAAAAAGGAGAGAATATTCTTCTACGCGTTCAAAAACTTCTTCGAGAATATTCTGATGAATGCAGTTGAACGATTTTACATCTGTGTAAATAGGCGAATTTTTAAAATGAAGGCAAAGATCAATGTCGATTGTCTGTTTGTGGCCGATAATTGCAGGAATTGAAGTTTTATGCGCGCTCACAGGAAGAATGTTAATGTAAGAAAGATCAAAAAATTCTGAAAACTGTGAATAAAAATCGAGTGCAACAAGTTCTGAATAAGGCCCTGCCCAGCCGGAATTTTTTGCTTCGCCAATATTTTTTATTTTTTCTGTAATTTCTGTAATTGTTTTTTTATCTTTTTTGAATTTTCTGTTAAGACGTTTTAACCTTTTTATAAAATTCTGGGCAAAAAGATTTAAAGGCTGGCTGTTCAACG
>CAVKVK010000082.1:0-9758 GCA_963659855.1 Parabacteroides distasonis | reverse complement strand
TTCAGAAAAAGATAATTCTTCAGAAAAAAAAGAAGGTTTGGGTTATACTTTTTCAGAAAATGAAATTGAGCTTCTGGCAAAATTTTTCAGGCAGAATCAGACTTCTATTCCAAGAGGTCTGGAAAAATTTGCCCGGGATCTTGAACTTTATATTTATGATGTTCTTTCGATAGAAGAGGTTGAAAAACTTTTTCGTTAAAAAAATAAAAAAAATGAGGATTTATGAAAAAGAATTCCGTAAAAAAATATCTGATTGTTTTTTTTGCTTTAATTGCTGTTATTTTTGCCTGTATATTTTGTATTGAATTTTATGTTCCGCGTTCTCTTTCAAAAACAAACGAAAATGTCCGCGTAGAAATTCCTTCTGGAACAAGTACAAAAAAAATTGCTTCAATCCTAAAAAATGATGATTTAATACGTTCTGAAAAAAGTTTTTATATTGTTTCAAGATTTCCTCTGCTTGCAGGGCGTTCTGCACGATATTCCTTAAAATCGGGAGTTTATAATTTAAATGCCGGAATGAAAATTTCTCAGATTCTTTGTGAACTTGAATCAGGTCAGCAGGAATATATAAAAACTGTTTTTCAGGAAGGACTTACGATTTCTAAAATTGCAGAAATTTTAGACGAAAAAGGCGTTTGTGCAAAACAGGATTTTATACTTGTTTCAAGAAATTATTCACTTTTGCAAAAATATCAGATTCCTGGTTCTAGCTTTGAAGGTTTTTTGTTTCCTGATACTTATTTTTTTACTCCAAAAATGTCTGCACAGGAAGTAATTCAGATTATGGCAGATAATTTTTTTAATAGAATTCAAGAAATTCCTCAGTTTGCTGGAAAAAAAGTTTCTGATTATTACGAAACCGTCGTTCTTGCTTCTGTTGTAGAGCGGGAATATAGAGTTGCTTCTGAAGCTCCACTCATTGCTTCTGTTTTTGTAAACAGACTTTCTCAAAATATTGGTCTTTATTCCTGCGCAACCATTGAATATATTATTACAGAAATTCTTGGTAAACCGCATCCAGATGTAATTACCTACGAAGATTTAAAAATAGATTCTCCGTACAATACTTATAAATGGGCAGGTCTTCCTCCCGGACCAATTTCTAATCCTGGGCTTGTTGCTTTAAAAGCGGCTGCAAATCCTCCAAAAACTGATTATTATTACTTTACTTTGACTGACGAAAATCGCGGAAGTCATACTTTTTCAAAAAATTTCAGTTCGCACACAAAGGCTGGAATTCAATTTAAAACTAAAAAGGCGGCATCTTCTAAATAATGGCTGGTTTTATTTCACAGGATTCAATTGAAAGCGTAAAAAGAGCTGCGGATATTGTTTCTGTTGTCGGCGAATATGTAAAACTTGATAAACGCGGTTCCGATTTTTGGGGCTGTTGTCCTTTTCATGGCGAAAAAACTGCTTCGTTTCATGTAATTCCAGAAAAAAATGCATATTATTGTTTTGGCTGTCACGCTGGCGGTGGTTCTTCTATAAAATTCATTCAGGAAATTGAAAAAATTTCTTTTCCAGAAGCGGTTGAAATTTTAGCTAAAAAATTCGGTATTGTAATTCAGTATGAAGAAAATGGAAATATTGAATACAAGGTTGATCATTCAAAAGATGATTTAAAGTCTCTTTATAATCGTTTGAGTTCAATGTTTAATTATATGCTTACTCAGACGCCTCCTGGTAAAAAAGCTCTTTCTTACATAAAAAGCCGTGGAATTACTGATGACATAATCGAAAAGTTCAAATTTGGATATTCGCCGGCGGACAGATACTGGCTTAAGAAATTTCTGCTTTCTAAAAATTTTAGTGAAGAACTTCTTGAAAAATCTGGCTTATTTTCAAAGAATTATAAAGATCTTTCACTTTTTTCTGATCGTTTTATGATTCCGATTTTTGATGAACGTGGTGATTGCGTTGCCTTGAGCGGACGTGTAATTCCTCCGGCAGATGAATCTCAGAGAAAGTACATCAATTCTCCGGAAACTTTAATTTATTCAAAAAAAAATACGCTTTTTGCCCTTAATCTTGCAAAACGTTCAATGAGTGAAAAAGGTTTTGCAATTATATGCGAAGGTCCAATGGATTGTATTGCCTATCATCAGGCTGGAATAACAAATGCTGTGGCTTCGTGTGGAACTTCTTTTACACAGGAACACATACAAAAATTAAAAAGGTACGCTTATAGCAAAGAAAGTGGAAGTTCTACTGTTTATCTTTCTTTTGACTCTGACGGAGCCGGGCAGGCTGCAACTTTAAAAGCGATTCTTGCCTGTAGAAAAGCCGGGCTGGTTGTAAAAGTAATAAGATTAACTGGTGGAAAAGATCCTTCAGAAATTCTATTGAAATTTGGCGCTGATACATTGATAAATGATGTTAACAATGCTATTATAGATTCCGATTATCTGTTTTTAGCTTTGACGAATGAATATAAGGTTGATACACCTGACGGAAAAACTCAATTTGCAATGGCGTTTTTTCAATATGTAGATTCGCTCCAAACTGACATTCAGAAAGAATCAAGCTTAGAACAGTTGTGTCAAAAGTTAAATCTTTCGTACCAGGCTGTTCTTAGAGATTATAACAACCGAGAAGAAGCCCGTAAGCGACTTGAAAAACGAACGGAAACGCATGAAAATGCCGGATTCCCGGATATTCCAAAAGGAATGGAATTAAAGGCGTTGATTGCAGTTATTGCCGATACTAATCAGTTTGAACTGATGCGCAGGGAATTAAACGAGGATGTTTTTGAATCTCTTGAAGCAAAAAAGTTATTCGTTATTCTGGAGGATTTATATCAACAGAAAAATCTTTCCTTTAGTTCAATCTGCGAACACTGTGATAATCCCAAATTAGTTCAAATTATTACCGAAGCTGTAATGTCTGGGGAGTATTCTAAAAATACGGAACAGATTGTAAAAGACAGTATTGAAATAATAAAACGGAAAGATCTTAAAAGACAAAAAGAATATATTCTTGAGCGTCTTAAAAAACTGAATAATCCGACAACGCCTGAACAGATGGCGGAGTTAAATTCCTTGATAAAGGAAAAAATGAATATCGATAAACTTGAGAACGCTAAATAAAATTAGCTGACTTAGTAAAAAATCTTCTAAAGCTTTTTTAGAAGAATTCTACTTTTTATAAGAGGTACAAAATGGATCAGGAGCTCGATCCCGTAGTAATTAAACTTCTTGAATATGCAAAAGACAAACAGATTATTTCCTGGGATGAAATTAACGAAATTTTAGGCCAGGATTTTGTAAATTCTCCAAAAATGGAAGGCGTACTCCAGCTTTTGACACAGAACAACATTCAGGTAATGGAAGAAGATACTCTGGATGAAGATGACGAAGCTGACGAGGACCTTGAAGACGATGAAGAAGGTGACGAAGAATCTCATATTGTAAACAGTGATAAAGATTCAAACGTTGACGATCCTATTCGCCTTTATTTACGCGAAATTGGTAAAGAAAAACTTCTTACTGCAGAAGAAGAAGTAAAATATTCAAAAGAAATGGAAGACGGCGAAAACATCATTAAAGGAGTTATTAAAGATTCCGGAATGATGATTCCTGAATTTTTTGTCGTTGCACAGAAGGCTTTTACTAGAATTGATCCTCACGAGCCGGGAAAAGCAAGAAAAGAAATTAACGAAGAAATGGCAGAAAAGCGTCGTTTAAAGAGCTGCTATTCAGAATGGATAAAACCGATTCTTCCAGAAATGAAGCAGTACATGGCTCTTAAAAAGACCTTGTTTGAAGCTGAACAGTCTGCAGAAATTTTCCAGAATCCTCAACTGGTGGAATTAAGTGCAAAAATTTTACCTGAATTAAAAAAGATTGAAATTCAATCTGAAGAAATTGAAAAATTCAGTGGAAAATTTGAAGACGCAACAGAAAAAATTGAAGATTTCCGTCATAAACAGGAAAAAAAGATGAAGGAATTGAGAATTTCAAATCCTTCTGAATTAAGAAGCCTTGGACGTAAACTTGCAATTCATTCTGAAGCTTTAAAACTTGAAAAAGAACTTGGAATGTCTAGTGACGAAATCCGCGATGTTTATACAGAAATTCAAAAAATTGATCGCAAACTTCGTCATATGGAATATGATTTTGAAAACAGCGTTGAAGAAATCCTTACAAAGGCAAAAGAAATTGAACGCGGTAAACGCATGATGGAAAAAGCAAAAAATAAGCTTATCAATGCTAACCTTCGTCTTGTTGTTTCTATTGCAAAAAAATATACAAACCGTGGATTGCAGTTCTTTGATCTCGTTCAGGAAGGAAATATCGGTTTAATTAAGGCTGTTGAAAAATTTGAATATCGCAAAGGATATAAATTTTCTACTTATGCAACCTGGTGGATTCGACAGGCAATTACTCGTTCAATTTCTGATCAGGCTCGCACAATCCGTGTTCCTGTTCATATGATTGAACAGATAAATAAGGTTGTTCGCGAAAGTCGTCAGCTTATGCAGAAGTTAGGCCGTGAACCAAACGACGAGGAAATTGCACAGCAGCTTGGTTGGCCTGTTGCCCGTGTAAAGCAGGTTAAAAATGTTGCCCGTGAACCGATTTCTCTCGAAACTCCGATTGGTGAAGAAGAAGACAGTCAGCTTGGAGATTTTATCGAAGACAAGGAAGTTGAAAATCCTGCAAATCAGACTGCATATAAAATGCTGCAGAATCAGTTGCGCGAAGTTCTTTCATCTTTACCTGTCAGAGAGCAGGAAGTTTTAAAGATGCGTTTTGGTCTTGATGACGGTTACAGTCTTACTCTCGAAGAAGTTGGATTGTATTTTAACGTTACTCGTGAACGTATCCGTCAGATTGAAGCAAAAGCTTTGAGAAGGCTTCGACATCCGAGAAGAGCAACCGGACTTCGTGATTATATTGAATCTTAATTGTTCTCTTTTTAGCAGTTTTTGATTTGATAGACATAAAAAAGTTAATTATATATAATGGTACGACTAATTATCTAGGGGATATTAAATGGCAGTAACAGAAGTTTTTGATAAGCTTAAGGCTTTGCAGGATATTCTTGCTGAAAAATACAGTCTTATGGCAAAAATTCAAGATTCTCCAAAACAGCTTTCTACTCAGGATGAACTCCTTGTTCGCCTTCAAAAAGAATTCTTGGAAACAAGTTCGGTTTACGAAGGGGTAAAGGCAGAAGTAGCACAGCTTCAGCTTGAACTTGATGAAGCAGAAAAATCAAGAGAAGCTGGTGAAAAAGGAATGGACAGCATTTCAACTCACCGTGAATATGAAGCTCTTGAAAAACAGATTAACGAGGCTTCTGCAAAAGAAGCTGGAATTCGCAATGAACTTCAGAGAAAAGAAAAACAGCGTGAAGAATTGAACGAAAAACTTCGTCTTGATGAAGAAATGATAAAAGCTCAGGAATCTGATCTTAATGCAAACAAAGCAAAATTGCAGAGCGAAGTTAGTGAATACGAAAATCAGATAAAGGAACTGGAAGCTCAGGAATCACAGATCACTCCTGGACTTGACAGTGAAATTGTTTACAAATTCCAGAGAATTATTCAGCGCAACAGCGAAGGTATTGTTGCTGTAAAGAATGGTGTTTGTACTGGTTGCCACATGATTCTTCCTGCACAGTTTGCAAATGAAGTTCATGAAGGCGAAAAAATCCTTTTCTGTCCATATTGCAGCCGTATTCTTTTCTACGAAGAAGTTGCAGAAGGCGAAGAAGCAGAAGATTATCTTGCAATGGACGAAACTGGTACTTTGGCTGACTTTGACGATGAATTCAGTGATGAGTACGATGAAGATTCTGAAGAACTTGATGATGATTCTCTTGATGATGGAGAAGAAAAATCAATCACTTTTGAAGAATAACTAAAACTAAAGCAGGAATTTAAAATTCCTGTTTTTTAATTTTAAATTATACAGAAAAGATATAACCGTGCTTTTACTTTTTAATGACAAAAGGTAAGGGTGAGGAAAGTCCGGGCTCCACCGGAAAAAATGCCTGGTAATAACAGGGCAGAAAACGGTAGTTGTAATTTTCTTGCATAACCCGTTTTCTGACAGAAAGTGTCACAGAAAATAAACCGCCTGGCAACAGGTAAGGGTGCAAAGGCGAGGTAAGAGCTCACCGCACAGACGGCAACGCTTGTGGCAGGACAAACCTCATTTGGAGCAAAGTCAAGCAGTGGTTTTGAGTGTCCGGCTCGTATTAAACCACGGGTAGACTGCTAAAGGCTTTTGGTGACAAAAGTTTCGGATAGATGGTTATGCGTTTAAGAAAAATTTTTTTTTGAACAGAACAGAACCCGGCTTATTTTCTTTTCTGTTTTTTTTTGACTAATGTTGGTGGGTAGATGAAATTTAATATATTGCCGTGGGGAACAGCCAGACGAAAGAGTAATATTGTCAGAAATCTGATTATTCTTTTTGCTGTAATCTGCTGTTTGTCGGCAGTAACGTTTTTTTTCTGTCACCTGATTGATGTTCATATTTATAAAGGAAATTCTCTTACACACATTTCTAAAGAATGGAATTCCTATGATTACCAGAAAGTTTATGAAATTTCTGGTGAAGTTCTAAAAAACAAACCTTTTAATAACCGCGCCTTAACTTATCGTGGTTATTCAGCTTTTTATCTTGCAATTTCTGATACACAACCTACAAACACACTTACTCTTTTAGATGAATCAATTATAGACTTACGGCTTGCGTTGCAGAATGCAAAATTGAATTTAATTCCTCAACTGGAATACATGCTTGGAAAAGCTTATTTTTATAAAAATTCAGCTTCAAATTATTATTATTATTCGGATCTTGCAGTTTTGTATTTAAATCGTGCATTAAAAGACGGATACAAGTCGGACGACATTCACGAGTATCTGGGCTTAAGCTATGCTTCGCTTGGAATGACTGTAGAAAGTATTGAATCTTTTACAAAAGCTCTCTTAACGCGCGAAAGTGATCTTTTGCTTTTATCTATTGCTGAGCAGTATTATAACGCAGGACAGGCACAGGCAGCAGAGCAGTATTTGTATAGAATTTCAAAAGACTGCAAGGAAGAGAGAATTACAGATAAAAGTCATCTCCTGCTTGGAAAAATCTACACAGAAACTAAGAATTTTGAAGAAGCAAAAAAGGAATTTGAAACAATTTTAGAAAAAAATGAAAATTCTGCTGACGCTCTTTGTGGTCTTGGTGTAATATATGAAAACATGGGTGATATTATAAAAGCACGTTCATTTTGGCGAAAAGCATTAAAGATACAGGCTAATCATCCGGAATCATTAAAAAAACTTGCTGAATATAAATAAAAAAAAGGATTAGGGAGGAAAAAATGTCATTTTTTGACCGTTTTTCAACTGATATTGGAATTGATCTTGGAACTTGTAATACATTGATTTATGTGCGCGGTAAAGGCATTGTTGTTGATGAACCTTCTGTTGTTGCTGTTGAAAAAGGAACTAAAAGGGTTGTTGCTGTCGGAGCAGAAGCTAAAAGAATGCTTTGGAAAACTCCTGGTAATATTGTTGCAATCAGACCTCTTGCAGACGGCGTAATTGCAGATATTGACAGTACAGAAAAAATGATCCGTTACTTTATTGCAAAAGTTATTCCACATCATCAGTTGTTTAAATCTACAAGAATGAAGATTGGAATTCCTTCCTGTGTAACTCAGGTTGAACGCCATGCCGTAATTGAAGCTGCCCTGAAAGCTGGCGCAAAAGAAGTTGATGTTATTGAAGAATCCCTTGCAGCTGCTATTGGTGCAAAAATTCCTATTAATGAACCTGCCGGACACATGGTATGCGATATTGGCGGTGGAACAACAGAAGTTTCTGTTATTTCGCTCGGTGGTATGGTTGTTACAAATTCGATTCGTGTTGGTGGCGATAAATTTGACGAAGCCATTGTAAAGCATATTCTTCAGGTTTCAAATTTAAAAATCGGACAGCAGTCTGCAGAAAGAATAAAAATTCAAATTGGAAACGCAGAAATTGACGGTGGTACAAACGAAAAAATGGAAATTCGTGGTACTGATGCAATTACTGGCTTGCCACGTCGTCTTGAAATAGATTCTCTTGAAATTCGCGAATCTTTAAAGGAACCTGTTCAAAAGGTTGTTGATGAAGTAAAACACACTCTTGGCAGCACACCTCCGGAACTTGCCGCAGATATTGTAGAACGCGGAATTGTAATGACTGGTGGCGGAAGTATGTTAAAAGGTTTGCCAAAACTTATTTCAAAAGAAACAGGAGTTCCAGTAATTCTTGTTGAAAATCCTCTTGAATGTGTTGCTTTGGGAGCTGGACAGGCATTCGACCTTTTTAAGGATATGTCTACAGGTCGCATGGTTTACAATAATATCAATGACTAAAGATAATGGCGCGCCGTTCTTTTTCATTTACTCTGTCTGAATTTGTTTTTATTATTTTTCTCCTCTTTTCTGGCACTATGCTTGCTTTTAATGCTGGCGGTTTTGTAATCAATTTTCAGAAGCTTGGATTTTCTGTCGTAAGTTCTTTGCAAAAAGCTGTTTTTTCGGTTTCGGATGGAATTTCTGGAGTTTTTACGGCAGTTTCAGAATTAAAGGATCTACGCGAAGAAAATCTTGTTTTAAAAGAAAAACTAAAGAATTATGAATTTTTGCAGAGAAATAATACAGAAATCCGTAAAGAAAATGACCGTTTAAGAGAACAGCTGGAATTTTCAACTCATATTGAACAAAAGAATTTTCCGGCACAGATAATCGGGCGCAGTCCAGATAATCTTTATTCAGGACTTACGATAAATAAAGGAAGCCGTAACGGAATAAAAAAAGGAATGCCGGTTGTTGCAGTTCAGAATGGAACCGTCGGGCTTGTTGGCAAGGTTGTTACTGTAGGATTTGGAACTAGTCTGGTTATGCCAATTTATGATGTAAACTGTTCAATTTCTTCAAGAATTCAAAATACCCGCGATATTGGTCTTGTTTTTGGAAGTGGAAATGCAGAGCAGCCTTTACAGATGAAATACATAAAAAAGCGTGTTCTTTCAGAATTGAATTTTGGGGACATCATCGTAACTTCTGGAGAAAGTGAAAATTATTCGTCTGATATTCCTGTTGGTACGATTTCTAAAATTTCTGTTGTTGATTATGATGCATCGCTAAACATTGAAATTACGCCTGTTATTGATTTTTCAAGACTGGAAACAGTAATTGTTACGGATTTAAGAGAAGTAAATCCATCCTTTGCGGGAGAAAAAAAATAATGAAGTCCTTTGTTTTTGCCTGTCTTTTTTTTCTCGGTTTTGCTCTGTTTGAAACTGCGATTCTGTCAAATATTACGTTTCTTCCTGCAATTCCTGATTTTATTCTTTTAGCTTCACTTTATTTTAGTTTGCACAACGGTCGTCTCTTTGGTGTTTCTGCCGGATTTGCCAGTGGACTTTTCCTTGATTTTTTTAGTGCAGTTCCATTTGGCTTTAACTGTCTTTTCCGTACGATTTTTGGCTATGTTGCCGGTCTTTTTAATAAAAGCCTGAATATTAACGGTGTTTTTTTTCCTGTTTTGTTAGGTTTTCTTGCTACGCTTTTTAAAGCCTTTATTATCTGGCTGATTTTTTTGTTTTATCCTAATGTAAATTTAAAATACAGTTTATTTTCTGTTTCCTTTGCTTTTGAACTTCTCTTTAATGCGATTTTGACTCCTCTTGTCTTTAAATTTATGGATATTTTTAGAAATGGGATTCTTTTAAATCCTGAGAAGGTTAGTTAAA
>CAVKVK010000081.1:0-9864 GCA_963659855.1 Parabacteroides distasonis | reverse complement strand
TTTGTATGCAATGCAGGTTTTGCAGAAACATATTGCCGATTTTGCAGCAAATGTCCGTAAGTTATTTGACTGTATTCCAGATGACGCTAGCGACGAGCCTGTTTTGTACGAAACAAAGAGTGTTCTTAGACGCTTAGAAGATTGTTCAGTTGTTTTAGGAAATTTTCTTTCCTGGAGCGAACATCCGGATTTTGTCTTTTGGATTCAAAAATCAAAGCTTAGTTCAGCGGTTGCAAAAAATATGGAAAATCCTTATTACGTTCAGTTTATTCAAACTCCGCTGGATATTTCTCAGACAATGAATCGTGGCGTTTTTGAACCAATGGACAGCGTTGTGTGCACTTCTGCGACATTGAGCATTGGAAATACATTTAACTTTTGGAAAAAACATACCGGAGTTTCTTTTGTAGAAAATGAAAGAGTGATTGAACAGACTTTTGCTTCTCCGTTTCCTTATCAGCAGAATGTTCTGTTTGCAGTTACAAAGAATGCTCCGTTTCCAGAAAATTCAGTTGAATTTCAGCATTATGTCGAAGATGCAATTGTAAAACTGATACGTTGTGCCGGCGGAAAAACTTTAGTTTTATTTACTTCGTATGATTCGCTTCGTCATGCCTGTGATACTGCAAGAGCAGCTTTAAGACTTTCTGGAATAAAAATCTTAAAGCAGGGCGACGACGACAGATTCCGTTTGCTGAGCCTTTTTAGAGAAGATAAAACAAGCGTTCTGTTTGCAACCGATTCTTTCTGGGAAGGCGTAGATGTTCCAGGCGACAGTCTTTCGCAGGTAATAATTGTAAAATTGCCGTTCGGCGTTCCAAGTAATCCGGTTTTTGCGGCAAAGTCTGAGCTCATTCAGCAGCGTGGGGGAAGTCCTTTTATGGAACTTTCTGTTCCAGACGCAGTTATTAAGTTCAGGCAGGGATTTGGCAGGCTTATGCGGCGCAATACAGATAAAGGGGCAGTTGTTGTCCTTGATCGAAGAATTGCAGAAAAGCAGTATGGCCGCATTTTTACTTCAAGTATTCCTCAGACAAAAAAAATGTACGATTCTTTAGATAAAATCAGCGGGGCAGTTGCTGCCTTAATTGATTGATTTTATCAGGAGCGCATTTTGTTTTCTCGTCCTGTCTTTCGCCCTTCCGCTTTCGCTGCATTGGCACTTCGTGCCAACTAAAGGGGCTGCAGCCAGGGCTAGGTTTGGTTTAAAAAAATAAAAAATCATTTGTCTCGATGGACAAAAAAAATCCCGCAGACTGTGTACTTTAGCCTGCAGGACTTATATGGTCGTTAAAGAAAATTATTTTCTAAAATCTTTAGGACGACGTTTTGTGAGTTTGCATTTTGAACACTCTGCAACGTTGCGGAGTCTTCCGTTTTCGTACAAAGTCTTCATTACGATTTCGCCACCACATTCAGGGCATTCAAATTTCTGTGTAGCAACTGTTGTACGAGAGTTCTTACTAGCACCAGCCATGACTATCCTCCAAAAAAATATTCGAATATGTTCGAATACTATATCAATTGCTTTATCCAGTGTCAATAAAGTAAACTTCAGATATTTCAAAAAAGTCGCCTAAATTTATATAATAACGCAAATTAAGAAAAATCTATCTTGACTAGAAATTGCTGCTTTGCTAATATTTATGAAGTTTTTATTTGGGGGTGCCTCCTTTGGCTGGAAAAAAATCATCTGCAGAAAAAAGATATGCACAGAGCGAAGTTCGTCGCTTGCACAACAAAGCAATTAAAAGTGAAGTTCGCACTTATGCAAGACAGTTTGTAGAAGCTGTTCAGGCTAAAGATGAAAAAGTTGCTAAGGAAAAGCTTACAACTTTAGTATCTAAGCTTGACTCTGCCCGCAGCAAGGGTGTTCTTACACGCAATGCTGTTTCTCGCAAAAAGTCACGCATGATGAAGCTTTTTAACGTTTCATTTGGTGCAGTTGCTGCAAAATAACTGGAATAAAAGTTCCTTATAAAAGGGGCTTTTTATTCTTTGTGTAAAAACCTGATATCATAAAAGTTTTTGTGGTATCAGGAATTTTTTTTCTAATTTTAATTTTCAGAGGTAAAAAGAGTGTCTTCTAAAAAAGTAACAAAATATGATTTAGTTGAATCTGTTTACCTGAAAACTCAGTGCGAAAAAAAACTGATTCAAGATGTTGTAGAACAACTTCTTGATGAACTTAAAGAAGCTTTAAAAGACGGAAATACGATTGAACTTCGTGGATTCGGTACTTTTGAACCTCGTTTAAGAAAAGGCCGGTCTAAAGCGCGCAATCCAAAAACCGGAGAGCAGCTTACGGTTGCTCCTCATTATGTTGCAGCATTCAGAGCGGGGCAGGAATTAAAAAAATCACTTTGGGATCTTCCTGTTTCAAACTAGGCTGAAGGAAAAAGCAGTTGCTGGTGGGATTTGTTTCTGTTTTTCTTTCGGTAGTCCTTAAATTTTTAGCTCATCCGAATTTTATTTTTACAGACGGTCTTGGTTTTTTAGCCTGGATCTATTACGTTCCATTTCTTTTAGTTATTTCAACTTTTAATTTAAAAAAAACTGCATTTTTTGGTTTTGTTTACGGTTTTTTTAGTTATGGATTTTCTTTTTACTGGATTTTGCGTTACAGCGTAATTGCAGGTTTTGCTTCTTTTGCACTTTTTGGACTGTACTGGACTGGCATATTCCTGCTGTTAAAACTTGTTTCAAAAACAAGAAAATTCAGTTTTATTTTTAACTGCATAATTCTTTTTGTGTGTGAATATTTATTTGCTCACGGATATTTAGGTTTTAGTTACGGAGTTAGCGGTTATACTCAGTGGAAATATTCAATTTTTATTCATTCTGTAAGATATTTAAAAGTCTGGGGAATTACATTTCTTATAATTTTCTTTAACTGCCTTCTTGCTGGAATTTTAAAATATTATAAAAGATACAATCATTTTAATTATGTTTATCTTGGAGGAATTCTCTTTTTCTTCCCTCTTTTTGTTCAATATATTTTTATTGGTTTTTTTGTAACAAAAGAAGATTCTCAAAAAAACTTAAAAACTGTTTTAATTCAAAATAATGCAGATCCTGAAAAAAATGGAATTGAAGAATATACAAAAGAAGTTGATTCTTTAAAGCGAATAACAGATTCGGCATTAAAAGAACATCCGGACACAGAATTAGTTGTGTGGCCGGAAAGTGCTGTTGTTGTAGATGTCGTTTCTTATTTTGTTTACAGACGGAATCCTGACATTGAACAAAGACGAGTAAAACTTGCCACAGAACTGTTTGATTACATAAATTCAAAAAACTGTAATTTTTTAATCGGAACAAATTTTAAAAATTACAACAGTGCAATTTTATTTACTCCGACAAAACCAATTGTTCCGACTCAAAAAACAATTCTTCCAAACTGGCAGGTTTATAAAAAAAATCATCTTGTGCCGTTTTCTGAAGATTTTCCTTTTAAAGGCTTTTTTCCAGATTATTATGTAAAAAATGTTAAGCAAGGAAAATGGTGGTTTGCTGGACAGAAAAAAAAGCTTTTAACCTGCAATAACGTTACTTTGGGAACTCCGATTTGCTTTGAAGACAGTTTTGGTGATATTTCAAAAGAAATGACAGACAATGGTGCTGAACTTTTAGTGAATATTTCAAATGATTCCTGGAGTTTTAGCCGGGCTGCTCAAATGCAGCATCTTGCAGTGGCCGTGTTCCGGTCGGCGGAAAATGGAATTCCAATGTTGCGTTCTGCAATAAGCGGACAGACCTGCTATATAAATTCATTTGGAAAAGTTGAAAAAATGCTTGAGCCATTTACAGAAAATTACTTATATTGCGAAGTTGAATTAAATAGGGTAAGATAAAAAGCATGTCGCAGATTGAAGAAGAAAAAGCAGAAAAAAAGACAGAAACTAAAAACGAAAATCAAAAAAAGAATCTTACGGTTTTTGGTCAGGAAACTGAATTTGACGGAGAACTTGAATTTACAGATGAACTTGTAATTACAGGAAAATTCAGCGGAAAAATAAATGCAACTGGAAATCTCGAAATCGATAAAACTGCTATCTGCGATGTAAGAGAAATAAAGGTAAATTCTCTCGTAATATCAGGAAAAGTAAAAGGCGATATAGAAGCAAAGGAACGTGTAGAAATGTGTTCTGGAAGCAGTGTTACAGGCGATGTTACTACTGCAAAAATCCGTATTGCCGATGATGTTGATTTTGAAGGCCAGGTTACAATGTTGCAGGAGCAGCCGGAAGTTGATTTATTTTCAGTTGCTTCAGAAGAATTCCGTCAGGCATTGATTGTAAAATCGGATTTGCCACATTAAAAATATGGAAAATTGCAAAAAGGGAAGCTGTAAAAAATAAAGTAACTTGTTGACTTTTTTTGCTTAGATAATATAATCAAACTATCAGTTCTTTTTTCAAAAATCCATTTTTTGTATAATATTTTTTAGGAAACCTGATGTTGATTTAGATTTTCTACAGGTGTTTTTTTTTTTTTTTTTTATTGCAGAATCAAAAAATCCTGAAAGTCTTTTTGATGTAATATCAGAATTCGTATTTTAAATCATAAAGTTACTCATTTTTTTATATTTTTATTTTTTATGGAGAAAACCAAATGGCATTGATTAAGCGCCGGTTTTTGGACAAATCAGAAGAAACAAAATCTGAAACAGAAGAGCCACAAAAGCAGCTGGAACTGGATATTCAGCCACAATCTTTTGAAAGTCCACAGATTACACAAGACGCAGAGAGTTTAAAATCAGAAACTTCAGAATCAGAAGAAAATTCTGAACAAAAAACAACAGAAGAATCTGCAGAAATTCAGGAAAACACTGAAGAAAATCAATCTGCAGAAAATGCTTCAGAACATTCTGAAGGTGAAGAAGAACAAAAAACAAGGATTGTTGTAAAACCAAGAAGAAGAGTTGTTGTTCAAAAGGGAGAATCTGAAAAAACAGAAAGAAACGAACGCCCTTATAACAACCGCCAGCATCCTAATAACAGAAAACCTTCCTATAGAGAAAGAATAGCAGCAAGAAATGCCGCAAGAGACGAGGCTACAGCAGCCGCTCAAATAATTGAAAATCCAGAAGAATACGAATCAAAACCACGCCTTTTAATCAATGACCTTACAAAAATGAGTATGCCGGAATTGCGTTCCATGGCAATTGAATATGGTTGTGCAGAAGAAGATATTCCTTCAATGAAAAAGCAGGAATTAATTTTTAACATTTTAAAGGCACACACAGAACGTGGCGGACTTATTTTTGCTTCTGGTGCATTGGAAATTTTGCCAGACGGATACGGATTTTTGCGTTCGCCTCAGAACAGTTATTTGCCAGGTCCTGATGATATTTACATTAGCCCGAGCCAGATCCGTCTTTTTAATTTAAAGACTGGCGACACTGTTTACGGACAGACTCGTTCACCAAAAGAAGGAGAAAGATTTTTTGCGCTTCTTCGTATCGAAACCGTAAACTTTGATGAACCTCGCGTTGCTCAGACACGTGTTCCTTTCGAAAACCTTACGCCACTGTATCCGAACGAAAAACTCAGACTGGAAACTGTAAGCGATGAATATTCTGGAAGAATTGTTGATTTGTTTGCTCCAATTGGTAAAGGACAGCGTCTTTTGATTGTTGCTCCTCCTAAAGCCGGAAAAACAATTCTTATGCAGAAGATTGCAAATGCAATTATTCAAAATAATCCGGAAGTTTATTTAATAGTCCTTCTTATTGACGAACGTCCAGAAGAAGTAACTGACATGGAAAGAGCAATTAAGGGAGAAGTAATTTCTTCAACTTTTGACGAACAGGCAACACGCCATGTTCAGGTTGCAGAAATGGTTCTTGAAAAAGCAAAGCGCCTTGTTGAACACAAACGCGACGTTGTAATTTTGCTTGATTCTATTACACGTCTTGCCCGCGCTTATAATATTACAGTTCCAACTTCTGGAAAGGTTCTTTCTGGTGGTGTTGATTCAAATGCTTTGCATAAGCCAAAGAGATTTTTTGGTGCAGCACGCAATATTGAAGAAGGTGGTTCTTTAACAATAGTTTCTACGGCACTTATTGAAACAGGAAGCCGAATGGACGAAGTTATTTTTGAAGAATTCAAGGGAACTGGAAACTCAGAAATTAACCTTGACCGTAAACTTGCAGAACGCAGATTGTTCCCGGCAATTAACATAAAAAAATCTGGAACAAGAAAAGAAGAACTCCTGCTTACAGAAGATGAATTGCAGAAAATCTGGGTATTGCGAAAAGTTATTGCTCCAATGGAAGATGTTGAAATTACAGAACTTATCTTACAGCAGATGAAAAAGAGCAAGGATAACAAGGCATTCCTGTCAGCAATGAATACAGGTTCAGCTGCGCAGTAATTGACTTGTTATATAAAAAACTGATACTATAGGCAATCACGCTTGTGGTGTTAACTTGCTTCCTAACAGTGATGAAATGATAGAAACGCGCCATTTGGCTTTTGCGTAAGCTAGAGATGACTGGGGTTGCTTTAATATCGGGCAAGTGTAAAGGAGATAAACATGAGAGCAGGTATTCATCCAGAATACAAAATGACAAAAATTACTTGTCAGTGTGGCAATGTAATTGAAACACGTTCAACAGTACAGAACATTCACGTAGAAATTTGTTCTGCCTGCCACCCATTCTATACAGGTAAGCAGAAACTTGTTGATACTGCAGGACGTATCGAAAGATTCAACAAACGTTTTGGTCTTACAAACAAAGAATCTAAATAAGGTAAACCTTATAAAAAATCCGCTCGAAATCGGGCGGATTTTTTTTACGAAAAAAAAGTTTATAAGTTACGCGGCAGTGAATTGTTTTAAATTCCAGCTGTTTTAAGATAGAATAAAAAAGTTGTTCTGGGCTGTTACTAATGTTATAAGGTACAGTTGACCTAATTACGTACGTACTACAGACACAACTACATACGTAGTAGAGGCACAATTACGTAGGTAATAAAGACCCGATTACGTAAGTAATAAGGACCCGATTACTTACGTAATAAAGACCCAATTACTTAAGTAATACAGATACAATTAGAACGTAAGAAAAACAGCAATTTTGTATTCTTATAAAACTAGAAGTAAATAAGGGCAGGAAAAATTATTATGTCATTAAATATAAAAGCACTCGAAAACGACTTGTGGGATGCAGCAGATGAACTTAGGGCAGGTTCGCGTCTTAGTTCACAGGAATACTGTATGCCTGTTCTTGGCCTTATCTATCTTAGGTATGCTTTTTCGCGCTTTAAGTTTGTAGATGAAGAACTCCGCAAGAATCTTCCGGTTCGTAACGGAAGAACCATGGAACTGGAGGCTTCTGACTACAGGGCCGCAGGAGCAATAAAGCTTCAGGAGATTTCCCGCTATGACTATCTTTTAAGCCTTAAGGGTGAAGATAATATTGCAAAGGCAGTTGACGATGCCATGAAGGCAATTGAAGACGATGTTCCGGAGCTTAAAGGTATTCTTCCAAAGAACTACGAAACAGTTTTTAGCGGTGCAAAAGAAAAACAGATTCTTCAGACACTTCTTGCAAAGTTCAACCGTCCCGAACTTGATGAAATTAAAGATGATATAATCGGCCGCATTTACGAATATTTTCTTAACAAGTTTGCAAAAAGCATTGCAAGCGACGACGGCGTTTTCTTTACTCCAAAATCGCTTGTTCGCATGATTGTAAATATCATTCAGCCGGAAAAAGGAACTGTGTTGGATCCTGCCTGCGGTTCAGGCGGAATGTTTGTAAGTTCTGGTGACTTTGTAAACGAAAAAGGAAAGAATGCGGCAAAATCAATGGCTTTTTACGGTCAGGAAAAAGTGGATTTTAACGCAAAGCTTTGTATTATGAATATGGCAGTTCATGGCCTTAATGCAAAGATTGTCAGCGGAGAAGGCGCAAATACTTTTTATAACGATGCCCATAATCTTGAAGGAAAGTGTGATTACGTAATGGCAAATCCGCCGTTCAACGTAAACAAAGTGAACTGTGAAAATGCGCAGAATGCAGGCCGGCTTCCGTTCGGGCTTCCGGGCTATAACGAAAAAACAAAGGAAATTGGAAACGCAAACTACCTTTGGATCAGTTATTTTTATGCATACCTTAACCAGAAAGGCAGGGCAGGCTTTGTTATGGCAAGTTCCGCGACCGACAGCCAGCACGCAGACAAAGAGATTCGCTCAAAACTTATAGAAACAGGGAATGTTGATGTAATTTTAAGCGTAGGAAACAACTTTTTTTATACTTTAAGCCTTCCTTGTACTTTGTGGTTCTTTGACAAAGGCAAAAAAGATGAACTTAAAGACAAAGTTCTTTTTATTGATGCCAGAAATTATTACACAGTGGTTGACCGTAACCTTAATGAATGGACTTCCTGGCAGATAAAAAACTTAAGCTGCATTGCACATCTTTACCGAGGAGAAAAAGAAAAATACCTGGCGGTTATAAACGATTACTGTAAATATTTTAAAGACTGTGCAGAACAATACAACGGAAGAAAAATGGCAGGCTCTCTTGCGCTCTGTTCAAAAGCAGGTGACTTTGCCACTGTAAAAGAAGCAATAGAAAAAGAGCTCTTGACCATTGCCGGTGAACAAAAACAGCAGGAAGCAGAGTTTGACAAAAGGGGTGAAAAAGCGGCAAAAGACGGCGACAAAAAAGCCTTGAACGAAGCAAAGCGACAGAAAAAAACAGTAACACAGACGTTTGAAAACCTTATTGCAGAAGTAAACGAGGTGCTTACAGTTGCAAAAGATGCCTGCTGGCTTACAGAAAAGTTTGGTGACGGTGTTTATGCGGACATTGCAGGACTTTGTAAGATTGCCACACGCGCAGAAATTGCAGAAAAGAACAGCTCGCTTACTCCAGGCGCGTATGTAGGAGTAGCCGAAGTTTTGGAAGAAGATGAAGATTTTGCAGAAAGAATGAAAGAAATACACGCAGAACTGAACAAACTGCAGAACGAAAGCAATGATTTAATGAACACAATAAATGCCAACCTAAAAGAACTTGGCCTGAACTAAGAGAGGGTGGCAATGAAAGAAGAGTGGAAGAAAGTAAAACTGGGTGAAATTTGTGATTATGTTACTTCAGGAGGGACACCTTTAGCCTCTAGAGAGGATTTTTATTTTCCGGCGACTATTCCTTGGTTAAAGACTAAGGAAGTAAATTATTGCCGAATTACTGAAACCGAAAATTTCATTTCAGAAAAAGGATTGGTTAATTCAAGTGCAAAATTAATTCCTGAAAATTCAGTTATCATTGCTATGTATGGTCAAGGTGATACTGCAGGTCGTGTAGCAATCAATAAAATACCTTTAACAACAAATCAAGCGTGTTGCAATCTAATTATCAATAAAAACAAAGCCGATTATAATTTCATTTACTATAATCTATGTACTCAATATGAAAAAATGGTTTCATTAAAAAGTGGTGGTGCACAACCAAATCTTAATGCTGGAAAAATTAAAGCTCTTGAAATCAATCTTCCTCCGCTTGCAACCCAGCAAAAAATTGCTTTCATACTTTCTGCTTACGATGACCTTATCGAAAATAACCGTAAACAGATAAAACTTTTGGAAGAAGTCGCGCAAAAACTGTACAAAGAATGGTTTGTAAAACTGAACTTTCCAGACCACCAAAACACAAAGATACTAGACGGCGTGCCAGAAGGCTGGAAGAAAGGTGTTCTGTCAGAACTTGGAAAATTTAAACGAGGAAAAACAATAACAAAAGCTCTTGCTGGAAATGGAAAGATTCCTGTAGTTGCAGGTGGTATAAATCCTGCTTACTATACTGATAAAGCAAATACATTATCTCCTGTTATAACTGTTAGTGCA
>CAVKVK010000080.1:1381-9944 GCA_963659855.1 Parabacteroides distasonis | reverse complement strand
ATTTAATGTTTCAAAACTCGAAACCAAAGCTCCGCCAAAAAGCCGTTGCCCCCAATGACTCTGCAAAAAAATCAGCATTGCAATCAGATTAAAAAACTGTCCCATTAAAGGATTTTCAACCTGACTCAAAGCATCGTAAACTTCAGAAGCAGAAAAACCCATTTGAAACGCAAAAAACTGTCCGGCTGTACTAAAAGCATTAAAAATAATGCTTACAAAAAAGCCCATAATAACGCCGATCATAGCTTCGCCAGCTAAAATCAAAATATATTCAAGCGAAAAAGATCCATCCGGCAAAATATACGGAAGATACATTTCCTGATTTACATGCGGAAAAATCAGGTACGCCATATAACCCGTCAAAGCAACTTTTGCAATACGAGAGATCGTCCGCATAGAAAAAAGAGGCATTGTCATTATTAAAGCAAAACACCGCGCACAAACGAGCAGATAAAACGGAGCCTGCAGGACAATTTTTTCAAGCATTCAGTTGTTCCTATTTTGCAAGAGAAGGAATCATGCTAAAAAGATTTATCGTATATCCGCGGAGGCTTGCAAACATCCAGCCGCCGAGCAGCGCAAGAACAGCAAGAATAACAAGCATCTTAGGAAGAAACGTAAGAGTCTGTTCCTGAATCGAAGTCGTTGCCTGAAAAATTGCAACAATCAAACCAATAATCAAGGCAGCACCAAGAACCGGAGCCGCCATTAAAAATACCTGCCAAACAGCACTGCGAACAAGAGTAACCAGATAACCAATAGACATTCAATTCCTCCTTAAAAAAATCAGTGCTGCAATACAGAAATAAACAACTGCTGAGTCAAAAGTCCCCAGCCGTCAACCAGAACAAAGAGCATCAATTTAAAAGGCATAGAAATCTGTACCGGCGGAAGCATCATCATACCCATACTCATAAGAATACTGGCAACAACCATATCAATTACAATAAACGGAATATAAAGAATTATTCCTATCTTAAAGGCAACCGTAAGTTCATGGAGAATGTACGACGGAATCATCACATACATCGGAACATCATCAAGAGTTCGCAGATTTTCAATTTTTGCCATTTTCGAAAAAGTCTGAATATAACTTGGATCTTTATACATCTGCGAATACATAAAAGTTTTTAAAGGTTTTTCAGCCTGTTCGTAAGCCTGTTCAATCGTAAGCTCGCCGTCGCTCAAAGGTTTAAAAGAAGATGAATAAATCTGCTGAAAAGTCGGCCACATTACAAAAATCGTCATAAACAAGGCAATTCCATTCAAAACAGAAGTCGGAGGAACCTGCTGTAAAGAAAGTGCACGTTTTATAAAATCAAGGACAATCGAAAACCGCAAAAAACAGGTCATCAAAATCAAAATACTCGGAGCAAGCGAAAGAATTGTCAGCAGTAAAAGAAGCTGCAGACTAAAAGCCATCTGAGTTCCAGTTCTCGGCTGTGTAATATTTATATCAATATTCGGAATCGTAAGATTACGCACAGCAGGATTCATTTGCGTAGTTCCCTGACTGGAACCATTCGGAAAATTCTGATTCTGAGAACTCTGAGAAGAAACTGGAAAAACAGTTGCAGAAAAAATAACAGAACAAACCAAAAGCCTTATAATCCACTTTTTCTTAAAATAAAGCATCGTATTTTTTATTTTTTCTTTCATTACAAAGGTTCTCCATTTTTATCCGGGGCCATTTTTGCCTTTTTAAGGCAAAAACCGGGTGTTTCAGGGTTCCGCGTCTTACGCGCTCCAATGCTACGCATCGCCTTCGGCGCCCTTTCACCCCCTTGTCCGTTTTTTTAATTCAATTAACTCACTTTAAAAAATTAAATTTTTCTCTCTGTTTTTTTATTTTTTCAGCAGAGTTTTCAAGATTATCTTCAAAAAGATTTTCTTCACCTTCTTTACTTGAACCTGGCATAAAAATATCAAGTATTTCCCTGAATGAACGAGGTTTAGAAACATTGTCATTTTTGTCTGCATAAAGATTCATTGCATTGACAAATTCTTTATCATCAATTTTTCCAAGCAGACTGATATTTTCATCACTTACACCAATCAAAAAAGCACTGTCCTGCAACGTTATAATCTGAACCGATTTTCCCGGACTCAAGGTAAGCTGGCTGACCCTGCGCAAAAAAGGATCGCTGTCATTAGTGGTTTTCATAGTTTTTTTGAGCAGATAAAAAATCAGCCAGGCAATTCCAACAACAACTGCAAGGGCAAAAATCATTTTTATAAAAAGCCAGAGAGCAGAAGGTTCCTTTGCATTAACACCAGAATTTTCAGTCTGCGTTGTATTCAGCATAATTTGAGAAGGATCTGCATTTATGTTAAAGGATTGTGATTGAGAAACAGAAGAATTTTCTGTCTGTGCCGGATTTTTGAGATCTGCAAAGCAAAAAGTTCCGGCAAATAAAAGAAAGGCTGCAAAAAAAGCAGTCCGAAATTTGATTTTATTCATTTTCCCACCCGCGTCTAATTTGTATTAAATCTAATCCCCATATTCAATACAAATAAAATAAAGCGCTGACAAAAAATCAGCGCTTCATCGTTTAGTGAAGTTCAGAAACTCTTTCCATTGGAGAAAGAATTTCAGTAACACGAACACCAAAGTTTTCATCGATTACAACGACTTCGCCTTTTGCAATCGGTTTATGATTTACAAGAATGTCAACAGGTTCACCGGCAAGTTTATCAAGCTCAATAATTGTACCTTCGCCCATTCCAAGTATTTCTTTAATCTGTTTTTTTGTGCGTCCAAGTTCTACGGTCATTTCCATAAAAACGTCCATGATAAGACCGATGTTTCCTTGTTCCGCAGAATTACTTCCACCCATCAGATTAGGGAACTGGATTGACTGTACATTTGGAGGATTCATTCCCATAACAGGACTGCCCATTGCGGGCTGCTGCATCTGCATTCCCATTCCAGACATACCGCTCATCATTGGCTGCTGCATTTGAGCGCCCATATTCGGCATACCGCCCATCATTGGCTGCTGCATCTGTGCGCCCATATTCGGCATTGCACCAGCATTCATCTGTGGCTGAGCACCTCCCATAAGACTGCTAAGATCGCTGGAACTTAAAGCAGAATCCTGAGAAGCAGAACCACCGCCAAGAGCGTTAACCATTCCTTTTGCAACATCGCCAGAAACTGCTTCAAAAAGCTGATAATTTTGACCGTCAAGAGAATAATTATAAGTAAACAGACAGAATTTTCCCTGCGGAATGCGTACCATTGCCTTTGGAACATTTACTGCCTCCGGCGGATTTGTCGCAAGCCCCGGGAGTTTTCCACCACTGCTCAAATCTGTAATTTCTGTTCCTGAATGGTTCGAAACAACTTCAGAAATAACAGACAAAGCCATATCGTCAAGTTCAGCCTGTTCTTCTTTATTGATTAAACTCGTTAATTTCTGCGCAAATTCTGTTGAAAGAATAAAAAGATGATCTCCTTTTAATCCAGCCGAAAAATCTGCCATAACAGCAACAACCATTTCCGGAAGTTTTGCAAGAAGCTGATCTCTTTCCAAAGTTTCAACAACAGGAGAAGTTAAGGTAAACTGAGCACCAGTCATTGAATTAACTTTTGACACAAGTTCGTCTTTTATCTTGTCAGCAAATTTTTCAAGAACGGAAGTATCAACGCTCAAAGATGATGAAGAAACTCCACCTGTAAGTCCTCCCATGTCAACGCCAGACAACAATGCGTCAATTTCGTCCTGAGAAATAGCACCATCACTCATAAGTTTCGTCTCCTTCTACGGATAATTCTTCAAAATCTTCTGTATTGCTGTCTTCAATCTTGCCGATTACCTGAACAGCCATTTTCTTACCGACAACACCCGGCTGACAGTAAAACTTTTTCTTATTGCCGACACTCAGCGAAAGCGGATCTCCTACCCTTACAGTAGAAAGCCGCACAACGTCCCCGACTCTCAAAGCCAGAACATCGCGGATCGGCATATTTATTGTTCCAATTTCTGCAACAACATCCATATCAACATCAGAAAGCTTTTCTTTTAATGTTCCAAGATACTGTGTTGTTGAACTTCGTCTTACAGAACTAAACCAGAACTGCGAAGACAATTTTGAAATAATCGGCTCAATTGTAAGATAAGGAATACAAAAATTCATCATTCCTTCTTCTTCACCGACTTTGGTTTCTAGAGTTACAAGAACAACCATTTCAGAAGGCGGTACAATCTGCGCAAACTGCGGATTTGTTTCAATCTGTCCTAAGCGAGGACGCAAGTCAATTACCTGAGTCCAGGCTTCGCGCATATTTGCAAGAATGCGTACAATAATTCCTTCCATAACGGACTGTTCAATATCTGTTAAATCACGGCTTACCTTTGCACCCTGACCTGTTCCACCAAAAAGACGGTCAATCATGCTGAATGTAATTGCCGGATCTATTTCAAGAACAGCATTTCCTTTTAAAGGATCCATATTGATTACGGCAAGCGTTGTTGGAGTTGGAATAGAACGAATAAATTCTTCATAAGTCAACTGATCAACAGAAGCAACATGAACGTGAACAAGTGAACGCAACTGTGCAGACAACGAAGTCGTTGTAAGACGAGCAAAGGTTTCGTGCATAATAGAAACAGTACGGATCTGTTCCTTTGAAAACTTGTCAGGTCGCTTAAAATCGTAAATTTTGATTTTGCGGGTATCATTTACCGGCTTAAAATCTGTATCTTCAGTATCGCCGGAACTGATTGCCTGCAAAAGCTGGTCAATTTCTTCCTGTGACAGAACCTCGTTCATGCCTAATCCACCTTATAAAAATCGTTTTTTTATTGCTGAATAACATCCAGAGTCAAAAAACGAACATCTTTTATCTTAGAACTGCTCAAAATTGAATCATTTATTGCATTACGAATTTCAATTCGAAGTGCTTCTTCATTCTGTGGTTTTAATTCTTCCGCAGATTTTTGAGTAAAATATCTTCTTAAAAAGTCTTTTAATTCAACAGTGCGCTGGGTAATTTCTGTAGAAGTTGCCTTATCTTCTTTCTTATAACCGAGAACAACATCTACAATTACTGACGAAGGATTTACATCACTTGTTTTTGTACGAATCTGTCCAAGAGAATTGTACCAGTCCAAAATCTCTTTTGTAGCTGTATATTCTTCAGTTCCAATCGAAACATTAGCCGCAGACTGATTTCCACCGGCAACCTTCATAGTAATTATGACAACTGTTACAACGAGAATCAGTGCAACAAGACCAATAGCAATCCATTTTAAAAGCATTGGCAATAATCCGCCGACTCCTTTTTTCTTTGAAGAACCGCCCAAATCGTCAACACTTCCGCCTGTATCGTCATTTAAATCTAAATCATTATCATCAGCCATACTTTTTCTCCTAAGCCTGAAAAAGGCTTTTACAAAAGATAAAATTGAATTTTATCTTTCTAATAAAAATATCGGAACAAGATAAACATTACTTAAAAAATAATACTAAAAATGCCCATCGTCCAAAATTATAATATCAACACGCCTGTTATAAGCCTGTCCTTCTTTTGTTGTATTCGAAAAAACAGGACGAGTGTCAGCATATCCTGCGATCGAAAACTTTTTCTCATCAACACCAAAGTCAGCAAGAAAGTGCAAGGTATTAAGAGCACGCGCAGCAGAAAGTTCCCAGTTTGAAGGATACTGCTCATTAGAAACAGGAGTGCTGTCCGTATGACCTTCTATTCTGAACCGTCTGTTCTTTAATTCTGGTTCCTGAAAAAACTTTGAAAGCTTCATTACGACTTCGCGCGTTTCGTCAATATTAAGTTCTGCACTTCCTTCTTCAAAAAAAGCATCAGAAGCAAGAGTTATTACAAGTCCACGTTCATCAGAAGAGATAGTAATTTTTGCAGAATGAATTTCTGGTGCAAAAAGAGAAATTGCCTTTTTTTTAGCAAGACCTAAAGATTTTCCTTTTTCAACAGAAGGAAGACTGTTGATTGTATTTCCAAGATCAGCCAGGCGGCCTGCCGACAGCGACATTCCACCTGTCGTAGTCGGATTTTCCATTGATTCTTCCTGGATTGCAATCGATGCCTGAAGTTGAGAAAGCGTTGTAGTATCAACTTCCGAAGGATCATAAAGCATAACGAAGAAGCAGAGCATCAGCGTAATCATATCGCCATAGGTGCCCTGCCATGCGGTTGACGGTTTTTGTGGTTCTTTTTTTTCCTTTGCCATTCTTTAAACCTAATCCTTCAGTACATCAGCCTCAATAATTTTTCGAGTTTTTGGATCCAGATAAGTAAGAAGCTTCATTGCAAGAATACGAGGGTTGTCTCCAGCCTGAATTGAAAGAATTCCTTCAATTACCATTTCGCGGCTTGTCATTTCTGCACTGTTCTGTGCAATAAGTTTTTGAGCCATAGGTCCAAAAAGCCAGTTTGCAAGCATAGAACCATACAATGTAGTTACAAGAGCAACGGCCATGTTAGGACCAAGGGAAGATTTATCTTCAAGGTTGTTCAACATACCAATAAGACCAATTACAGTTCCCAACATACCAAAACCAGGACCAAATCCGGCCCACTGTGTAACAAGGTTAATTCCAACCATGTGGCGGCTTTCCATCTGACTCATTTCGTTTTCCAGAATTGAACGGATTACATTTCCATCTGTACCGTCAACTACGAGACGCAGCCCGGACTTTAAAAAGGCGTCATCAAGATCATCAAGTCCTTCTTCAAGTGCAAGAATACCTTCTCGACGAGCTTTTTCTGAAAGAGCAACCATATTTTGAATCAGATTTTTTTCACCGTAATCATAGACCTTAAAACACCGGCCCATAACTTTAAAAATTCCAAGAACATTCTTTAGGGAATCACAAAAGAACAGAGAGAAAAAAGAACCGCCTACTGTTACGAGTACAGACGGAATATCGATAATACCACCGATTGAACCACCGGAAGTAAGAACACCTAAGAAAACTACACCTAAACCGCCAGCAACGGCAATCAGCGACGCAATATCCATAAAAAGCTTCCTCCTAAATTCCCACCTAGCTTTTTAGTAATTATATTTCCTGTCCAGAAATTTCAAGTTTACGGCGATAATCAACAATCCGCCCAATCAGTTCTTCCGGAGAATCCTTTACAACAACTTTTTTACCAGAAAGAAAAGTGATTGTAAGATCTGGAGTTTTTTCCATACTTTCAATCATATGAGGATTTATCCAGTATGTTTTTCCATCCAATCTTGTAACTGAAATCATTCTGATATTTTTACTTCTAAATCGTTTATCGTCAAGTGGAAAGCAATTTTTGACGGCAATACTCGTTCATTTTATAACAAAATCTAAAAGTTTTTCAAAAAATTTAACGTATTGTTATAAAAAACCTTGTTTTTTTTTTAGTTTGTGATAATTTATAACAAGACGTAATTAAAGGAATACAAAAAAATGAACTCAAAAATTCTTGTTGTTGAAGATGTTCCTGAAATGGCACAGCTTGCTGCCATGTACCTTACAAAATCAGGAATGATGGTAGAAGCCGTTGGCTCTGCAGAAGAAGCTTTAGAACACGTTGCTAAAGAATTGCCAGACCTTATCATTCTGGATCTTAATTTGCCGGGAATGAGCGGTTTTGACTTTTTAAAAAAATTCCGGGAAGAATACAGTTCTTCTTTACCTGTAATAATAGTTTCTGCCCGCGATGCTGACGAAGACATTATAAACGGTCTTGGAAACGGTGCAGACGAATTTGTTACAAAACCTTATTCTCCAAAAGTTCTTGTTGCCCGCGTAGAAGCAATTATCCGCAGACAGGCAAAAGTTACTGCAGCAGCAGAAGCATCTTATGAATTTGGTCCATACACAGTTCTTTTGAACAGCTGCGTATTAAAAAAGGGACCAGAAAAAATTCCTCTGTCAACAAAAGAATACGAAGTACTGGAATTTTTAATTTCACACGAAAACGAAACTTTAGGTCCAGAAAGAATATACAAAGAAGTCTGGAAGGCTCAATACGGAGACATTACAGCCGTTGCTGTTTATGTTCAGAGATTAAGAAAAAAGATTGAAGCCGATCCTTCTGCCCCACAGTTCATTAAAACAGTTTTCGGCATGGGATACAGATTCGAAAAAGGAAACTAAAAAAAATGAAAATAAAAAGGCAACTTCACATATTCATCATCTTCGTTGTACTGATTCCGTTGATTGCCTTTATTACAGTTCCTGTCAACAAGCAGTTTTCTGGCGGAAAAGCAGATTCTGAAAAACTTATAGTTATTTCAATGTTTATTGCCGCCCTGCTTGAACTTACCTGTATTATTTTTGTACTTCATCTTTCAAATGCAATTTCAAAATCAATTGCTTTTTTACAGAGAGCAACAAAACGAATTGCAGACGGAGAAGTTTCAAAACCACTCGAACGAAGAAAAAGTCGTCGCGGAGAAAATGAAATTACAGACTTAATATTCAACCTGGATAAAATGCGTATTGATCTTCTGGAAAACGAAGAGCGAAGAAAGCGTTTTATAATGGGCATGAGTCATGATCTTCGAACCCCGGTAGCCGTTATAAAAGGATATCTTGAAGC
>CAVKVK010000080.1:0-1371 GCA_963659855.1 Parabacteroides distasonis | reverse complement strand
TCTTGAAGCAATTGATGACGGCATTGTAAGCGGACAAGAAGAAATAAAAAAATCAGTCGGAATAATTCTTACAAAAACAAATCAACTCGAAGCGATGCTCAATTCCCTGATAAATTTTGTAAAGCTTGAAACCAGGGAACAAAAAAATAACCTTACATTGCAGCCAATTCTTCCTGTTCTTGAAGAATTTGCAGAATCGTGCCTGAACAGTGGCGCAATATTCAACAGAAATGTAAAAACAGAAATTAAAGTTTCTCCAGACACAAAAGTCATGTTAAATAAAGAACTTGTTTTAAGGGCTCTCGACAATCTTTATTCAAATGCACAGCGCTACACAAAAGAAAATGGTTCAATCACAATAAAAGCAATCGAAACACCAGAAAAAATTGAAATCCATGTTGAAGATACAGGAATTGGAATAAGCGACAAAGACATTCAGTTTATTTTTGACATTTTCTACAGAGCTTCTAACAGCAGAACCGAAGCTGGATACGGAATCGGTCTTTCTGTCGTAAAAAACATAATCGACTCGCACGGCTGGCAGATTAGCGTAAAATCACAGGTTGGAGCCGGAACAAACTTTACAGTAACGATTCCAAAAACTGATTCAAAAGCATAATTCCGCGTTTATTAAGTGAATAATAAGTTTTTCCATTTATAACAGACGTTTTTGCAAGTTTGTGTTTTTTCCATTCAAAAAAAACTCCAGACTTTGCACCAATCCTCTCTTCAAGATTTAAGTTAAAACGTTCCTTAAAATCCTGTGCACACACGCCTTCATTTAACCTAAAGCCCATCATAAGCCATTCAAAAACTTCAGTTTCTTTGGAAATAAGTTCAACGTTTTGTATTTCTGATAGTTTTTGACATTTTTCCGGACAAAAATTCAACCAGAAATCTTCATATTTTTTTATTGAAACAGTATTTGTCCAGCGGACAGTTTTTTTAGAATAAACAGAACTACAGGCTCCCGCCCCACACCCAAGATAAGAATTAAGTTTCCAGTAAGTTTGGTTATGAAGGCTTTTAAATCCTGGTTTTGAAAAATTACTTACTTCATACTGGGCAAAACCGTTTTTTTCTAAAATATTTCTTCCAAGGATCCACATTTTATCTCCCCTTTGCGGATCCCACTTTATTTTTCCAGATTCAATTTTTTTATAAAGCGGAGTATTTTCTTCGACAGTAAGAGTGTAAAGAGAAATATGATCAATTCTGTATTTAAAAATTTTTTGAAACTGATTTTTAAAAGAATCGTAAGTCTGGCCGGGAAGCCCTGTAATAAAATCAACAGATAACTTTTTTTTCCAGTTTTTATTGAGAATTTCAAGCGCTGAATAAACTTTATTAACAGAACAATGCCGGTTAATC
>CAVKVK010000079.1:0-10158 GCA_963659855.1 Parabacteroides distasonis | reverse complement strand
GTACATATTCGTAAAAATCTAAAACTTCCCTTTTTACGCAAAAAAGCATTAACAAAAATAAAACCGGAAAAATAAAAAGCAAAAATACGGAAGAACGCGCGTTATTTGTAAAAAGTTCAAAAGGAAGATAAACGCTATAAAAAGGAAGCATAAAATACAGAAAATTTTCTATTTTAAAGCGGTTTTCGTCTTTTGACCAGAGAATAAAAAGTACAAAAAACAAAAATGGAATAAAAATAAAAAAGCAAAACTGCAAAAGTGAAAAAATAACAAAATTCTGCTTTTGGTAAACCGGAATAAAAACACAGAATTCAAAAACTGCACTTAAGAGAGCGCCGAAAAGACAGCCTGTTAAAGCAACAAAAAAACGGTCTTTTAAATATTGAATTCCAGAAAACTTGTAGTCAAAAAAAGCATAAAAAAAACTTACAACAGGAAAAAGCAGAAATAAAAACAAATACATAGATAAAAAATATCAGAAAAAACTTGCTGCTTCAATGATTTTAAGCCGATAAGGGAAGATTCATTCACTAGACAGGGGATTTTATTTTTGATAGTATATTGGGACTTATTGAAAATAGGTGTTTTGTAAACACTAGGAGGAACGTTGGCAGACGTAAAAGGTTTAAGAATCAACGAACAGATTCGCGTTCGTGAAGTTCGTTTAATTGATGGTGAAGGTGAAAAGAGCGAAGTAAAAATTATCTCCACTCGTGATGCACTGGAATTAGCAAAAGAGAGAAATCTCGACCTTGTTGAAGTGTCCCCAAACGCAAATCCGCCGGTTTGCAAAATTCTTAACTTTGGTAAGTATCGGTACGAGCAGGAAAAAAGACTCCGTGATTCCCGCAAGAACCAAAAAGCCCTTAAGAATAAGGAAATCCGCATGCAGCCAAAAATTGGTGCGGGTGACTTAGACACTAAGGCAAAGCATATTCAGGAGTTCCTTGATGAAGGTGACAAAGTAAAGGTTACGATTCGTTTCCGCGGTCGTGAACTTGCACACACCGAACTTGGATTTGATGTCCTGAAAGAAGTAGAAAAAAGACTTCGTGAAGGTTCGTACGTAATTGAAAAGGCACCTGCAATGGAAGGCCGTTTTATGTCGATGACCTTGAATTCGAAAGTCAAGTAAAGGAATGAGGTAAAGAAAATGCCTAAGATGAAGACAAAGAAAGCTTCAGCTAAGAGATTCTCTCTTACTGGAACTGGCAAAGTAAAGTACAAGAAAATGAATCTTCGTCATATTTTGACAAAGAAATCATCAAAACGTAAGATGCACTTGCGTGCTTCTGGAATTCTTTCTGAAGATTCAGCAGCAAGAATCCGCAAACAGCAGCTTCCATACGGCTAATAGCCACTAACTTAGGAGAATAAAATGTCTAGAGCAATAGATGGTACAAAACGCAATAATCGCCGTGCAAAAATCCTTAAGCTTGCTAGTGGCTTTACAGGACGTCGCGGAACAAACTATAAGGCAGCAAAAGACGCTGTAGTAAAGGCTCTTCGCCATGCATACGTTGACCGCCGTGACCGCAAAGGCGACTTCCGCCAGTTGTGGATTGCACGTATTAACGCAGCAGTTCGTGATGAAGGACTTTCTTACTCACGCTTTATCGACGGTCTTAACAAGGCTGGTGTTACATTGAACCGCAAGGCTCTTTCTAACATGGCTATTGAAGATCCAGCAGCTTTCAAGGCTGTAGTTGAAGTAGCTAAAAAAGCTCTCAACAAATAATTTTACGGAGACGTAAAAATGATTTCACTCGATCAAGTTTTGATTCTGGAAGAAAAAGTTGAAAATGCTGTTTCAAAAATTGAACAGCTTACTGCAGAAAATGCTGCTTTGCGTAGAAAATGCGCAGAGCTCACAAACGCACTTTCGGCAAAAACGGAGCAATTTTCTAATTTTCAGTCAGATCAGGGTAAGATCGAGGAAGAAATCTTAAAGGCTCTGGAACGATTAAACGCTGTTGAAAATGCAGTTCATTCTGCTGCTCAGCTTGCAGAAAAAGTTCCAGTGGCTTCTTCTGTTTCTAATATTCAAAAGACAGTAAGCCAGGTTCAAAAAACGCAGTCTGTACAACAGACTGTTCAGCAACCACAGGTTGCACAACCACTAGTTCAATCAGAACAAAAACAGACAATTGAAAAACCTGTAACCCAGGAATCGTTTGACACTGCAATTCCAGTAGATTCAAACGAAGAACAAAAAACAAATCAAACAGACACAAAAACACAATCGCCAATTCAACCTGCATTCGATATTTTCTAATAACAGAGGATATTTTAATGGGAAAATTGCAGATAAATATTCTTGGAACGTCTTTTTCGATTAAGGCGAGCGAAGACGACGAATATCTTAATAAACTTTCCGGTTATTACACAAAACTCGTTGACGAAATTCAAAAAAGCGGAATGTTAAAAAGCGGTTTAGATATTTCCATTTTAGCGGGAATAATGCTCTGCGATGAACTTTACAAAGAAAAAGCAAAAAATTCTGTTTCTAATTCAAACCAGGGACAAGACACACAGAAAATTCAAAAAGCACAGATTTTAACACAAAAAATGATAAATCAACTCGACTCGGTTTTAAAAAAGTAGGATTGCAAAATGTATTCTTTTTATATCTGGATTGATGCCGATTCCTGCCCTCTTCCTGTAAAAAATTACGTAATTGACATGGCAAAAGCAAAAAAAATGAATGTAAACTTTGTTGCAAACCATGAAATTTCAATTCCAAAAAATGATCCGCATTTTACAATGCATGTATGCGAAAAAACACCAGGCGCCACCGACGATTATATTTTTAACAACGCAGGCAAAAACGATTTAGTTATAACGCGCGACATTCCGTTTGCACAAAGGCTCGTAGAAAAAAGAATTTTTGTAATGAATGACAGAGGTACTGTTTTTACAAAAGAAAATATTAAAGAAAGACTGAGCGAAAGAAACTTTAATTTGAATCTTGCACTAATCGGCTTAGCCGAAAGCACAAAAAGCCGCTACGGACAAAAAGAATTAAAAAAATTTGCCGATACCTTTGAACGCCACACAAGCCAACTGATTGTTAACGAAACATTCAGTAAAAACCGCTCGGCTAACATTGGCGATAGCAAAGAAAATTAAAGTTCGTTTTCGACAATTTCCCATTCGCAGTTGATTGCGCTTATGCGGTCTGTTATTTGCAGAAATGCTTTTACAATTTCCGGGTCAAACTGAGTTCCGCTGAGTTTTTCAATTTCCTTAAAAGCATCTTCCAAAGGCCATGCAACCTTGTACACACGTTTATGGCTTAATGCGTCAAAAACATCTGCAAGTGCAACAATTCTTGCTGCAAGAGGAATTTCTTCACCTTTTAACGGTGTTGAATCTGGAATTTTTTCTCCCGGTTCATAATTTGAATAGTCAAATTTGCCAGGATAACCGTGTTCACTGCCATCCCACCATTCGTGATGTCTTAAAGCGACATCTCTGCACATTTCTTCGAGAGAAGATTCTGCATCGCTAAAAAGAAGAGCACCAACACAAGTATGGCCTTTCATTACTGCCCGCTCCTGGTCGTTAAGGCGAGGCGTTGTCTTTTTTAAGATTAAATCAGAAATTGCAATCTTTCCAAAATCATGACATTTTGCAGCAATTTTTAAATTATCCCGGAATTTCTGCTGTTCCATAAATGGAATATTTTTATTTGCAGCCCAACGATCATAAATTTCAATTGAAAAAGAAGAAACCCGTTCTACGTGCGGAGAAGTTTCTTTAGGATCGCGGTATTGAGCCATTCTCTGCATACGTTTTATCATTTTGCCAGTTAACTGAGCGTGTTCAAGAGCCTGAGCTGCGCTAGAAGCAAAATGTGTAAGATAAAGCTGAGAATCTGTGTCAAAACCGATTACTTTGTCATCTTCGTCCTGAGCATTTATAATCTGCAAAACACCAAGAATGTGTCCGCTTGCAATTTTTAGCGGAATACAAAACATTGAAGTTGTTCTGTAGCCTGTGTTTACGTCGGTTGATTTATTAAAAGAAAAAGTAAGGCCGGAAGAAAGATTATAGGCGTCTTCGATTACAACGTTTTTGCCAGAAACAACACAGTAGCCCGCAATAGATTTATCAGAAATAGGAAAGCAGGCAGAAATATAAGGCAGCTTTGAACCAGCTGGCAGTTTTTTTAATTGAGTGTCGTTTTGTGCGTATTTTATGCGAAGGTTGTTGTCTTCCACAACATAAATAGAACCTGCATCCGCATGAACAATTCTGCGCGCCTCTGTTAAAATTCGCTCAAGAAGAACATCTAAATCCTGAATTTCATTTAATTTTTTTTCAAGCTCAATAAGCCACTGAAGTTTCTGTTCTTTTGTACTTGAATCCATCCGTTTTTTCCCCTATTTTCATATTATCATATCACATTAAAATCTTCCATATTCTAAATTAAAGTTAGTGAGTTTTAATAAAGCACAAAAAGTATCAATTTTAGTTCTGCTTGCCATAAATACAAGATTTTCATAGACTAAAAACCGTGTATTTTTTAACAAAGTCCGAAAAAGATTTATTGTCTCTTTTTAATTCAAAAACCTCGCTTACAAAACAGCAAATAATGGAAGAAATCTCTAAAAAGCAAAACTCTTTTGCTACAACCAGACAAATTGAAAACGCAATTGAAGGCTGCATTGCAAAAGGCTTTGTAATTTTAACCGGCGACGAAAAAATTAAAATCACAGATGAAGGAAAAAGGCAGATTTAGCAGTTTTTAATACAACTCGTTGTACTGACGCGCAATCCGCTCCCACGTGTAAAGGCTTTTTCCAAGTTCTCCCATTTCGTGTGCGATTTTCTGGCATAGATTTCTGTCATTTGTGGTGGCTTCGACTGGCTCAACCACCGTGTCTTTTGAATGAGATTCCGGGCCAGGTTCAGAATAATGATTTTGTGTTTCAAAATCCGGCTGACGAAGTTTTTTCATAAGGTTCTGCAAATCTTCTGACGTTTTCCAGTAAAGGCATTTTTCCTGGGTTGTGGCGCGGTTATAAACGCAGTCAAACGCAAGGATCGGAAGTGAAAGGTTCATCGCTTCAACAAGAGAAGGATTTGTTCCGCCGGCGCTGTGTCCGTGAATGTAAACACGGGCATTTGAGCGAAGAAAGTTTACAGTATGACTCTCGTAAATCGGGTCTAAAAGATGAATATTTTTGAATGTGCTGTATTTTTCTTTTAGAGAGCGGCCATATTCTGACTTTTGCCAGTTGCCGACAAAAACAAGATTTTCGTCCGGCATTTTAGAGAACGATTCCAAAATAACGTGAACGTTGTTTTCTGGCTCAATGCGGCAGACTGTAACCGCATAAGGCGAACTACAGAACGGATATTTTTTAAAAAGAGAATCGTCCTGAACGCGCGAAACCTGGTCGCCGCCGTACGCAATAAGCTCAACTCTTTTTTTCTGCACGATTTTTGAATATTCAGTTTTTACGTAGTCGGTGATTCCTTTGTTGTCGCCGATTACGATGTCGGAATATTTTACCGCCATTTTTTCGCTGAACTTTAAAAGTTTTTTAGCGTACCACTTCCATTTGTCGCGTCGCCATTCAAGTCCGTCAATGTTCGTAATGATTTTTCCTTTAAAAATTCGCCTTATGTATGGAAGAAAAATGCATCCAGAAACGCCAAGAACCAGCATAATATCCGCTTTTGCCTGAACAGAAAGTTTCATCGACTTAAAGTCATAAAAAATGCTGTCCCTGCCGTTCGCTTCCATTTCAAGATAAATAAGTTTTGCGCCTTTGTACGATTCCAGGCGATTTTCGTATTTTTTGCCAGAACAAAAAACAGTGTATTCAACATTCAGCGGAGTAAAATCAAGCAGGTTGTCAACAAGAGATTCAAAGCCGCCGTAGCAGGCAGGAACTCCAACCGTGCCGATTATAAAAACACGAAGTTTTGACTCTGGCGAACACGGCATTTTTTGCGAAATATTTTTATTCATAAAGAAACTCCTTTTGCGTCAGGGATTGTGTGCGACATCCTGTCGCGCCAAGAAATGCGTTCGCGTTAGGGATTGTGTGCGACCTCCTGTCGCGCCAAGAAATGCATTCGCATTTCTTGCATATTTAAGTCTTTAACGCCCTCCTTGGCGTCATAATAAACACTACGAACCACGAAAAGCCCGACCTGCCATACGGCAGGGAACGCCCTTTTTATTGACAAACACATTACATTCACATACATTTGAATTAAGGACACATTTTTTTATTATTTTTGGAGGCACATTATGGCAAGCACATTGGTACAAATTAGAGTAGACGAAGATTTGAAGAACGAGGCGACAAGTATTTTCGAGCAGCTCGGACTTGATTTGCCGACAGCGTTCAGAATTTTTCTGAAAAAATCCGTTGAAGAGAGGGGAATTCCGTTTAGTATGAAGGTAAATTCCGAAAAGGAGGCTCTTAAACAGGCAAACAATATCCTGAAAATGGCAAACAAAGAGGCAAAAAAGAATAAAATCCAAAACCTTACACTTGACGACATTAACGCAGAAATTCGTGCATACAGAAAGGAGAAATAAAATATGAAAATTTTTTGCGTTGTTGACACAAATGTTATCGTTTCGGCATTGCTTAAAAGAACTTCTACACCTGGAAAAGTCGTTCAGTATATTTTGGCAGGAATTGTGGTTCCAGTTTTTAGTAAAGAAATTCTTTCTGAATATAAGGAAGTTTTGTTCAGAAAAAAATTCAATTTTTAACCTAAAATAATTGAAGACATTATCAAAATGATTGTAAAAAACGGCATAGAACTTTCCGGCATTCAAACAGAAGAAAAACCGTCTGACCCAAAAGATGTGATTTTTTATGAGGTTACAATGGATTCCCGGCAAACGGAAGAGACATTTCTTGTGACCGGAAACATCAGGGATTTTCCGATAAAACCGTTCGTCGTTACTCCAAAAGAGATGTTGGAAATCATAGGAGAAAACAAAAGCTGAAAGAAGTGATTCAGCGCGGCTAAAAAAAAGCATTGGAGAAGGAAAAGCTGATGAAATTTTGAATATGCTCATTTTAGTTCTCCAAATTCATCAAAAAAACTTTTTTTATAATTTTCTAAACTCAAATCTGAACAATATTTTTTTCTTGCAGAAACAGAAAACTTTTCAAGCAATTGCTGATTATCAATAAAATACTTAATTGCGTTACAAAAACCTTCTACATCGTTTGGAATTATCATTTTTGAAAATGAATCTTCTAGAATTTCACTGGCTCCACCGTGATTTGTTGCAATCACAGGACGCGAAAACATAAGCGCTTCCAAAACTGTGGTCGGAAATGGGTCTGCCATAAGACTCGGCACAAGAATCACATTTGCATTTTGATAAATATCTTTTATATTCTTCGTAAAATTATGCAATAAAATAATTGAATCTAAATTATTCTTATGAATTTCTGTCTGCAATTCAAAAAACAATTCCAGCTTAAACGGAGGTGCACTTCCGTACAAATCAATTAAAATTTTCTTTTTGTATTCATCACCAATTTTTTTTAATGCTTCAATCAAAAACCACTGCCCTTTCTGAGGCATAAATCTTCCAGGAAGAGCAAATCGAATTTTTGTGTCAACATTAATTTTATTTTCTGTAAAATCGCCGGCAATATCTGGAATTCCATTATGAATAACTGAATAATTTTTAGAAAACAACAAATTATCTTTTACATGCGCAGAAACGCAAACAACTTTATTTGCCCCAAACTTACAAAGAATAGAAAAACCAAAATTTAAAAATTTGTTTGCAATAATTTCATGAATGTATAAAACCCGCTTTTTTTAAAATCCTGAATAAAGACACAAAATAGTTGCAAGAGTGTTACAAAAGCAATAATCAAATTTCTTATCAAACAATCTTTTACAATTTAAAATCCCTAAAGGTAATTTTAAATAATCAAAAAAAGAAAGTTTTGAATGCACAATCGGCAACTTAGGATAAATTTTTATTTCAATATTGGAAGAAACTTTTTTTATTTCTTCATTCAAAACACCAGTTTTTGGAAGAAGAACTGTAATTTCATGTTTCTTACACAACATTTTTAAGATATACAATAAAATTTTGTCTGCTCCGTAAAGTTCTACAGACGGATGAACAAAAAGAATTCTCACTTAATTTCGCTCCCTGATTTTTCTTGCCGGAACTCCAGCATAGACAGAATTTGGTTCTGTTGATTTTGTAACGACAGCGCCTGCACCAATTACGCAACCAGTTCTTATAACAACGCCATCAACAATAGTCACATTAGCCCCAATCCAGACATTATCTTCTATTTCAATTCCGATTTGACATACACCTTGAGATTGAATAGTTTCATTCAATTTTGCAAAATTATGCTCTTCAGCGATCATTGTGCAACGAGGTCCTATCATTACAAAATTTCCTATTTTTATTTGACCAGAACAGCCAATATACGAAAAAGCCCCTATGGAAGAATTCTTTCCCATAAAAAGACCGCTTCCTAAATGGCCGCCATAAAATCCAGAAGGCCTAATCAAAGCATTCTGACAAATAGTAACATTGTCACTTAATACAATTTTATTTTTCGAAACAGATTGTATAAATGCGCCATCTTCAATTTTTACGCGTTTACCAATAATCAAATCTTTTTTCTTTCCAATGAATGTGACATTTTTTCCAACCGAAACTATATGCCCCCCCCTAAAATAAAAAAATGACTTAAAAAAACCACGTATAACTTTTTTAAACAACTCAAAAATTAAAATAAACTTATATTCTTTAGAATCGTTATAAAACATAAAAATCTCCTATAAACCTGCAAACTCAAATGGAATAACATTCCTGATTTTTCTTGCCGGAACTCCAGCATAGACAGAATTTTGCTCTGTTGATTTTGTAACGACAGCGCCTGCGCCAATTACGCAACCAGATGCAATCTCTATTTTTCCGATTACAACACAATGGACACCCATATTCACATTATTACCAATAACAGGAACACCTTTTTTGGTAGAACCTATTACCCCCCCCCGCGAATCGTAAAATTTGAACCAATAACTGCCGCTGAGTTTATTATTACTCCGTTAGAATGGTGAATCACAAAACCAGGACCGATTTTTGTTCTTGAAGGAATATCACAACCGTTTTTAAGAGCAAAGCTTCTATATAAAAATCTTTCTATACAATAAATTAAGAACAGGCTTTTCTTGTTTCTTAAATATTCACAAAACCTTTTTCTTACAACAATTTTGTATTCTCTTAAAAAAAGATACAAAAAAAACGGATTTATCTTTTTTCCAAGTTCAATATCCCAACGTTTTTTATCGAGCGTTAAAACTTTTAATAATTCATTAAATTTCATTTTGACCTCTTTATTTTGAAAAAATGCTTTGATATGCAAGCAAACTTTCAGGTGCAGAAAAAAAGGAATATTTCACAATGTTAGAAAGATAAAGTGCAATCATGGATAAGGAAAAAATGTATGATAACATTCCTTGTTTTGACAATTTTATATAGAAAGGAAAAACGACAACTATTGTTATTAAAAAATATTCCATTAATCTAACGACCATATAAATATCAGCAAAAATATTTACGAAAATGCTTCCAAACAAAAGAATGTTTATAAAAGGTCTTAAGACTTCTGACTGAAAATAATAAAAACGGTGTTTTGAATTATTTATTAAAAGCAGAAGAATTAAATATAGATAACCAATAAGTCCACTTCCACCACTTTTGGAAAGATATGTCAACGTTTCTGCATATTCAGAATAATGACCAGGAATAAACGATAAAAACAAACATAAAATTTCAAACATTCCAATTTTCTTAAAAATTAAAGTAATTAAAATAATTATGTTAAAACTTTTCCTTGATAACCTGATTTTTGCGATAATATACATCGGAAAAACCACGAATGCAGATTTATGAAAAAGCATCGCAAAAAGAACGATGAGTATCCATTTTAAAAGTTTTTTTTCAACGCAATATCTGTAACCATAAAAAACAATGCAAACTGCAATAAATTGACGAAATTCATTAAAAGAAAAGAAATAAAGCCCCGTAGCAAAAAAAATAAATAATGAAAGCGGAAAAGATTCTGAATAATTTTTTATTCCTAAAAATAAGAAAAAATAAATCAGAAATCCACCTAGAACAAAAAC
>CAVKVK010000078.1:4424-10160 GCA_963659855.1 Parabacteroides distasonis | reverse complement strand
ACTGGTGGAGGCTCATAAAAATGGATTTTGAACAGATTGACCTTCAGTGGTTTGCCGCAGAAGATGAAGGGCGGACAGAAGAACCTTCGGAATTAAAACTTCATAAAGCACGCGAAGAAGGAAGGGTTGCAAAAAGTCAGGAATTAAACAGTTCTCTTGTAATGCTTGTCTGTGTTGTAATTCTTGTTGTTGCCGCTCCTTATTATTTAAAATGGTGTGAACAGATTCTTGTTTATTTTTTTACAAAATGTGCACAGGCAGAAATATATTCGTGGCAGTTTTTTTTATTTTTTCTTAAGAATCTTGCAAAAATGGTTCTTCCTCTGGCTGGTGGCGGAATTGTTGCAGGAATTGCTGGAAATATAATTCAAAACCGCGGATTTATTTTTTCAACCAAGCCGATAGAATTCAAATTTTCAAACATTGTTCCAAAAATTGGGCAATATCTAAAAAAAACGATTTTTTCGTTTGAAGGCGGATTTAACGTTCTGAAATCTCTTTTAAAAGTTGCTGCCGTTGTTTTTATTGCATTGATTGTTATAAGATCGAATATTCAAAAACTTCTTTTTTTGCTCAATACAGGTTCAATCCGTAGTGCTGCTGGTTTTGTCGGTAATTGTGCAACTCAGATTTTAGTAATATGTGCAATTCTTTTTCTTGCAATTTCTATTGCTGACTATTTTGTTCAGAGAAGACAGTTTATGGAAAGCATGAAAATGACAAAGCAGGAAGTAAAGACTGAATTTAAAGAGCAGGAAGGAGATCCTGAAGTAAAAGGAAAGTTGCAGCAGGCTCAGCGTGAACTTTTGAGCCAGAATCTTCCAAAAGCAGTTTCGGAAAGTGATGTTGTTGTTACAAACCCTACGCATTATTCAGTTGCATTAAAGTATGATGCAAGTACAGCTGATCGTCCTGTTGTAAATGCAAAGGGAGCCGATTTAATGGCAAAGAGAATTAGAGATCTGGCTGATGAATATGGAATTCCTCGTGTTGAAAACGTTCCACTTACTCGTGCTCTCTATTCAAATGTTGAAGTTGGTGATACAATACCCGATGAATATATTCGAGCGATTTCGATCGTTTATGCACAAATAGATTATCTCAATAGAAAAAAGTAGTGAGTCAACCAGGGGGTGGGGGTGGCTAACCGTTTTGCCAGGTCGTTATCGACGCTGAAACTTTCAAATCATTTTATTGCATTAGTCGGCGTTCTTATGGTACTGATGCTTCTCGTGCCTGTTCCTGGTGCAATTCTCGACTTTTTGATGATTGCAAATATTGCTATTGCTCTCATTATTTTCTTAGTTGTTTTATATACACCAAAAGCTTCTAAACTTTCCTCTTTTCCACGGGTAATTCTTTTTGCTACGATTTTTGGCCTGGCGCTGAACGTTTGTTCTACAAGATTTATTCTTTCAAACGGGTATGTCGGTTTTGACCGTTTTGACGGTGCAATGATTAAATCATTTGCAAATGTTGTTGCAAAAAATCAGCCTGTAATCGGTTTTATAATTTTTATCATTATCATAATTATTCAGGTTATGGTAATTACAAAAGGTGCAGGACGCGTTTCTGAAGTTGCTGCACGTTTTGCCCTGGATTCAATGAACTCAAAAATGTTTGCTGTTGACTCAGAGTTGAATTCTGGTTCAATTACAGACGAACAGGCACGGATAAAAAAAGCCGACATTCAACGCGAAAGTGACTTTTATTCAGCAATGGACGGTTCTTCCAAATTTGTAAGCGGAAACGTTAAAGCTGGAATTTTTATTACAGCAATCAACCTTGTCGGCGGAATTCTTTACGCAATGATTGGAAAAGGAATGAGCTGGAGTTCAGCAATAAACACATTCCCGCAACTTACAATCGGTGACGGTCTTTTAAGCCAGGTTCCTTCTCTTCTTTTGTCTGTTGCAACTGGTATTCTTGTTACCGGAAGCAATTCTGATGAAGTTCTTGGCGAAGAAATTAAAAAACAGTTTAACATCAGCGGATATGTTTATGTTTTATCTGGCCTGGTTTTGATTGGAATGGCAGTTTTATTCCATACGACGGTTTTTCTTGTCATTGCACTTTTTGGAATTGGTGGACTTCTTGTTTATGTCGGTTTACGCATGACAAAAAAAGAAAAACAGTCTTTTGCTAAAAAGTTAGAAGAAGAAGCTGCAGCAAAATCAAAAGCTCAGTCTTCTCAAAATGCAGAAGAAACAAGCCCTGTAGTTCCACTTGATCCTCTTTGCCTTGAACTTGGAGTTGCCCTTCTTGATCTTGTAAATAAAGAAAAAGGAGCAGAACTTCTTGAACGCATTACAAGAATCCGGCGTGAAGCCGCAATTGATCTGGGGCTTGTTGTTCCTAGAATCAGAATTATTGATAATCTTCAGATTGATCCTCAGGAATATAGTTTTAAAATCCGCGGAATAGAAGCAGGGCGTTTTAAGTTAAAAATCGGCTATTACATGTGTTTAAATACAGGTGGTGTCGTAGAAGAAATGCCAGGTGAGTCAACCCACGATCCAGCCTTTGGAGTTCCTGCAATCTGGGTAAGCGAAGACAAACGCCTGGAAGCAGAAAAGAACGGATATTCTGTAATTGATCCTCCGACGATTATTGCAACTCATATGACAGAAATTATTCGTTCTCATGCTGCAGAAATTTTAAGCCGTCAGGAAGTAAGTGCAATCATCAATAAAATAAAGGAAACAAATCCTGTTGTTGTTGATGAAGTTATGAATACTTACAAGTATACTTACGGAGAAATTGAAAAAATACTTCAGGGACTTTTGCGCGAGCAGGTTTCTATCAGAAATATTGTTGTTATTCTCGAAACTCTTGCAAATTATGGCAATATGCCACACACACCGTTTATTCTGATTGAAAAAGTGCGCGAAGCGCTTGGTTTGCAGATTTGTCTGCAGTATGTTGATCCAAATGACGAAAACAGAAAATTGAGTGTAATTCAATTGAGTCAGGGCTGGGCACAGAAAATTATTGAACATACTGTTACACAGAATGACGGTTCTGCGCCTTTGCTTGCATTTGACCCTGTGGATTCAAGAAATTTCAGAAATGCTGTCAGTTCTAGCATAGCGGCTCTCAGGGACAAAAATATTCTGCCAGTTATTTTGTGTCCGACTCCAGAGGTAAGACAATTGCTTCATAGCGCAATTGAAAGAGATATGCCTGGTACTGTTGTACTTTCGTTGAATGAAGTTGTCGCAGCAGGAAATTCAATTAATCTTGAAATATTGGGAGAAATAAGTGAATAATAGCGAATTCGTGCCGACGACTTTTACGATTACCGGCAAATCAATTGAAGAAATAAAACAACAGCTTTGGAATGAATACGGAAGCAATTACAAAATAATGGACACAAAGACGATTCTTCAGGGAGGATTCTTAGGTCTTTTTCAGAAGAATATCGTAAAGGTCTGGTACATTGTAAGAGACAGACAAAAAGAAGCCAGCGAAAGTCTCGCTCAGGCACGCGAAAATATTTTAAAAAGCGTTGGAGTTGATTATTCCAAAGTGGCTTCAAAGCAGTATTCAGAATTAACTGACATGCTTTCTAAGATGAATACTCAGATTGAAGAATTAAAAAATTCAAATTCCGGACAAAGACATCCTTCAATCGCAAAAATAGAAAAACTTCTGGAACAAAATGAATTTTCCACTTCGTTTATAGATTCAATTACTTCAAGACTTGTAGATGAGTTTCCGTTAAAAGATCTTGATGATTTTGATCTTGTTCAAATGACAGTTGTGGATTGGATCGGACAATCAATAAAAATTGCTCCGGTAATTTACAGAAAAAGTCCTCAGGTTATAGTTCTCGTGGGTCCGACTGGATTAGGAAAAACAACTACAATCAGTAAAATGGCTGCAAAAACAATTCTTGATGCAAAAAAGAATGGAAGTCCTAGTCCTGTAGTTCGCCTTATTACAATCGATTACACTCGTGTCGGTGCAGAAGTTCAACTTAGAAAATTTGGCGAAATGATGAATGTTAGAGTTGATAAGGCTGAAAATTCTGATGATTTAACAAGTATTATTCAGGATTGCAGAGATTCTGCTGATTATATTTTTATTGACACCGCGGGATTCAGCCAGAAAGATTATGATAACATTGCAAAGATGCGCAAAATACTGAATGTTGCCGGAGTTTCTATGGAAACATACCTTGTTGTGGCAGCTTCAACAAAGGCCCGTGATTTAACAAAAATAATTGAAAATTTTGCAATGTTTAATATCAATTCAGTAATTATTACAAAATGCGACGAAACAACAACTTACGGAAATGTTTTAAGCGTTTTGAAAGAACATAACAAGGCGGTTGCTTTTATTACAGACGGACAAAAAGTTCCTCGTGATTTTAAAAGAGCAAGCGTAAGAGAGTTTTTGTATAATTTAGTTGATTTCAAGCTAGACAAACTGCATATTGACGATATGTTTCCGGAGGATGAATAATTATGGAAGAGCAGGCACAGGAATTGCGGGAATTGATGGGAAATTTAGATTCTCCCGCTGAAAAATCCGAAAAAACAGAAAAACAAAATGAACATAAAACCAGAATAATTGCAATTACAAGTGGAAAAGGCGGTGTCGGCAAAACTAACATGGCTGTAAATATGGCAATTGCCTACGCTCAACTTGGAAAAAAAGTAATTTTGATTGACGGCGACCTTGGTATGGCAAATGTCAATGTTTTGTTAAACGTTGTTCCTCAGTACAATTTAATGCAGGTTATTAACAGGCAAAAGACAATGTCAGAAATAATTCTTGATACAGAAGTTGGAATTAAATTTATTGCCGGAGCAAATGGTTTTTCAAAAATTGCAAATCTTTCTGTTGAAGAACTTGATTATTTTGCAAAGCAGTTTTCTCAGTTAGGAAACGCTGACATTATCATTATTGATACAGGCGCTGGAATTGCAAACAATGTACTTCAATTTGTAGCCGCTGCCGACGAAGTTTACGTTGTAACAACTCCTGAACCTACTGCAATTACAGATGCTTACGGAATGATAAAAATCATTACAACGGAATTAAACGACAGAAACATCAATATAAAGCTTCTTGTTAATCGCGTTCATTCTGCAGAAGAAGGAAAGAAAATTTCCGACAGAATTATTACTATCGTTGGACAGTTTTTAAATTACAAGGTTGACTACATTGGTTTTGTTTATGATGACTCTGTGGTTTCTGCTTCTGTTATCAGGCAAAAACCGTTTATGGTTGTAAATCCTACTTCAAAACCAGCACAGTGTATAAAGCACATTGTTGGTCGTATTGAAAAAACAGATTTATCGTCTAGCGAAGGTGTTTCAACTTTCTTAAAGAAATTCTTACGCAAAAAATAGAATTAAATGAATGTCGCAAAAATAGCGAAAACGACATTCAATTTACTGACAAACATTAAGATTGTAAAAAATGCTGAAAAAGTCTAATTCTTGACCTTACGGCTTTTTTACCTTAATCTTTTACAAGGGAGGAAGATATGATGAATCAAAAGGCCATTGGTGGCTTTGCCGCATGTGGTTTCGTTTTGTCATTTCTTACTGGGATAATTTCAAAAAATGCCTTTTTAATTATTTTATTAAGGTCTTTTCTTTTTGCTGTCATCTTCAGTGTTTTGGCTGCCGGCATTTCCTTCCTTTTTAATAAATTTCTGGCTGATGAAACTGCTTCTGGTGAAAATTTTGCGGATTCTTCAAATTCAAAAATTCAAAAAACCGG
>CAVKVK010000078.1:0-4414 GCA_963659855.1 Parabacteroides distasonis | reverse complement strand
CATTGTAGTTGGTGATGATAATTTTGAAGACGACGATACTGCTCCAAAATTTTTTGTTGAAAACAATAAAGAAGCTTTTCAAAATGATGAAATTGCAGGTTCTGTAACGAAAGAACAAACTGGTGATTTTAATACAGAAAACAAAGTTTCTGAAAAATCTGCAGAAGCAGAGAAAAGTTCTTGTTTAGAAAAACCTTCATTTGAGCCTGTTAATCTCGCACAAATGCAGAATACTGCTCAGAATAATTCAGAGCGTCAGCGGCAGGAAATTCCTTCTAATAATGGGGATGCTTCTAACAAAGTAAATTCTTTTGCGGATGGTTCTGCCATTGATAATATAGATGAATTGCCTGATATCGAAGATATATCCGACAGTGTGAAAAATAATTCAAATAGTGATATAATAGATGACAGTGATTTTGCAACTTCTGGAGAGAACGGAACTTCTGGTACTGTTTTTCCTGATGGTACGCAGGCAAATTCAGCAAATGCCAGCCTGATTGCTCAGGCAATACGTACTGCATTAAAAAGAGATGAGAATTAGAGAGAATGAGCAATATGGATACTGAACAGACTTTGGTAATTAACAACGAAGATGAAGACAAACTCTGGGAAGAGTTTAAAAAAACAAAGTCAACTCATCTGCGGGATAAACTTGTTCGCCAGTATATGCCGCTGGTAAAATACGTTGCCGGTAAAATTGCTGTAGGACTTCCTGCAAGTATGGAATTTGATGATCTTGTAGGATTTGGTCAGTTTGGGCTTTTAGATGCTATAAATCGTTATGATCCTGTAAAAGGTGTAAAATTTAAGACTTATGCAGTTACTAGAATCCGTGGTGCAATTTTTGACGAAATGCGTCAACTTGACTGGGTTCCGCGTTCTGTAAGACAAAAGTCCCGCGAAATAGAAGATACAATCAGCGAACTTGAATCAAAACTTGGTCGCACGGCCACAGATGCAGAAATTGCACAAAAACTCAATCTTTCAGAAGCTGAATATCATCAGACAATAATGAAAGTTAGTGCTTCAAGCATTATTTCTTTAAATGACGTCTGGAATTCTGGAGATGAAAGCGACAATCTTTTAGTTGGAGACACGATAGAAGCTCCTTCAAGTTTGAATCCAGATGTTCAGGTTGAACGTGAAGAAATTCGCAAAGTAATAATACAGGCAATTAATGAACTTCCAGAAAAAGAAAAGATGGTAATTGTTCTTTACTACCACGAAGATTTGACTTTTAAAGAAATTGGTCAGGTTCTGGAAGTAAGCGAGTCGAGAATTTCTCAGCTTCATACAAAGGCTAATCTCAGGCTTCGAGCAAAATTGACAAATTTCCGAAAGGGAATTATTTAGTAAATAAAAAGGCATTCTCCTATGGTTACGCTTGAAAAAATCCGAAATGACATGGCAGAATTGCAGAAAACGGATCAGGGAATAAAGAGTGTAGATGTTCATGCAGATACTCTTGACGAAGCTCTGGCGGATGCCGCAGTTCAATTAAACACAAAAATTTCTAATCTTGAATACGAAGTAAAAGAAAAAGGTTTTGAAGGCTTTTTTGGAATTGCCAGAAAACCGTGGTCAATTGTTGTTTATCAGAATCCAGAAGCTGTTGCTAAGAGTGCAAAAATCAAAGAACTTCATATTTCGGGTCTTATGGACAATTCTGATGAACTGGAAAATATTGATCGCGACGGTGAATTTTATATTCATCATTTTGACAACAACATCTGTTTAAAAGTTGTTCTTCCTGTTGGAGATGGAAAAAGCGTTAATTTTTCTGAAATAATAAGTGATATAAAACGTCCTGACACAAATGATTTTGATGAAGCAAAAATAAAAAAACTTGCACAGACAGGAACAAATGGAACTTACGAAACTGTAGGTCATTATTCAAGAAATCCTGCCGGGGACGCAATTTTTGTTATTGATATTACAAAAGATGAATTAAAGGCAACATGTACAATTACACCACCTGCTTTGGGTGGAGCCGACATAACTCGTGAAAAAATTGAAAATGCTTTAACCGGTTATGGAGTTGTTGCAGGAATTTTAACAGAAAAAATCGACGAACTGGTTGATAAACCTGTGTACAATGTTCCGGTTCTTGTAGCTCAGGCAATTCTTCCTGTTGATGGCAGAGATGCTTATATTGCATACAACTTTGAAACAGATCGTTCAAAAATCAGGGCAAAAGAAGCAGCTAACGGCCAGGTTAATTTTAAGGAATTGAATTTAATTCAAAATGTTGTAGAAGGTCAGCCACTTGCGCAGAAAATGCTTGCAGAACGCGGTAAGGCTGGCAAAACTTTATACGGTCGTTACCTTGAAGCAAAAAATGGAAGAGATATAAATCTCCCGCTCGGAAAAAACGTTGTGCTTGATTCCGACGGAAGAACAATTTTGGCAGCCTGCAATGGTCAGGTTCTTTTGTTGAATAATAAAATCAATGTTGAACCAATAATGGAAGTTGATGGCGTAAATATTAAGTCTGGAAACATTACATTCCTTGGAACTGTAGTTGTAAATGGTAACGTTGAAGATGGTTATGATATTAAGGCTAGCGGAAATATTGAAGTAAACGGTACTGTAGGTGCAAGCCATCTAGAAAGCGACGGCGATATTATCGTAAATCACGGAATTGTAGGCCGTGATGAATGTCATATTAAATGTGGCGGTTCACTTTGGGCAAAATTCATTCAGAATTCAAAGGTTGAAGTTGAAGAAAATGTAATTGTTCAGGATTCAATTATGAGCAGCGAAGTTCTGGCTCAACACAGAATTATTCTGCAGGGAAAACGTGCTCAGATAACCGGTGGACATCTTTTTGCAACGGAAACAATTCTTGCAAAAAATATTGGTTCTGCTGGCGGTGGAACAGAAACAGTTCTTGAAGTTGGAATTGATCCAAGAGCTAAGCAAAGATTGTCTGAACTTCTGGAAATGCAGAACAACAATTTAAAAGAACTTGAAGAACTTGAATTAAACATTCAGACGCTCGAAAATACTAAAAAGGTGAGAAAAACTCTTCCAAAAGAAAAAGAAGAAAGTTTAAAACGTTTTAATTTTAGAAAGAATGAATTAAAGCACGAAAACGACGAATTCAATAAAGAAATAGAAACTATTCAATCGCATTTGAGAGAACTAAAAAACATTGGAAAAGTGTACGCTTCTGGAACAGTTTATCAGGGTGTAAAGATTTTTGTACGCGACGAAAAAGATGAAGTCCGTGCAAGTGTAAAAAGCGTTACATTCTATTATGAAGAAGGATTTGTTCGCAGAGGAAAATACGAACAGCCAAACTTTGATGACGTAAAAGGTCCAGATGGATTTGTAGAAAGTTAAGTTTAAATGCTAAAAAAATACGTTAAACCCGTGGAGTACGAATTAAAAAAAACAGTGTAAAATATCACTGTAAAATAGTAAAAATAAGTATAAAGAGTTTTCTATGGCTATAGCTCCAATTGATTTATCTACAATTTATTCTCAACTGAACAATGTTGCAAAGACTGTTTCTCATCAGCAGCAGGGAGTGCAGTTAACACAAGCCATGCAGGAAAATTCTTTAATAAGGCAGTCTCAGGAGCAATCTGCTCAGGTTCATAAGACTGCTGATTCTGAGGCAAAATCTGCTGTTGTAAAAGATGATTCAAATGGAAATTCTTCTGAAGGTTTTCAGCATAAAAATAAAAAACAGCCGGATAAAAATGAAGAAACTGTCAAAATGACAGAAATAAGAGAATCTTTTTTGGGTCAGAATATTGATATTTCGAGGTAGCCATGGAAGGCGTAGGAATTGCAATTTTAGCTTTTTTACTTTGTTGTCTTAATCTCGTTTTATGGCTTTTTTTCTTAAGAAAATTCAACAGATTTTTTTCAACTGATAAAATTATTCAAAATACAAAAACTGAAGTTGATAATATCATTCGCGATTTGAATCGTGCAACAGAATGCGACATGACAATTATTGATGCAAGATTGCAGGAAATCAAGGCAGCATCTGCAGAAGCGGAAAGACATATTCTTGTTGCAAAAAATGAACTTGAACGGCAGACAAAAATTTCTCAATATCAGTCGGCTCTTTCTTCTCAAAACAAAAATGCACAAAATGTTGAATTTGCTTCTCTCTCAAAAAAAACAGAACCCAAAAAACAAAGCGATATAAAATCTTTTAACAACATTTCTGACGGATTATTTTCTTCAAATTCATATTCAATTACAAAAGAAGGACAAATGGCATTAAATGGAGGACAGCAGGAACTTTTTGATCAGCCGCCAGAAGAACCTTATGTAAATTCTCCAAGTGGAACAAAATTTTCTGTTGACACTCAGGGAACTGGCTTTGCTTCAATTCCTAAAATTAGTCCAAATATTCATTTTGCCGATGAACCGATAAAACCAAAAAAATCAA
>CAVKVK010000077.1:0-10310 GCA_963659855.1 Parabacteroides distasonis | reverse complement strand
GTTGTAAACAACCGGATTTTCCAGCTTATATTCTGGAGTGTCGTTTTTGCAGGCCTGTTTTTGCAATGGAATTAAAGATTCGGCAAAGTCATCAGAAAGTTTTTTACAGTAAGAGCGAAAATCATCGCGAAAATTGCAGAAAAGTTCAAATTGTGTGTCGTTCATTTTTTTTATTATACAGTTTTTTGCAAAACGATGCGTCAGAATTCAGGATTTAAAAAAATATAAAAAAAATCAAAAATCCTATATATTTTTGTTAGTTTTTGGTTAAAATACTAGCGTTTAGTTTTGGTTTTATAAGTTATGTTTTTTAAAGAATTATGTTTTTAGGAATTATTGGTCAGGTTTTTGGGTTTGTTGGAGCTTTATGTCTCCTTCTTTTTGGAATGAACATGCTTTCCGACGGTATTCAAAAGGGTGCGGGAAGTAATTTACAGAAACTGCTTGGAAAAATCGCGGGAAATCGTTTTACTGCTGTTTTAACCGGTATCGGCGTTACGGCAATTATTCAGTCGTCGGGCGCAACAACTGTAATGGTTGTAAGTTTCGTTAACGCAGAAATGCTTACTCTTAAGCAGGCAATCGGTGTAATTTTTGGCGCCAACATTGGTACAACTGTTACTGCCTGGATTGTTTCGCTTTTTGGATTCAGTTTTTCAATTTCTAAAGCGGCAATTCCTCTTTTTGGCGTTGGATTTATCTTAAAACGCTTTAAGAAGTTAAAAATTCATAATTTTGCAGATTGTTTTATGGGTTTTGCCCTTCTTTTTATGGGGCTCGATCTTTTACAGGCAACGCTTACATTAAGCCCGGACAGCGCAGCCGTAATTCAGCGGTTAACAGATTACGGAATGCTCGGACTTCTGGCTGGCGTTCTGCTCGGTGCATTTGTAACTGCAATGATTCATTCTTCATCTGCAATGACATCAATTGTACTTATTCTTGCGGCAAACAAATTTATTTCGTGGGAACTTTCGGCAGCCTTAGTTCTTGGCAGCAACATTGGTTCTACGATTGATGCAGTTATGTCGGCATTTGGAGCTTCAACAAATGCAAAACGCACGGCACTCGTGCATGTAATGTTCAACGTAACCGGAACCGTAATTGCGTTGTGTTTCTTTAGACCTTTCCTTGGGCTTGTTGACGCAATTGTTCCAGGAACTCCAGATCAGGACATTACAACTCACATTGCAATGCTGCACACAATTTTTAATATCTGTGCAACTCTTATATTCCTTCCTTTTATAGATCAGATTGCATTCCTTGCAACAAAAGTTATTAAATCTAACGGCACTGACGAAAATACGCATTACAAACTTCCGGCAATTCTTCCAAACAGCCACGTTTCTGCCGACGTTTATCTTTTTCAGATTCAGCGTGAAATTTCAAAAATGTCAGCACGCGTTATGGAAATGATGGACACTCTCTGTTCAATTCTTACATCTGCCGGCAAAAGTCTTACATCAGAAGAACTTTCTTCTTCAATAGAATCGATTCACAATACAGAAGATTACATTGACGAAATGAACGAATCTATTACTCACTTTTTGCAGCACGTTTCGCGCCTTCCGAACGCAAACCACGACGACCGCGTTTATTTTTCGCGCTTAATGATTGTTACAGATTCTTTGGAAAGTTTGAGCGACGAAAACTATTCAATTATGTATACGCTTAAAAAGTATGTCGAAAGCGACAGTTTTGACGCAGATTCTGAGCAGACAAAAAAGATTTCTGGATATCTTGATTCCGTAAGATTTTTCTTTGAACGTGTCTGCGTAAAATTCACACTTGGAATGAGCGATGTTCAAAAAGATGAATACGAAAATCTCGAAAATGCAATCGACAAAACAAAGAAAGAATTAAAATACGAAAGCCGCAAGCGAATCGAAGCTGGTAGCGACGTTAAGAGCGAACTTGCATTTATTGATCTTGTCCGCAAAATTGAAAAAGCTGGTGACTACATTTATACAATCGTAAAAACAATGTAAGTTTGCACAACTTTATCCGCAATTTAACTGTGTAGTTTTTATTTTTTGGGGGCATTTTTGCGCATTGCGCAAAAACCGGGCTATACGGGGTTCCGCGCAAAAGCGCTACATTGCTTCGCAACGCGCTCCGCGCGCCCCTGCTATCCCTTGCCCGCGTCTTACTTTACATCTTTTGTCATTATAATTCCGTCGGCAGAGTCTGCTTTGAGCGACGGAAAAAATCCATTGATTCTTTTTATTTCAACAAAACCCAGCTTTTCGTAAATATGTTTTGCGCCTTTCCATTCTTCGTTTACTAAAAGTGCAATTTTTTTAATATTTGGAAAAGCTCCGCATACGCCGTCAAGACATTCTTTTAAAAAGCCTTCTGCAAGTTTTTTTCCCTGATATGATGGAAGAATTGCAAACGAAGAAAAATAAAGAACTGAACCGTTTTTGTCATGGCATTTTAGTGCCGAGTGACCGAGAGTAAAAAAACTGTCATTTTGTGGCAGAGTCGGCCAGATTTCGCTCGTAAAATAACCTGCAATCAGCTGTTTTCCGTTTTGTAAAACAACTTCCGGCGAATTGTCAGCAAGAACAAAAAATCCTTCTGGAAAAACAGATAGACGTTCTTCAAAAGTTTTTTGTTTTTCTTGAATTTCGGGAATAAACGCTGAGCGTTCAATTTTCATAATATCTGGAATATCAAAACTTTTTGCAGGATAAATTTTCATAAAAACTGTTTACCTTGTCTGACCGTCGCCGTCAATTAAGTATTTTGTTGTCGTGAGCGCTTTTATACCCATTGGGCCGCGGGCATGCAGTTTTTGTGTACTGATTCCAAGTTCTGCTCCAAAACCAAATTCTCCGCCGTCGGTAAAGCGTGTGCTTGCATTTACGTAAACGCAGGCTGCATCAATTTCTGCCTGGAAGATTCCTGCATTTGAACGATTATTTGTAATTATACATTCTGAATGTTTTGTATTGTGAGTATTTATAAATTCAATTGCTTCGTTTAAATCTTTAACGGTTTTTACGGCACAGGTTAAATCAAGAAATTCAAAACCAAAATCGTCTTCGCAAGCTTTTTTAATTGAATTTTTAAGAGAAGAATCTAACGCACTTTCTGCAATTGAATAAGCAGCGTCGTCTAAACGAAGTTCAACTTTTTGTGCAAATTTCTGAGCAAGTAAAGGAATAAAATCTTTTGCAATTTTTTCGTTTACAACAATTGTTTCTATCGCGTTGCAGGCTCCAGGGCGCTGAGTTTTTGCGTTCCAGGCAATGTCGAGTGCCATTTGTAAATCTGCACTTTCGTCAACGTAAAGATGGCAGACTCCAGCCCCGGTTTGAATAACCGGGATTTTTGCAGTTTGAACTACCATGTTTATCAATTTTGCGCCACCGCGAGGCAGGGCAACGTCAATTTTTCCAGTTGCAGTTAAAATCTGTTCAACTTCGTCGTGGCTTTTGCATGGAGCAAGCTCTATTGCGCCAGCAATTCCATTTTTAGAAAGAGAAAGTCCTTCTTTTATTGCATTAACTAATGCCGTATTAGAATTGATTGCAGACGACGAACCTCTCAACAGAATTGTATTTCCGCTTTTGTAGGCAAGGCAAAAGGCATCGGCAGTAACATTCGGGCGGCTTTCGTAAATTATTGCAACAACTCCAAGCGGAACTCTAACCTGGCGGATTGTCATTCCTTTGGGAGTTTTCCAGCCGGCTGTTTCTTCGCCAATTGGATCGGTTTGTCCGATTATTTGCTTAAAAGAATCTAAGATTGAATCAATTTTTTTGTCGTCCAGAGCAAGGCGTTCTACAAGGCTTTCTGACATTTCTTTTGAGCGCGCATTTTGTACGTCAGTTGAATTTGCAAGAAGAATTGCAGAACGATTTTTTTGAATTGAAGAAGCAACGCATTGCAAGGCTTCGTTTTTTTGTTCAGCGGTTTGCAATGCGAGAGCGCAGGATGCTTTTTTTAATGAAAGAGAGAGATTTTCTATATCCATTTTTTGTTCCATCTGTGCAGATGACAAAAATGTGGCATCTGCCTAGTAATTTGCTAAAAAGTACATTCCGAGAAGGAGAAGTGCGCGGCTTTTTTCGTTAGAAAAATCTGCAACTTCTGGCAGATTAGAAATATACCACCAGAAAACTCCAAATTCAGGGTCAATGCGAAGTGAATATTCTTCAAAAACTGGTTCTTTAGAAGTTGGACCAAACATTAAATAAACAACATCTGTAAGAATGTGAGAAAAACGAGAATATTCATCTGCATATTTTCCGTCTTCGACATAAACGCAGAACTGTTCAAGATTGTAGAGAACCTGCTCTTTTATAGTTTCGTCGTCTTTTTCGACCCAGGTTTTTTGAATTAAAAGTGTAAGGTTCTTTTTAAAAGAAGAAATTATTTTTGAATCATCTTTGCTTGCAAGAATATCTGCAAAAACGTTTTGTGCATTAAAAAGAGCTGAAATTTTTACAGCAAGTGTATTTATTTCGTTAACGTCTGTTGCATCCTGAATTTTTTTAACAGCTTCGATAATTTCAGGTTCAACAAAGTCACAAATCAAATCAGAATTAATCATAGCACAAGTTTATAATTTTTAAGCCTCTGTGTGCAAGGGGGTGAGGTTTTCCGCGTGTTGCAGGAATTTTTGGTCACATATGGCAACATCACAAATATATACTCTTTGCATAAACTAGAAAAACAAGTTTGGAGTTATAAAAAACTTTTCACAGGAGGTTTCTATGAAAAGAGTCTTTAAGGTTGCGGCGTTTTTATCGATCGCATTAACATCCCTCGTTATTGGCTGTGTAAACGGTCTTATTCTGGAAGAAGGGTCTTCTGACACAAAACTTAACAACATTGATGGTGTAAAAAATCGTTCTGTATTAAAAACACTTGCTTATACTGGCGGTTCAATGCTTTTTAATTCGGAAGACATTAAAAACAGTCAGCTTGCAAACGGCGTTATCATTGCAACTCGTTCTGGAAAACTTTTTAAGAAGGATTTGGGAAACGGACACACTGCCTGTGTTGACCCGATTTATTCTGCAAGTTTTGGTTACATCGAAATTACAGAAATTGACAATGAATCTGTAAGTTTTGATTACTACGTAAGCGATGGCTGGAACTACAATGAAGAAAAACCTGTAAAACAAGGCTCTTACGTTCTTTCTGCTGGACAGAGCGTTGACCTTACGGGCAGCGGTTCACCGGATCTTATTTACGAAGTTCCGAAAACAAAACGTGCAGGCGCAGAAAAAGCAATGTGGCTTTCTGCTGTAAACGATCCGGAAACAACTGAAAAATCTTTTTCATTTGCGATTCTGCCGGATCAGTATGCTGGCAAAGCTTATCCAGGTGGTTTGGTTACAATCAATGACAACGGTCGTTACGTTGTAAATAAATACAATGTAAATACATCTAGCCGTGCTGCTGTAAAGAGCATTTCTTATGGTGACTATGTAATTGATAACGAAAACAATACTTTCCAGGTTTATGTTGGAAGTTCAAACTTTTCAAATGCCCGCGCAGTTGATGAAGGCGAACTTAAAACAATGGAAGTTACAGATAACGAAAATCCGGAAACATTCTACTTTCAGCCGGAAGAATTTGGAGTTTCTTATTCAATTTACAAATTGTTTGAAGAACTTCCAGCTTCTCTCGTAACTGTAGATTATGAATCAATGAATGTAAGCGATCTTTGTACAGAATTGAACAAGATGCTTGTTAGAGCTGATTTGTGGAAGATTGTAACAGACGGTAAAACTTCTGATGCTGCAGAAGAGGTTCGTGCAAATGTTGTAGACGTTCCTTTTTCTGAAACCTATCAGACTGTAGTTATTAACCGTATCGTACTTGCAAAAATGTTCAGCGAAAACTGTCCTGCATTCAGCGAGTTTGGAACAACATTCTCGGAAATTCTTCCGACATTCAATCTGTATCTTGGAGATTTGCCAAGTGAAATTATAGCAGCAGATTCTGATTCAGATTCTAGTTCAGATTCAAATGGTATTTCGGCAATTGGTAAGGCAAGCCTGTCTAATATGGCTGGTGGAGAGAACCTTTATCGAGGTATTCCAGCACTTAAGGAGTATATAGAAAAATACTACGAAACACTTAAAAAACAGGCAGAAGACACTACTGCAAGTTCAACTACAGAAGACGATTCTGATTTGAACCCACAGTACGCTGAATATTGCAAAAAGAAGAATGAGATTTTAGCAGAGTTTGACACTCTTAAATTCTCTTACGATATGGTAAAAATTGCAAAATCGCTTGTTAAGAGTGAAATCTTTAAGCAGATGTTTGAAAATGCAAATATTTCTGCAAAAGTTGGTATTGGTGGAGATTTTGAAATTGTATCTGGTAAGTTCAGTGTAACTGTAAAGGTTTATGCACTTGCTCAGTTTGAAATTACAGATTCAATCAGTTATACATTTGCTGATTCAATCTTCGCAGATAAAGAACCATTCTACATTGCTACAAGCGATGGAGTTGGTGTTACAGAAGAAGACATGAAGCAATATGGAATGTCTACCACAGATATTGCAAATAAAATTAAAGAAAAGGATAAGGAACTTGAAAAAGCCCTTGGAATAAAACACTGGTATTTTGCATTCAAGCAGGAACGCAGAATTGTAGATTCACTTGCACCAACAGCTAATGCAATTCGTTCTGAACATTTTAGTAAGGAACTTTGCCCGCCGTATCCAATCGTATTTACCTTTGATGCAGCGTTCGATGTTCTTGTAAAAGCAACTGTAACAATTGATTTTAGCGAAGGCTACATTGGAGGACTTTATATTGCAGGCGTTAGACTTAATACTGGTATTACCTGGAACATAAAACGCTTCCTTGGAATTCCTTATTGGGTTAACTGGGACACATATTCTTCATTTAGCTTTATCCGTGAAGGAGCTTTCTACGCTGGAATGAAGCACAAGTCGATTGACAGTTTAAGAATTGGCGGAGCTCTTGATGGACTGATTGCTCCAGTTATTGACCTCCGTCCAGGAATTGGTTTTGGAAAAGAAATTGGTCTTGCAAAAGCTGACCTTACTGCAGGCGTAAAACTTTTGGCAGCATTCCCGTTGACTGCAAAGATTGCAGTTTCTGGAACGCCGTTAGCTGACAGCTGGGACATAAAGGTTAACAGTGAACTTCAGGCAGAAGTCTTTGCTTCTCTGGTAGCAGACGCAAGAGTTCATGCAAGTGTACTTAACTTTAGAAAAGACTGGGATTGGCCTTTAGCAACAATCGCAGGAATCGAAATCAGCCTTGGAAAGGTTAAGACAGAAAACAACAAAATTGTCGAAGCCGAAGGTCCACAGGTAATTAACTAAAATATTTAACTGCTAAAAATTGAAGCGGTGGCAGGGTTTTCAAAGCAAAGTTTTTGAAAACTTAACCACCGCTTTTTTTGTCAAAAAAAACGTCCACCTGAAGCTGCTTCAAAATGGACGAATGTTTGTTAACAATCTTAAATTGAATTAACAGAAATTAAGAATCTTTTTTTGGAATACGCATTGTAATTGTAACGCCCTGATTTGGAACGCTCTGGATTTCGAATTTTCCGTTTACAATGTGTTCGATTCTAAGCTGCGTGTTTAAAAGACCTATATGAGTACGGCTTCCGTTGAACTGTTTGTTGTCAAAACCTTTGCCATTGTCTTGTATCTGAACAACGTGGAAACGGCCTTCTTCAAAAGTGTGAACAAGAATGTGAGCATCGCTTTTTCCACGAACTCCGTGCCGGACTGCATTTTCTACCATTGGCTGTACTGTTAAAGCCGGAATTTCAAAGTTTTTGTCTTCGATTTTGAATTCAAATTTAATGTTGTCAAAACGCAAAGCTTCAATTTCTGTATAGATTTTTGTGTGTTTTATTTCTTTTTCGATTGGAATTGTTGTATCGGTTGTCGAAAAATCAAGGTTTCCGCGCAGATAATCTGCAAAATTTGTAGTTACTTTTTCTGCAAGTGCCGGATCTTCGCGGCAGAGAGCTTTGATTGTTGTAAGTGTGTTGTACATAAAATGAGGCTGAATCTGACTAATCATTGCCTTATTTTTTAATTCTTCAATTTTATAGCCAAGCTTAACCTGAATATTTACATGGAGAATTATTGTATCAATCAAAACTGCAAGGTAAATAAACCAGGAATAATATTTTACGTGCTGCAAAACCATTGCAACGATTGGAATTATTGCCATTAAAATAAATGTCAATTTGATTTTTGGATGTGTTTTTATTCCAAGTGCAGAAAAAAGTACGATTTCGCAGATAAAAATCGGATAACTGAATTCCAGAATGCCTGTGTACTTACTGCGTGTGTAAATTCCGTCGTGGATTGTATAGAAGAATCCAAATTTTAAGTTAAGAAGAATTGCGATAACGTAGGCAATTGTAAGAATTCTAATAAAGTTGATTGCCCATTTGTCGATTTTTCCTTTAAGTCCCATGATTTGAATTTCGCTTCCCCAGAAAGAAACAAAAACAACTGCATTGCACAGATACATAAGACAGTTTGCAACAATAAGAAGTGTGTTGTATTCAGGAATTTTTGCAGTAAACCAATAAATTGTGTCTAAAAAGAAAGCAAAACTTTCGAAGAAAACCAAATTCAAAAACAAAGAACGGAATTTATTTTTACGATCGTCGATAAAGGCAGAAAAATAAACAAATCCGCAGATTGCAATTGACATAATTTCGATCGAAATGCTCATGACAGCTTTTTGTCTTATTGCAAGAAAATCAGATTTAAGGCAGGCAATAACATCAAACAGAAAAAATACAATAATTCCGGCCAGCATTAACCATTCAACTACTTGTGTTTTAAGAGATAATCTCTTTTCTTTAACGCTAATATTACTCATAGTGTAAAATTATAATACTTGCATAAAGAAAATAAAAACGCTTGTATTAGTTTAACAAAAATTTAAGGAATTCTTTTTTTTACTGGAGTGTTTATGAAAGTAATTTGTGTTGATGACGAAAAATTTGTTTTGGCTGACATTTTAAAAACAATGGAAGAAATTCCAGAAATCCAGGAAGCAACTGGTTTTAGAAATGTTCATGACGCACTTAAATTTTTAGAAACAAATTCAATTCAAATTGCGTTTTTAGACATTGATATGCCGGAAATGACAGGCCTTGAACTTGCAGAAAAAATACACGAAATTTCTCCGCTTACTTCAATTGTTTTTACAACTGGTTATCCGCAGTACGCTTTAGAAGCATTTAAGGCTCATGCAATCGGCTATCTTTTAAAACCTGTAAAAAAAGAGGCAGTTTTAACGGAACTAGAAAATTATAAAAAACTGCAGAAAACGGCTTTTGCAGAAGACAGCCAGAAACCTAGATTCTATGCAAAAACTTTTGGCAATTTTGAATTTTTTGTTGATGGAATTCCTGTAAAATTCGGGCGTAAAAAAGCAAAAGAATTTTTAGCATTTTTAATCGACAAGCAGGGTTCAGCCTGTACGCGTAAAGATATTGCAAGCGTTGTTTTTGAAGATTCTTCTTACGACAGAAATATGCAGGCAAATATTTCTAAAATTCTGGTTGATTTAAAAAAATCTCTCGAAAGCGTCGGCGCTTCGGATGTGTTAAAACATTCGGGAGACACTTATGCAGTTGATTTTTCGCATTTTGGCTGCGATTTTATTGATTATTTAAACGGCAAACCAATGAACGAATCTGACATGTATCACGGCGAATATATGTCGCAATATTCCTGGGCAGAAGAAAGTATTTATAAGTTTGAATAAACTTAAATTGCTGCGCCACGCTTAAAAATTCTGCTAACAATATTTTTTTAATAGAAGACCTTTTTTTGTGGTATAATACTCTAGATATGAAGGGTACTATACAAAAATGGGGGGGGTATCTTGAGTGGAGTTATCAATACCCGACGATTAAGTGATTTATCTTTTTCGATAGATCAGGACTTAAACGTAAAATCAGGCAACAGAAGTTTTTTAATTTTTTTACAAAAAACAGAAGTTTCAGGAATTAATTTAGATTCAATTCTCTATGAATATGATGCAAAGAATTTAAGATTTTTTTTGCAGACTTATAAAAATATCGAAACTGTTGAACCCTGGATTTTTACTGCAAAATTACGAATAAACGAAAAACTTATAAGTTGTATTTTTACAATAAAAAAGAATAAAGACCTTTTTGATGTTGCTATTGAAGAAATTTCATATTCACGCAAAATTTTAGATAGCGCTCTGCTAGAAAGCAGGGAATATTCGGCACTTTTACAGAATTTTGATGCCTATTATTTTATTTATGAAGATGAAAAATTCTATATAAAAAATACAAA
>CAVKVK010000076.1:414-10323 GCA_963659855.1 Parabacteroides distasonis | reverse complement strand
TGTTTCGCCAGTTACAATTCAGGAAGGTTCTGCCCACGATGTTACTGTAAGAAACACAACAAGCGTTCAGAACTAAAAAATTAGTTTTCTGTTAAAAATCCTCCGGTGTCTTAGGCGTCGGGGGATTTTTTTTGCCAGACAGACTTTTCGTTGTGTCCACATATTCTGGAAGCTTTCCAAAGCGTGAAATCCTGCCTGAACTTTCTTTCTGAAAAGCCATTTTAATTTATTATTACTTAAATCAACTTTTTTCTTAATATTGAAGAAACAAGGTCATAGCGATAAAATGAAAACATTATGACTAAGAAACTTTCAGAACTTACTGGTTCTTTTGAATATGTTTGCGTTGGCTGTGATGGTTCAACGCCGGTGGATTTTTGTGACTGCGAAATTTCAAATCTTGAATTTGACAGTCGTCATGTAAGTAAAAATACTTTATTTTTTGCACTTCCTGGAACGCACACAACTGGCAATATTTTTATTAAAGACAGCATAAAAAACGGAGCTGTTGCAGTTGTTTTTCAGGACGATTTTGACGAATCTGTTAAAAACGAAATTCAATCTTTGTTAACAGAAACTAAAAAGAATGTTGTTTTCTTAAAAGTAAAGGACAGCCGAAAAACTATGGCTCCTGTTGCTGCAGCTTTTTATGACAATCCTTCTAAAAAGCTTGCTGTTATCGGTGTTACTGGAACTGAAGGAAAAAGTTCAACTGTAAGTTTTATCTGGCAGCTTTTAAGACTCAATGGAAAAAAAGCAGGATTTATTTCTACAGTTCAATATTCTGTTGGCGGAGACGCTCTTGCAAATCTTGAACATACAACAACTCCAGAAGCAACGATTATTCAAAAATATCTTGCGCAGATGGTTCAAAACGGCTGTGAATACGCTGTTTTAGAAACTTCTAGCCATGGACTTTCTCCAAAGTTGAATCGAACGGGCAATATTGACTTTGATTGTGGCGTTTTTATGAACGTAACTTTGGAACACCTGGAATTCCACAAAACTTTTGAACAATATCGCGACGACAAAGCAAATCTTTTCCGCAAACTTGACGAATGCAGCCACGAAAAAACAATTCTTGGTAAAAAAACAGAAATTCCATCTTTTGGAATCGTAAATCTCGAAGATGAATCTGCTGAATATTTTATTCATGCAACAAAAAAGCCTGTAATTGGTTTTACGACAGAAGGAAAAGCTGGTAAACAGGCTGTTTCTGGACTGGAAGAACAAAAACCGCTTCCGCCGATTCCGGCTTCAATTCCTTATCTTGTTGGACGCAATATTGCAAGCGCAAGTTACGGACTTTCGTTTAGTATTATTGAACCAAACCTCGTTGATGAAAATTCAAAACCTGTAAACGGAAATGTAATTCATATAAAGGCTTCGCTTCCTGGTGCTTTTAATGCTTACAATATTATGGCAAGTCTTATTGCAGTAAGTCGTTTAACAAAAACTCCGCTCGAAAAGGTGGCAGAAAAAGTTATTCAACTTGTTCCAGTAAAAGGAAGAATGACAGAAGTTGATCAGGGGCAGCCTTTTGAAGTAATTGTTGACTATGCTCATACGCCTTCAAGCTTTGAAACAATCTTTCCACCAATCCGCCGTCGTGCAGCAGGAAAAATCATTGCACTTTTTGGTTCTGGTGGAGAACGCGATGTTAAAAAACGACCTTTGCAGGGCGCAATTACTGCAAGATTCTGCGATACTGTAATTTTAACGGACGAAGATCCTCGTGGCGAAGATAGCGTTGAACTTTTAAAACAAATTGCAGTTGGTTCACAAAAAGAAGGCAAGGTAATGAATAAAGATTTGTTTATTATTCCAGACAGACCTTCTGCAATCAGAGAAGCTTTTAAAATGGCAGAAAAACACGACATTGTATTGCTGCTTGGAAAAAGTCACGAAAATTCAATCATTTATAAAGACGGCCCTCATCCTTACGATGAAATTTCAGAAGCAAAAAAAGCTTTGGCAGAAATGGGCTACAGCAAAAATTAACAGACAGGGGAATTATAATGAACGTAACAGTTATTTATGGCGGAAAATCAGGCGAACACGAAGTTTCTCTCGTTTCTGCCGCTGCAGTTGCAAGAAATATCGATAAAAAACATAAAATCACGCTTATTGCAATTACAAAAGACGGAAGATGGTTTTTACAGCCAGAAACTGAACTTGAAAGAATTTTTAATGACGAAAAAGCTCATTTTGAAATTATCGAAGAAAAAAACAACGAAGTAATGACGATTCCCGGTGGCGGAACAGAACGGACTTTTTTTGTAAACGGCAAAGTTTTGGGCACAGACGTTATTTTTCCTGTTTTGCATGGAACTTTTGGAGAAGATGGAACAATCCAGGGACTTTTTGAAATGATTGGAGTTCCTTATGTCGGATGTTCTCCGCTTGGCTCTGCAATTACAATGGACAAGGAAAAAACAAAAGCAGTTCTCAATAATGCAGGAATTCCACTTGTTCCTGGATTTTGTGTACGCCGCAACGAACTTGCAGATTGGAAAAAATACGATGAAATTCTTGAACGTGCAGAAAAAGAAATTGGATTCCCGCTTTTTGTAAAACCTTGTTCTGCCGGCTCTTCTGTTGGTGCAAATCTTGCTGTTGATCTTCGCCATTTAAATGCTGCAATTGTAGATGCTTTTAACTGGGATGACAAAATTCTGATTGAAAAAGCAATAAATGCCCGCGAAATTGAATGTTCTGTTACAGGAAATCCAACCATTGCCGACGGACAAAAAACTTTTGAAGTTCTTACAGCTTATGGACCTGGCGAAATTGCTCCAAAGCATGAATTTTATGATTATGACGCAAAATATAATGATCCGAACGGTGCAGATCTTTTAATTCCTGCAAATCTGCCGGAAGAAAAACTGGAAGAAGTGCGTACTGTTGCAAAAAAAGCCTTTGCTGTTCTCGATCTTTGCGGTTTAAGCCGTGTAGATTTTTTTGTTGATAAAGATACAGATAAACTTTATTTAAACGAAATAAACACAATGCCTGGTTTTACTCAGATTTCTATGTTCCCTAAAATGTGTGCACATTTTGGTCTCGATTTTACTTCTTTGACAGAACTTTTAATTAACGAAGCTTTGTCAAAATTTACTGCATCAAGAAACTTAAAGACTTCAAGATAAGCATATTGTCGCCAATGCGTTGTTTGGGGCTATGGCGATCCTGACAAATGCGCAACCACTTTAGCAAAAGCGCCCAAACAATGGAGGCAATTTATGAGTGACGAAAAAGAACTTCTTCCGCCTGTTCCGAAAGTTTACCCTGAAGGTTGTTTTTTTGACAAAATCGAAGATATTGCAGGAAAACACGTTGTTGTAATGGGACTCGGCCTTAACGGTGGTGGCGAAGCTTCTGTGCGTTTTTTGTTAAAGCACGGTGCCTATGTTCTTGCAACAGATATGAAGTCTGCAGAACAGCTTGCTCCAACGATAAATTCAATTGAACAGGATAAAAATTTAGACAAAAGCCGTCTTACCTACCGTTTGGGCGAACACAGAATTGAAGATTTTGAAAATGCTGACTGCGTAATAAAAAATCCTGGTGTAAAATACGACGGAAACAAATATCTGGCCGTTGCAAAAGCAATAGAAAGCGACATTAGTCTGTTTCTGCACTTTACAAAAGCTCCGGTCATTGCCGTTACTGGTTCAAAAGGAAAAAGTTCAACTGTAAGTGCAATTTATTACGGACTTTTGCAGGCAGGTTTTGAAGCCTTTCTTGGTGGAAACATTACAGTAAGTCCGCTTACATTCCTGGAAAAAACAAGCGGAACAACACCAGTTGTTCTTGAACTGTCGAGCTGGCAGCTTGCCGACCTTCATGGAAGAAAAGCATTAAAGCCTCATATTGCAATTATTACAAAAATTATTCCTGATCATCAGAACTTTTATCATTCAATGCTTGCCTACGTTGCAGATAAAAAACTTATTTATGCAGATCAGACAAAAGAAGATTTTACGATTCTTGATTTTGATGACGATCCTGCAGCCGACGGTGGAACTTTAATTGAAAACTGGGGCAATATTTTTGCAAAAGAAACAAAAGCCCAGGTTTTACGCTATTCAAAGAAAAAACTTCCACAAGGCGTTTGGGGCGTCTGGCAGGACAAAAACGGAAACGGCGTTTGCCGGCTTCCAGAAAAACTGATGAGCCGTTATGCAAAAACTCACGGCAAAGAAACAGACACAATTTTAAAAAGTCTTTTAGTTCCTGGCAAACATATGCGCCTTAATGTGCTCAATACAGCTTTGGTTCTTGAACTTATGGGCGTTGCACCAGAACAGATTGTGCAGATTCTTGGTAACTGGAATGGAATTGAACACAGACTTGAATTCTTCCATTCTTATACTTTTAAAAATTCCAGCGGAAATGAATGTACTGTAAAGTTTTACAATGACAGCGCGGCAACAGTTCCGGAAGCAGCGGCAGAAGCAACACAGGCATTCGGTAAGCCGGTTATTTTTTTAACCGGCGGAACTGACAAGGGGCTGGATTTAAGCCCGGTTGCACAGACAATTGCCAAGAGCGAAAACTTAAAGCCTCAGTTAATTTATCTTTTGGAAGGTTCGGCAACTGATAAAATCATAAAAGATTTTGCAAAATACAATATCGGCTACAAAGGACCTTTTAAGAATTTAGATGAAATGCTAAAAAAACTAAAAGATGACATTCTTTTAAAAGATGAATCTGGAGAAAAAATCGTTGTCTTTAGTCCCGGAGCCACAAGTTTTGGAATGTTTACAAATGAATTTGACAGAGGAAACAAATTCAAGGCAAAAGTAAAAGAGATTTTTGTTAATTGTTAGCTGACTGTTAAAAAAATAAGTTAAAAATATTCCGGAGAAAATTTGAATTATGAAAAATTCACAAAAACTGCACGTAAATCTTATTGCATTAGATTTGGATGACACTCTTTTAAACGACAACCGGCAGATCAGCGATAAAAATGTTGAAGTTCTGCGTCGTTGTGCTCAGCGTGGAATTTATGTTGTTTTATGTTCTGGCCGGGCAGAAGATGGAATTAAACCTTTTGTAAGCCGTCTGAATATTGCTTTTTTGGAAAGCGGACGCTACGTAATTGCAATAAATGGTGCTTCAATTTTTGATATGCACAGGAGAATTCAAATTTTTAAGAAAACTGTAAATTCTCAGACACTTTTAAAAGCTCACAAACTTGCATTGCAGAATGGTTTTGAAACAGAAGTTTATTCCGACAACATTGTTTATTACAGCAAGGCAACTGACTGGACTTTGCGCGATGTAAAAATGTGCGGTCTAAAAGGCGAATGCCCTGATGATTACGAAAAACTTTTGCAGAATAATTTTTATAAAATGCTGATTCCTGGAGAACCTGAAAAATTGCAGGAACTGCAGAAAATCCTAAAAAATGAATTAGGAAGCGAAGCCGTAATTTTTACAAGCAAACCGTATTTTCTTGAAATTCTTCCTCCTGATTGTGGAAAGGGTGAAGCAATTGAATGGCTTGCAAATTATTCAGGAATTGATCCTGCTACAACTCTCGCTTTTGGCGACAGCATGAATGACGAAAGCATGATTTTAAAATGCGGTTATGGCGTTGCAATGCTAAACGGAAATGAACAGATAAAAAAAGAAGCAGATTTTGTAACAGAAAAAACTAACAACGAAGACGGTATTGCAGATTTTATTGAAAAATACATTCTGTAGTTTTGATTTGTAAATAAAAAAAAGCGTCAATCTGTCAGAAAATTAAATTATTGGCAGAAATGACGCTTTTTTTGCTGGGAGCAACAGCCTTATTTTTCCCAGGGATTGTTGCGGATAAAGGTTTCGTCGCGTTCGTAACCTACCGAAATAATTCCTACCGGAGTGTTGCAGTAGTCTTCGATAAATTCAACATATTCCTGAGCCTCTTTTGGAAGATTAGAATATTCGCGTACTTCCTTGAGTGATTTTTTCCAGCCTTTGAACTTTTTAAGTACAGGTTTTGCGTTTTCCATTGCTTCAACACTAGCAGGAAAGTCTGTAACGATTTTTCCATTGATGTCGTAAGCAACGCAGGCTTCAATCTGCTCCATTGGATCGTAAATGTCTAAGTGTGTAAGTACGAGGCTGTCAATTGAATTTACACGGCATGCATAGCGGAGGGCTACAAGGTCAAGGTAACCACAGCGACGTGCACGGCCTGTTGTAACTCCGTATTCGCGTCCTGTTTCGCGTACTTTGCGGCAAAGTTCACTTTCTGCTTCGTCAGAATCATTGAATTCTGTTGGCATTGGACCGTTTCCTACACGAGTTTCGTAAGCCTTAAAAACACCTAAGATTTTGTCTAAATCGTGAGGACCAATTCCACAACCTGTTGCAGCTCCAGCAGCACAGGAAGCTCCAGAAGAAACATAAGGATATGTACCTGAGTCAATGTCGAGCATTGCGCCCTGTGCGCCTTCAAAAAGAATATTGCTGTTGCGGTATTCATACATTTTTTCTGTAAGATCTACACGCATTTTAATCAACTGATCTTTGTATTTGTTAATGTATTCAAGGTCTTCACCTTCAAATTCTGCCATCTTCTGTTTCCAGTCGAGGTCTGCAAGGCGAATTCCGTCACGCTGTGCTTTTTCTGAATAGGCAATTCCAATTCCGCGTCCTGTTGTTCCGATCGGGCGTTTGCGTGCAGCGTCGCGGTCTTTGTCCATTTTGCGGTAGCGTGGAAGAATGATGTGTGCGCGGTCAGAAATAAAAACGCGTCCTTCCCAGTTAATTCCATTGTCTTTGAGCATTTTAAGTTCGTTAAAAAGAGCTTCCGGGTCGATTACCATTCCTGCTCCAAGAAAAACTGACTTGTTTGGATAAAGGATTCCGCTTGGAACCTGATGAAGAGCAAACTGTTTTCCGTCTACAACAATTGTATGACCTGCATTCGGGCCTCCTGCATAGCGGACAACATATTCAGCATCTTCGGCAAGATAATCTACAATTTTGCCTTTTCCTTCATCGCCCCACTGGGCACCAATTACAACGACCTTCATAAAAAGCTCCTGCAAATCAAATAGTAATATTGTGCAAAAATCAAAATCGCACAACAAACGGAAAGTATAGTATCACAATCAAATATTAGTTTCAATTAAAGGAAAAAACACGGCTACCAAACACGGCTTATTCATGAAAAACTTAATCTTCAATTGGAAAGATTTTAGTTGATTTTTATGTGAATACTTGACAAATGAATACGGGGGGGGAGTATGTTTTTCTTGTATGAGAAAAATTATTGTTCTCTTCTTTTTTGCTTTGTCGTTTTTATGTTATGCAAACTCTAGTAAGGAAACTCCGGAATGGGTTTTGAATTATGAATCAGTTTATCCTGCATCAAAATATATTTCGCAGAAAGGAACCGGCAAAAAAGCTGACGAGGCAAAACTTAATGCTATCGCAAATATTTCTTTCTATCTTAATACAAATGTAAACGCAAAGCGTGAAATCAATTTTAAAAGTTACGAAACCTTTAACGGAAAAAAAACAAAGGTTCAGACTGTGCAGGATGTTGAGCGTAAGACTTATGTTGATACAGACTCAAGTCTTAAGGCCTTAGAATTTACTGAGCCGTGGAAAAACAAAAAAGACAAGACATGGCACTGCGTTGCCTACATAAAGCGTGAAATTCTGTGGAACGAGTATGAGCCTGTATTGCGTGTTGCAAAAGATAATTTTGCGGGCTTTTATGACGAATTTCAGAAAAGCAATGAACCTCTTGAAAAAATTCGACTTCTTGCAATGGCAAAAGAGCATGGATATGACTTTTTGGATAAGATTTCCTATGCACAGTTTTTGTCAGAAAGTCTTACGAATGCAAATTATAGCGAAGACATTACACTTCTTTCTTCCCTGAACAGTTTAATTCAGAAAGTAAAAAATCAAACTCAGCTTTTTATTGCAGTCAACAATGATTCTGGAAACATGATTTATTCAACGGTTAGTCAGATTTTAACTGATAATGGTTTTGTCGTTACGAAGAACAGGGCGGACTGTGCCTATAAGGTCGATGTCCAGGCGAACATTGAAAATTTTAAGGATGATGACTTGTTTGTCTTTTCGCCTTCAGTGAATATCGAATTTATTGGAAACAACGGTGTAGCGTGGTCTTATTCCAGAAATTGCAGCAAAGTTAAGGTTTACACAAAAAATGCAGGTGTAAAAAAATCCATACAGAGCATAAAAACAGAACTTGATTCAAGTTTTAATGAAGAATTTAATTCCGCTGTCAACGGAATAAATAAAAAGTAAGGAAAAAGTCAGAGAAAAAATATTCTAGATAATGACTTTTATACGGAGGAAAAAATGAAAAAATTAGTTTTTGTTGCAGCATTGTCAGTGGCAACCCTTATGGCAATGAGTTGTGGTTCAACAAAAGGTGTAGTTAACGAAGATGTTTCTAAAGAAGCTGTGGCTTCGATGGACGAAAATAATACACTCATTCAGGCAAGAAAAACTTTAATAGTTGACTGGCAGGACAGAACACTTGGTGCAAAAGTAAATCCTGAATGGCTTATTGGAATTATACGTGGAAACGGAAGCAAATATGTTGATATGTATGGAATCTCGGCTGAATATGCAAGCCACAAATGGTTCTGTTCTTCTGCGCAGGACGCTTCAAAAGAAACTGCACAGACTATTGCAGAAACTGAAGTTCTTTATGCTTTGGCTTCTGAAATGGCAAATACTGTTAATGCAACTGTTGGTTCAAATCTGACTGACGGACAGAAAGATGCTGTAAGAACAATCTGTTCAAAAGTTAATAACGTAAAACTAACTGGTGTTGGTAACCGCGGAAGTTATTGGCAGCTTGAAAAAATAACAGATGAATATGGAAATACAAGAACTTTGTACAACTGGTATGCTTTGTATTCATGTTCACGCTCTACATACAACCAACTTCTTCAGGTTTATCTTGTTGAACTCTTAAAATCAAAAGATCTTGATAAAGCTACAATAAATGCAATCAAAAACAGTGCCCAGCAGATTATCGACGATGCTCAAAGTTATGAAGCAAAAATTGAAGAAGCTAAAATCCGTGAATGGAAGGCTCAGCGCATTCAGGAACAGAATGCAATTGCAATGGAACACGAAAAAACATTGCAGGCTCAGGCTGCTTCAAATGCAGAAATTGCAAAAAATGCCAGCCCATTTGCAAGTGTAAACATTCAGAATGGAAATTCTGCTGTAATGAATCCAGCTCTTGCTGCCCTCATCGATTCCATCAAATAGTCTGAAATATCAGAAAAAATTATTTATAGTGGCAGCCTGCTTTTTTATAAAAGGCGGGCTGTTTGTTCTTATTTTTGTTGGATTTTATGAAAAAAAATATAATTTGTGTGTTGGCTCTTGCAATTATTTTTCCCGCACTTACATTTGCCCAGAAAAAAAAGTCGACAGTGCAGGTTCTTACACCAGATCTAGAAAATATCTCTGCTGCTGACATGTGGCTCAAAGGACAGGTTCAGGATAAATTGAAGGAAAATCTTCAGGATTATGCAAAATTTATCACTGTAGTTGATGATTCAAACGAAAGACAGCTTAAAAATCTGCAGCGGAAGTCTGAAAGTTCTACTTATGATGAAGAAAGTGCTATTGAAGCCGGTCATTTAACCAGTGCAGCTTCTGCTATTTTTACGACTATTAGAAAGGCGGGAGTTGTTTATACAATCGGCTTGAATTATATGGATCTTCGGACAGGTATTCACGAAACAGTAACAAGTACTGGAAGAAAAAATACTAAAGATCTGTTTGATTCTGCTGGTTGTGCTGTGGATGAACTTACCCTAAAACTTTGCGAAAAACTGAAAATCAGCTTAACAGGGACGGAAAAGTATATTTTACAGCATGGAAGCGCTGACCTTACTGTGGAAC
>CAVKVK010000076.1:0-404 GCA_963659855.1 Parabacteroides distasonis | reverse complement strand
CAGCAGGTTACCATTATAAAACAGGATACTGAAAATTATAAAAGTCAACTGGCAGATCTGGATAAACAGATTTTATTGCTTTCTGTTTCTACGAATCTGGAGGCAGAAGGACTTAAAAAGAAAATTGCAGCAGAAAAATCACTTATTGAAGAAAAACAGGCTTCTGCGGAACGTCGCCTTGAAGAACTGAACGAACAGAATCGTAAAAAACTTGAAGATGCACAGAAAGAAGCAGAGCGTTCTCTGGAAATGAGAAATAAACGTGATGATATTGAAAGACAGGCAGAAAAAAAGGCTGCCGAAGTAAGAAATCTTAAACTTGAAAAAGAAACTGTGCTCGGAAAGATTTCTGTGATTGAAAGCAAAAAGCGGGCATTGGTTGAAATCCGTTCAAGCGTAAAGAC
>CAVKVK010000075.1:0-10459 GCA_963659855.1 Parabacteroides distasonis | reverse complement strand
ATTCAACTGATTCAAAAGGAAAAAAACAGACTTCTGTAAAACAGGAAGTTACGCGTTATGAACAAAATGAATATGGAACGACCGACGAATATTTTGAAGAAAACGGTGAATTAAGAATAAAAACTGTTTATAAAAATTCAACTGATTACACAAAAACTTTTTACTTTGATAATGGTTTTTCTGTAGTAAATGAATTTGTAAATGGAATAAAAATCTATGAAATTACCAGAATAAATGGAAATATTGTAAGGAGAAGAACTTTTTGAAAATCAACAGTTTTTTAAATTCGCTCAAGTGGGTGTTTTTTGTTTCAAGACGTTTTAATCTTATTGCAAGCCGCGGGCGGGACAAAATAAATTCAATCTTAGCTTCTCTTGGAATCTGCTTTGGCGTTATGACGCTGATAACTGTAATTTCCGTAATGAATGGTTTTCAGATGAGTTATATTGATTCGATTATGGAAGTGAGTTCCTACCATGTTCGGGTTCGTGGAGTTGAAGAAAAACTGCAGAAATCTTTTGAAAAAGAATGTTCAAAAAATCCAGAAATACGTGCGTGCTTTCCGTTTATGGAAGCTCAATCTTTAATGATTGGTCGGAATGCAAAGCAGGAAGCAGCTTTAATTCGTGCTGTTCCTGATAATTTAATGAACATTGATGAAGGTTTTAAAAAAGAAGCAAAAATTTGGGCTGGAGACTTTGATTTAACAGAATCGGACTCAATTGTTCTCGGCTCTGAACTTGCGCGGAGACTTGGTGTAAGAGTTGGAAGCACTGTTGAACTTTTTGCTCTTTCTGGCGGAAACGATGTAAGTTTAATTTCTTCAGATAGAATTTTTACTGTAAAAGGAATTATTCGCACCGGATATTCCGATATTAACGCTTCTTATGCTTTTATCAGGCTGGAAGACGGAAAAAAATATCTTGGAAAAAATGCGCCTGTTTTGTATGGATTAAAACTTTTTAATACAGAAGCAGACACAAAAGTTATTGAAACAGAAAAAAAATTATTTCCTGGCATTTCTCCTGAATCATGGAAAAGCTATAATCGTTCATTTTTTGGAACTCTCAAAATCGAAAAAAATATGCTTTTGCTGCTTGTCTTAATTATTTTTATTGTTGTTGCAATCAATATTTTTAATGGAATGAGGCGAATGGTTTTTGAACGGCGTGAAGAAATCTCTATTTTAACGGCTTTTGGAGCAAAAAAGACGGAAATTCAATCTGTTTTTATTATGCAGGGATTTTTAACGGGCTTAAAAGGAGCTGTTCCCGGCTTAATTTTAGGGCTTTTGCTAAGCATAAAAATGTCTTTAATTTTTGAGATTATGTCTAAAATTGTATATAGCGTTCAGTATTTTTTGTTTGAACTTTTTTCACCAGAAAACGCTGTTTATTTACGCGAAAATCCAATGTACATGCTTTATGCAAATATTCCGCCTAGAATTTTTGTAAATGAAGTTTTTTTAATTACAGTTTTTGGAATATTTGCTTCGCTGCTTGCAAGCTGGTGTGCCAGTCGTAGCGTATTAAAACTGACAGTTGCGGAGGTTATGAGAGATGAATAACGTTATTATTGACATACAGGGGCTTGAAAAAACTTATAAAACAGAAAGCGAAACTTTAACGATTTTAAAAAATCTGGATTTAAAAATAGAAAAAGGTTCTAAAATCGTTATTGTCGGCGAAAGCGGAAGTGGAAAAAGTACATTTTTGAATATTGTCGGTGGGCTTGACTGTGCAACAAGCGGCGTTGTTAAGGCAGGACCTTACGAAATTACTTCACTCGATGAAAAACAGATTTCTCAGTATCGTTCAAAATTTCTGGGACTGATATTTCAGTTTCATTATCTTTTAAAGGATTTTACTGCTCTCGAAAATGTTTTTTTGCCTGCTTATATGGCCGGAATAAAAAAGACAGAAGCAATTCAAAAGGCAAGACAGCTTTTGCGAGATGTTGGACTTGAAGAACGCGAAAATCATCTTCCGTCCCAGCTTTCTGGTGGAGAGCGGCAGCGTGTTGCTGTTGCCAGAGCTTTAATAAATGATCCTCAGATTATTCTTGCAGATGAGCCAACAGGAAACCTTGACCCGGCAAATGCCAGAATGATTGGTGATCTGCTTTTTTCAATGGCAGACAAATACAATAAAACCCTTATTCTCGTTACTCACGACATGGAGCTGGCTTCTAAGGGAGATAAAATCTATTCAATAAAAGAAGGCACACTCAATGAAAACTAGTGCATCAGTTTTATATGCCTTTAGAATGCTTTTTCCCAAAACCGGGAAAAAATCTAATGCAAGACGAAGTTTGACCGGAGCTTTTTTGTGTATTGCAATCAGTTTAGTTCCGCTTGTAATGGTTCTTACGGTTTCTAACGGAATGATAAAAGGAATGACAAGCCGTTTGATTGGACTTTCAAGTTCACATTTGTGCGCAATAATTCACCCTGATTTAAAAGAAGCTCACTCTGCTCAAAATTTAAAAGAACTTTCTCAAAAATTTTTAGAAGTTGAAGGTGTTGAAAACGTTTTTCCAGAAATTCAGGCAGTGGGACTTGCTGCTGGAAAAACTTTAAGGACTGGAGCAAACATTCGTGCCGTTGAAAATGATATTTTTCTAAAAAATTCATCTTTTGCAACCTTATTTGACCTTGTAGAAAGCACAGACAACATTAGTAAAACTCAGCAGATTGTTTTGCAGAATGGAAAGAACGCTGTTATAGGAAAGCGGATTGCAGAACTTTTAGAAATTCACGCTGGAGATGAAATCCGCCTTATTACTACAAGAATTTTGCCTTCAAATAAAGTTGTTCCAAAGGTAACAAAATTTAAGGTTAGTGCGATTGTTTCCAGCGGCTACCAGGAACTCGACGCGCTTTGGGTTTTTATTCCATTAGAAACTGGATTTTCGATTTTACCTTTGCGCTCAAGTCAGATTATTACAGGAATTGAAACAAAAGATCCTTTTTCTTTTGAACTTGATAAAACTCTTGCCAGAATAGAAAATGTTTCTCCTTCGTTTACCCGGGTTTACAAATGGAACGAAATGAATGCTTCTCAATACGAAAATTTTTCTTCAACTCAGATAATGCTGCTTTTTATAATGCTTTTGATTGTTCTGGTGGCTTCCGTTAATATTTCTAGTGCGCTTGTAATGCTTGTTATGGAACGCAGAAAAGAAATTGCAATTTTAAAAAGTCTTGGAGCAACTCCGCAGGGAATTACTTTTTCTTTTTTAATTGCAGGAATGGTTACTGGTGCACTTGGCGTTTTTGTCGGAATTCCTGCCGGGCTTTTGTGTGCAGTTAATTTTGAAGTAATTTTAAAATGGATTGAATCATTTCTTACTTTTGCAATGCACTTTTTTAATATTCTTTCAAATTCAACTAATGCAGCTTCGATTGAACAGATTCATATTCTGGATCCTGCATTTTATCTTCAAAAAATTCCTCTTTCGATTCCTTTGGGGCAGCTTGTTATAATTGGTTGTGGAACTTTAGTTCTTTCGCTTTTAGTCAGTGCGATTCCTGCAATAAAGGCTGGTTTTGAAAAACCAATTGAAAGTTTAAAAAAAATCTAACTTTGTATGATTTTGTATTCATTTGCGCTATAATGCCTTGGGTTTTATATGATTTGTGACTTATGTAAACAACAGGAAGCTTCTGTTTTTATTGAATTAAACGGAAATTCCATTAATAAAAAATTGAATATCTGTCGTGACTGTGCTTCAAAGCTCGGTGTAAATAATGATCCTAAATCGCTTGCTTCAATCTTTAACGAAATTGCAGGAACAGCTGATAAGGTTTCTGAAGCCGACAGAAAAGCGTGCCCTGTCTGTGGAACTCGTTTTGCCACAATAAAAATGCATTGGCAGCTTGGCTGTCCTGAATGTTATTCAATTTTTAAGCAGGAAATTCAGGCAAACCTTAAAAAAAACGGAGCAAAGGGAAGTTATACCGGTTCAATGCCAAAAAGACTTTCTACATTTCGTTCGATTTTAACCGATAGAATTGCTCTTCAGACAAAACTTGAAGAATCATTAAAACGCGAAGATTACGAAAAAGCGGCTGTGTACAGAGATTATTTAAAAGCCCTGGAAAAAACTCCCGTATCTGGAAGTGACGATGAGTGAAAATATAAATATTGAGCAAAAAGACTGCGCTTGCGGTGAATGGTATAGTCTTGAAGGAGCAGAAAACGACGTTGTTCTTTCGACAAGAGTTCGCCTGGCGCGAAATCTGGCAGATTTTCCTTTTCCTCAAAAGTTCCGTTCAGATGATTCAATGCGGGTTCAGACTCTTGTTTTTGATTCATTTTTAAAGGCTCAAAAGTCAGATTCTTATCAGACTGTCGCTGTTGCCGGAATAGATCCTTTAAATGCTCGGGTTTTAATAGAACGCGGGCTTATGGAAAAATCTACACTTACTTCCCCTGGAGCAGGTCTTGTAATGCGCATAAACGGCAAAAAAGCAAATTCCGGGCTTGTTTGTGCCATAAATGACGTTGACCACGTAAGAATCAGTTGTTTTTCGTCTGGGCTTGACTGCGAGGGCGCATATAAAAACTGTCATGAAGTTGACGAGCTTCTTCAAAAGAATTTACAGTTTGCTGCAAGCTATGATTTTGGATATTTAACTGCAAATGTAAAAGATTGTGGCAGCGGAATGAAAATTAGTGCCAGAGTACATTTACCTGCAATGGCTTTTTCAGGGCAGACAGGTTCTTTTTTTGAGTCAATAATTCAAAAAGGAATTGTTGCAGAACCGGCTTTTTCTTCTTACATGGAAACGGGGGCTGGAATAGGCTGTTTTTATCAGCTTAGTTCAATTACCGCTTCAGACGGCAGTGAACTTGAACAGCTTGCAAACTTTACAACGGTTTTAAGGCAAACTGTTGAAGCAGAACGCCGTGCAAGAGAAGCAGTTTTGCATAACCGTACTACGGAAATTACTGACCGCATATTAAAAAGTTATTCGGTTGCAAAATACAGTCTTTTGCTTGACTTACGAGAAGCTTTGCTGATTATTTCTGACATAAAACTTGGGCGCGAACTCAATATTATAAGCGGAATAAAAAATACTGAAATTACTGCCATGCTTTATCGTTTGCAGGAAGCTCACTTAAAAACTGTAATAAAAAACGGTACTTATGATTTTCCAAAAGACATTGCAGAAAATTCTAAAAAGCAGGTTGAACGATTCAGAGCATTGATAGTTCATGATGCACTGGAAAATTCAAAACTATATAATTGAATTTTAAAAAAGGCAGAGAACTCATTTATAGTGTTTTTATTAAAATTCAAAATTTACAAAAAATAAGGTTTTAAACAGATTATGAATATGAAAAGAATTTCTCCGAGAACTCAAAAAATCATGATTCTTGCACAGGAAGAAGGAAGAAAATGCGGTTCTACAGAACTTTTGCCGGAACACGTAATTCTTGCTTTATTAAAGTGTGCAGACGGTCTTGGCTATATAATGCTGCAGGATTTAAGAATTAACGTTTTAACGTTTCAGCTTATGCTTGAACAGTCAATTATGCCACGCGAAACTGTTTCTGAACTTTCAGAACTTCCGCTTTCAAGAAGGCTTAGAACTGTTTTTGATATTGCAGCAGTTGAATCAAACACTCTCAGAAACGAATATATTGGCACAGAGCATATTTTAATTGCAGCGGCCCGCGAAGAAGGCAGTGCAACTTACAGATTTTTTTCACGCACAGAATTTAGCGTAGACACGCTTCGTTCTGCCGCCCGCACTGTACAGCTGCATTTTCATTCAAGTGCGCAGATAAACTCAGATTCAATTGGAAGCACTTTGCAGAAAATCATTCAGGATTCAAAAAACGAGCAAAGTACATTTTCTGCTCAAAACATTTCGCAATCACAACCAAAAAAACAGAGAACTGGTCCTTCATTCCTTCAGGAATTTACCAGAGATCTTACTCAACTGGCCCGAGAAAAAAAACTTGATCCTGTTTCTGGGCGAACAAAAGAAATTGAACGCGTAATTCAAATTTTAAGCCGCCGGACAAAAAATAATCCTGTTCTTGTAGGAGAACCTGGAGTTGGAAAAACTGCAATTATTGAAGGTCTTGCTCAAAAAATTGCAAATGGAGAAGTTCCGTTCAATCTTATAAAAAAACGCATTCTTTCGCTTGATTTAACGGCACTCGTCGCTGGAACAAAATTCCGTGGTGATTTTGAAGACAGAATGAAAAAAATGATAAAGGAAATAAAGGAAGACGGAAATGTACTTCTCTTTATTGACGAACTTCATATGATAATTGGAGCTGGAAGCCCGGACGGCGGAATGGATGCTTCAAATATTTTAAAACCTGCATTGAGCCGCGGAGAAATTCAGATTATTGGAGCTACAACCACAAAAGAATTTAGAAAATATTTTTCAAAAGATTCGGCAATTGAGCGCAGATTTCAGACTGTAAGCGTAAAAGAACCTTCAATCGAAGACAGCGTAGAAATTCTAAAAGGCTTAAAATCAAAGTTTGAAGATTTTCATGGCGTTATTTTTGAAGATGATGTAATTCCTTCAATCGTAAAATTTGCAGAGAGATATATTCCTGAAAGATTTCTTCCAGACAAGGCAATTGATATTTTGGACGAAGCCGGAAGTGCAAAAAAGATTAGTGAAGAAAGCCGCCCGGTTGAATTTGCAGAATTAGAAAAAGCGATTGCAAAACTTTCTGACGAAAAAAAGGAACTTGTTGCAAACCAGGATTACGAAAAGGCTGCAGAAGTAAGGGACAAGGTCCGGGATTTAAAAATCAGACTCGAAAATTTTTCAAATTACTGGCAGGCTTCAGCAGACGGAACAAAAAAGAAAGTTACTGTAAAGGATGTCTGTAAAATCATTGCACAAATGACAGGAATTCCTCTTGAACAGCTTGACGAAAGTGAAGCTTCAAGACTTTTACAGATGGAACAAAAATTACACGAAAGCGTAATCGGGCAGGAAGAAGCAATAAAGGTTTTGTGTTCTGCAATCAGGCGTAGCCGTGCTGGAGTAAGTTCGCCTGACAGACCTCTTGGCTCTTTTATTTTCTTAGGCCCAACAGGAGTTGGAAAAACTCAGCTTGCAAAATCACTTGCAGAATTCCTTTTTGGTTCAAAAGATTCGCTAATCCGCATAGATATGTCTGATTACATGGAAAAGCACAACGCAACAAGGCTTATTGGAGCTCCTCCAGGATATATTGGTTTTGAAGACGGAGGAATTCTGACAGAAAAAGTCCGTCAGCAGCCGTATAGCGTAGTTCTTTTAGACGAAATTGAAAAAGCGCATCCGGACATTTTTAATCTTTTGCTACAGGTTCTTGAAGAAGGCGAATTGAACGACAGTTTTGGTCATTCGGTAAATTTCCGGAATACTGTAATAATTATGACAAGCAATGCCGGGGCCAGACAGATAAATACTGAGCATCGGCTTGGTTTTAGTTCTGCGGAAGATGGAATTCTCCCATTTAACGAAATAAAGACAAATGCTTTAGAAGAATTAAAAAGAATTATGCGGCCGGAACTTTTAAATCGTGTTGATGATATTGTTGTTTTTGATGCTTTGACAAGACAGCAGATTTCAAAAATTTTTGATATTCAGTTAAAAGATTTGGAAGAAAGACTTTTTGAACAAAAAATAGTTCTAAGCGTAACAAAAAAAGCCCGGGAATTTTTTATTCAAAACGGATATGACCCGAATTTTGGTGCAAGACCAATGCGCCGTCTTATTCAAAACGAAATTGAAGAAAAGCTTGCAATATTGATTTTGCAGGGACGGACAGAAAAAGACAAAAAAATTGTCGTAGATCTTGAACGAAATAACATAACGGTAAAGTTTGAAGGCGAAAAAAAATCAAAGAAAAAATTAAACCAGACAGTGCCGGCTGTAACACAAACAGAAAAAAATTAAAAATTGAGGAATAAAAATGAATTTCAGTGATTTTGGAAACAAACTCTGCAGCAGATCAGGAATTTTACAGCTTATGGACGATATTGGCCGTCCTTTGCCAAGGGGCGTAAAGCCTTACAGACTTGGCGGCGGAAACCCTGCAATGATTCCTGAAATTTCTGCAATGTACAGACAGGAAATGGAAAAAATAATGTCGAATGGCGACGAATTTGAAAAACTGATTGGTTTGTATGACAGTCCTCAGGGAAGAATGTCTTTTATCGAAATCGTTGCTGAATATCTTTCAAAAACTTACGGCTGGAAAATCGGCCCGGAAAATGTTGCAGTTTCCAACGGAAGCCAGAGTGCCTGTTTTTATTTATTCAACCTGCTTTCCGGAACTTTTACGAGTGAAGGAAAATCAAAAAAGAAAAAAATTGTTTTTCCACTTGCTCCAGAATATATCGGTTATGCCGATCAGGGAATCGAAGAAGATACATTTGTTTCAATTCCTTCAACCTGGGAAGAATACAGCGACAATACTTTTAAATATCATGTAAATTTTGAACTTCTCGAAGAATATCTCAAAAAAAACAGTAATATCGGGGCAATTTGTGTTACACGCCCGACAAATCCTACGGGCAACGTCCTTACAGATACAGAAATTACAAGACTTTCTTCGCTCGCAAAAGAATATTGTGTTCCACTGATAATTGACAATGCTTATGGACTTCCGTGGCCAAATATAATTTTTACAGACGATGCAAGCCCATATTATGACGAAAACGTAATTTTGAGCATGAGTTTAAGTAAAATTGGTCTTCCGTCTGTTCGTACAGGAATTATAATCGGACCAAAAGAAATTATTACTGCAATCGGAAATCTCAACGCAATCGCTTCCTTGGCTTCTGGTTCATTTGGTCAGGCTTTAGCAGAAAAACTTATAAAATCTGGAATTCTTGTAGAAAAAGCGCGTGATTTTGTCCGTCCTTATTACGAAAAAAAGGCAAAAAAAGCAGCATCAGCCTTTCATAAATATTTTGCCGGAACAAATTATGCTTTGCACAAAAGCGAAGGTTCAATTTTTCAGTGGCTTTTAATGAAAGATCTTTCGATCGGAACAATGGAATTCTATTCAGAATTAAAAAAGAGAGGTGTAATTGTAGTTCCTGGAGAATATTTTTTCTTTGGAGATGATACTGCAAATGGATTAAAACCACTTTGCGAACATCCTCATTACAATAAATGTTTAAGAATCAACTATGCGGGCCCGGAAGATGAAGTTGACGAAGGAATTAAAATCATTGCAGAAACCTACAGAAAATTTATAAAATAATAAAATAAAAATTTTGCCGGATACAAAGAACTAAAAAGTTTTTTGTAAATCCGGCATTTTTTTTATTAAAGCAGCATATTTTTTGAATTTATATTTTTTGCAAGCGAAATCAGTTTTTCTTTATCATTCATTGCAGGATCATCCAGTACAGTCTGAAAAAGCTCGTTAAGAATTTCTCCGAGTTTTTTTCCGCTTTTAATTCCTGCTGACATTAAATCTTTGCCATTCACTTTTAATTCTTTTAAGCTGAGGGCAGAATGTTCTTCTTCAACTTTTTGAATTCTTTCTTTTAATTCAAGAATATTTTTAGTTACGGGGCTGTCCGCCGTTGCTTTCTGGCAGTTTTTTCCGTAATTGTCTGCAAACCTGAGTGCAAAAAGATCGTCAAGATATTGTTTTCCGACGCGCACTAAAAATCTTCTTACAGAAGAATCTTTCCAGTCGCTAGTGTAATAGAACATGTGCTCTTTTATTAAATGACAGATTCTTTCAATTTCTGCATTACTTAATTTTAATCTTGTCAGAATTTTTTCTGCAATTTCTGCTGAATAAAGTTCGTGTTTCCAGAAGTGAATCAATTCAATTTTTTGACCTGGATTATTCGGATCATCTTCTAAACTTACATTCCGCGCCTTTACTTTTCCAACGTCATGCAAAAGGGCAGCAACACGCACAATATAATTGTCTTGAGGGGCTCCATCGCAGGAATAAATGTTGTGATCAAGAACATCAAACTGATGATATCCTCTTGAATCGCTTTGAGTTACTCCACGACCTTCTGCAAGTTCTGGAATAAAAAGTTTTAAAAGTCCTGTATCTTCGAGAAGTTTTATTCCGACTGAAGGCTTTGGACTTTTCATTATTTTTAAAAATTCATCCCTGAATCTTTCTAGCGAAATTGAAATTACTTTATCCTGAATTTCCTTTTTTAAAATTTCGTTGTAAGTGTTTTCTTCAATTTTAAAATTCAACTGACTTGCAAATCTTAAAGCGCGAACCGGTCTTAAGCCGTCTTCCATAAAGCGTTCGTGAGCGTTTCCAACAGTGCGGATAATTTTATTTTTAAGATCTTCCTGGCCGCCAAAAGGATCTACAAGAGTTCCGTCTTTTAAACTTGCTGCAATTGCATTCATTGTAAAATCGCGGCGGCTTAAATCTTCTTCAATTGAATCTGCAAGAATTACTTTGTCAGGATGTCTTCCGTCAGAATATCCCTGGTC
>CAVKVK010000074.1:0-10528 GCA_963659855.1 Parabacteroides distasonis | reverse complement strand
TCCACATTGAGGGCAACGAACGCTGGAAAAAAATCTTCCGCAGTGACGGCAGACTTTTGCGTTTCTTGGAACTTCAGCCCCACAGTTTTCACAAAAAAATTTAGCAGTTTTTCCCTGAATGCCCATAAATTATACAAGCTCCAGTAACATTTCAGCAGCGTTTTCTCTTACAAGTGATTTTACAGCTTTGATTTCTTCTTTTAATTTTAATGAAGCGCAGGAAATTTGAGTTCCAGTTGAAAGATTTGAAACAAATTCTGGAATGTCGGCCTTAAAAATAAATGTTTTTCCGTCAAAATTGAATGCATAGCCTGTAACAAGTTCTCCGGAAAGTGGATTTGTAAACATAAATGAGCAGACAAGATTTTTTTGAATTGAAGACTGTTCATCTGCTGTATTTTCTGATGTTTCTAAATTGTTTTGTGTTAAATTTTGTGCGGCTGTAATGTCCTGCAAACTTTCTGAAAGTGTTTGCGTTTCTTCCGGAATTGATTGTTCCTGCTCGGATAAGTTTAAGTTAGTTTCTGCAGTAAAGTTGTCTTGAGATTCTTTATTTTCTTGTAATTCTTCTGAAATTTCAGATGTATTTTCTGAAGTTTCTTCTAGTGAACTTGCCTGACTAATTTTGATTTCTGTTTCTGTCTTTGGTTCTTCTACTGAAGTCTCCTGACAAATATTGATTTCTTTTTCTGCTTGTGTTTCTGCAGTGTTTTCCTGACAAATATTGATTTCAGTTTCTGTCTGTGGTTCTGCCGTGTTTTCTTGAGATTCATTTTCGGCTTTTGATTCTGTCTGTTCTTCTGCTGAGTTTTCCTGAGGTTCTTGTTCAATAGATTCCTGCTTTTCGGAAATTGTAATGTGTTCTTCTGGCAGATTTTCTTCGTTTGTTGTTAAAAGATTATCTACTGTAGGAATTTCTTCTTCGGTTAAACTGCCGGAAAAAATGTCGCTTTCTTTTGTAAGAATGTTTCTTAACTGGTCTAAACCTTTTACATCAACAGATTCAAAAACTCCACGAATATTGAGTGTTTTTGCTTTTTGTATATCATCGTCGTTTAGGCCACCTTCAGCATATAAAATAATCTGTGGTTTATATGAGCGGAATCCCATACTTGCATATTGAGCGAGAGTTTTCCAATGGCGCGGATAATCTTTTGCACTTACAACGATAAGATGTGGTGAAATTTCTTCAATATTGTCGAGAGCTTTTAAAAGCCAGTTGTAGATAATTACATCGTATCCAGCTGTTTCGAGAATCTGAGAAATATTGTCAATTACAAGATTATTGTCTGCTACCAGTAGAGCTTTCATTTTTATACCTTTTTTTAATTTTTTTTATAATTAGTTTTTTTTAATTCAACTGTTATTCTGTTCCAAGATTTGTTACAGAATAGTCATAAATCTGCCAGATTCCGTCTCTCTGGCGAACTTTGTAAATATAGCGTTTTACTTCGTGGAATGTAGGATATTTGAACCATTCTTTTACACTTACAGAGCCTTCATTTTGTCCATAAGATGTGTTTTCGATTGAAAATCTGTCTGGAACAGCAATAATGTCGTAATCAATTCTGTTTTGCATCAGTTCTGTCTTGTAGTTTTTCAGCATATTTTCTCTTTCGTCGGCAGAAGAAGAATTGTATCTTCGTTTTAATTCAGAATTTCTGTTCATCATTTCCTGAATGTCCATATAAAGGAAATACTGATCCCACAAAGACTTTTGTCTTGCAATAATTGTCTGTTCAACAACTTTATCTGGCGAAATATTTTCAGGTTTTAAAAGAGCGCCTGTTTTTTCTTCAACCGGAAGATACGTAGACGAAGCTGATGAAGTAGAAGGGCGAATTTCCAGGCTCAGACGGTTTGAATCTAATTCAATATATTTTGATTTGTACAGTTCCGGATAGAAAGAAAGTTCAAGATAATAGATTGAAGGTTCATCAAATTGAATATAATTTTTTACGTTTTCTACAAAAGAATAGGTTTCTCCAGGTTCAATTGAAAGTTCCCTGAAATAAACTGTCTGATTTGTTGAACGTTTAATGATAAGAGACTGAGTTGAAGGCAAAATTGTATTTTTTACTGTGTAAGCTGTAAAATCCAGACTGAATGCTCTGTCATCTGCAAGTTTAAATCTTAAAGTTTCGTTTCCTTTGTTGGAAATTGAAACAGAAACATAGACTGGATTTTCTTCTGCAGAAGAAGGAAAATACATTGTTCTGTCGTAATATCTTATACTTACGTCGGCTTTTGAATAGTCTGCTGCTGTTTTTGAATTTACTTGAGAAAATGCCAACTGTGCAAAAACCGATAAAAACGCTATATTAAAAATCAGACTTCGTTTCAAAACTTATGTCTCCTGTTCTAACAAACTAATAGCAGCGTTCTGAGTTTTTTGTCAGACGCTATAGTAAATATCGGATATTTTAAATGAAATCATTATTATCAAATTCTATTTTAATGCTTTTAAAAGGCTGGAAAGATTTTTCTTCAGCTGTAAATAAAATTAGTTGTGCGCAACCTGATTCTTTTCCATTTGAAGTCAGTGGTTTGCATGGTGCTGCCGTACCTTTTTTTGCTTCTTCGTGTATTGATGCGACAAAAAATAATGCTTTTCAGAGTTTGCAGTACGAAGCAACAGGGCGATATTCTCAAAATAAGGATTTTAGTCAATCTCAAAAAAATAAATCTGTAAGTTTGGATACAGTTTTTGTTGTTCCAAATGAAAAAGATGCAACCGAACTTTCTGCAGACCTTGCAACTGCCTTTGATGGGGAAGTTGAATTATATACTCTTCCGTGGTGGGGAACTGTTCCTTACAGACCAGCAAATACCGGCTCGGCTGTTTTTGGGCAGAGGGCGGCTTTTCTTTCTAAACTTGCATATCAGGAACGTAGTTTAACTTTATCAACAAAGCCTAGAATTTTTCTTGTAACTCAAAGGGCTCTTCAATCTCCAGTTCCTTCTCCAGAATATTTAAAAACCTTGATTTTTAGCCTTCATAAGGGACAGCAGATTGATCCTTTAGAAATTGCAGAAAAACTTTCGGCACTTGGTTATTTAAGGGTTCCAAAGGTTAGTGTTCAGGGAGAATTTACTCTTCGTGGCGAAGTTCTTGATATTTTTACCCCAGGAAATGATTTTGCGTACAGAATTTTATTTTGTTTTGATCAGATCGATTCAATAAAAACATTTAATCCTCAGACGCAGACAACCATAGATTCTGCTGACAATCTTCTTGTTTTTCCAATGAAAGAAGTTGTCTGGAATGAAGAATTTATTTCTAAAATCGAAAATACAAAAGAATTTAATGAACATTTAGACTTAACACAGGATGCTCAAAAAGCTAAAGAAAAACTTATCGAAGAACTGCGGACGACAGGTCAGGGCGAAGGCGAAGAACTTGTTTATCCTGTTTTGTGGGAGGTAATTTACACGGTTCTTGATTATGTTGATGAAAATACTCCTGTTTTTTATTTTGACTACGACCGGCAGGAAAATGCTCAGGAAAGTTTTAAGAGAGAATATGCGGGAATGTTCAGAATTGCCCGTCAGAGTTTTCCTGTTCTCGATGTTTCTCAAATGCTTCTTGATTTTGAAGATGTAAAGAGCGTTCATAAAAAATCAATTTTCTTTAAAACGTTAAATAATGAAGTTCAAGGTGTAGATAAAAGTATACAGTCTGACAAAAAAGATGAAGATAAAGATGTTTTAAATACAAAAAATGTTGAAAAAATAATACATAATGATGAAATTTCTAAATTTTTTATAAAGTGCAGCCCGGGAAAAAGTTTTTTTGGTAATATAAATTATTTAAAAGATGAACTTACGTCTTATATTGCAGATGGCTGGACAATTATTGTTTTTGCAGATAATCCAAATCAGTCACTTAGAATAAAGGAAATCTTAAAAGATTTTGAAGTTTCTGTACTTCCTCTGCCAATTTCAGAAGGTTTTGGAATCGATGAAAGTAAAACTCTTGTTATTCAGGAAAACGAAATTTTTGGACGCAGAAGGCATGTTCCAAAATCTTTAGGCCATGTAAAAAGCAGGGCAATTGATACCTTTGTTGAATTAAACGAAGGTGATTTTGTTGTTCATGTAAATTATGGAATCGGGCAGTTCAAAGGAATTCAGCGCGTAAAAGCAATGGGCAATGAACGCGATTATATAAAACTTGAATATGCCGATGAAGAATTTGTTTTTGTTCCAATTGAGCAGGTCAATCTTGTTCAACGCTACATCGGTAGCGAAGGTGAAAAACCTCGTCTTGATAAAATAGGTTCAAAATCATGGGAAAACCGCAAAAACAAGGTAAAAAAGGCTGTAGAAGATCTTGCAGAAAAACTTATAGCTCTTTACAGCCGTCGTCAGGCTTCAAGAGGTTATCCTTTTCCAAAAGACAATGAATGGCAGACTGCTTTTGAAGCAAGTTTTCCGTATGAAGATACTCCGGATCAGTATAACGTTACACAGGAAGTAAAAAATGACATGGAAAAACCAGTTCCTATGGATCGCCTTGTCTGTGGAGATGTTGGTTTTGGTAAGACAGAAATTGCAATGCGTGCAGCTTTTAAAGCTGTTATGGGCGGAAAACAAGTTGCCTTTCTTGCTCCGACAACGATTCTTGCAGAACAGCATTACGAAACCTGTATAGAACGCTTTAAGAATTTTCCAGTTACGATAAAGCAGATGAGCCGCTTTGTTTCTCCAAAGGAACAGAAAAAAATTCTTGCAGAACTTGAATCCGGCAAAGTTGATATTTTAATCGGAACCCACAGAATTATTCAAAAAGACGTAAAATACAAAGATCTCGGACTCATGATTATTGATGAAGAGCAGAGATTTGGTGTAAAAGACAAGGAAAAACTAAAATCATTAAAAGCAAATATCGACTGTCTTGCAATGTCGGCAACTCCAATTCCTCGAACTTTGCACATGAGTCTCTTAAAAATCCGTGATATGTCGCTTTTAACGACACCTCCTCAAACCAGAAAACCTGTCGAAACTATTGTTGCTGAATATACAGACGAAAAAGTTGCCCGCGCAATACGGCAGGAAACAGATCGGGGCGGGCAGGTTTTTTATCTTCATAATCGCGTAGAATCTTTGGAAGAAACAAGATTAAAACTGCAGAGAATTGTTCCAGAAATGATGATCGAAACTGCTCACGGGCAAATGACAGCGGAAGAACTTGATGATATTTTCCGCCGGTTTAAGCTTGGAGGATTTCAGGTTTTAATTGCAACAACAATAATCGAAAATGGAATTGATATTCCAAATGTAAATACAATTATTATCGACAGAGCCGATATGTATGGAGTCAGCCAGCTTTATCAGTTAAGGGGTCGTGTAGGGCGTAGTGACAGAAAGGCTTTCGCTTATCTTCTTTATCCGGAACACAAGGTTTTGTCAGAAGTTGCAATGAAAAGGCTGCAGGTAATTTCTGATTTTACAGAGCTTGGAGCTGGATTTAAAATTGCCATGAAAGATATGGAAATTCGCGGAGCTGGAAATTTGCTCGGCCGGGATCAAAGTGGCGATGTTTATTCAGTCGGATTTGAACTTTATGTAAAACTTTTGAGCGATGCAGTTGAACGTCTTACAAGCCAGAAAGATTACGAATCACAGAATGAAGTTCTTATGGAACTTGAATATACAGGATTTATTCCCGACACCTATGTTCATTCAATCCAGACAAAAATGGAAATTTACAAAAAGGTTGCCAGCGTTCAGACTCAGGATGAACTTGATAAAATGTATAACGAACTTGAAGATCGTTTTGGTCCAATTCCAGAAGAAGTTTATAGTCTTTTGAGCCTTGCAGAAGTAAGAATTATTGCAAAAAAATTAAGCATTTCAACATTAAAAGAACGAAAAGGAGAAATTTCAGTAGAATTTGGAAAAGTAACGAATATTCCACTTGATAAACTGATGAAACTTATAAGAGAGAATTCCGGAAAAATCCGCCTAGACAGCACAAAACCAAATCAAATTATATTATCCGTCGGAAACATAGGATTAAGAGAAAAAAGCGAATTCTTAAAGGAAAAACTGGAAACTTTATTGTAAAAAATTCGAAAATGCTATGAACGAAAAATTGAATTAAAAGTATAAAAAGTTGGAAAAAATAAGATTCAAGAGTGAATTTAAAATCCTTGTTATAATATATATTCTGTCTACCTAAATATATATAAATACACATTTCTCCCCCATTCACCTTTATTTCTACTGTTTTTAGAGAATTTATTGTTTAAAATATCTAAAAATACTTTAACTTTTTGTGTATTTTGCTATTTTAGTATTTTATTACTAGTGTTATATTCCTTGTATAAAAATCTTACGAAGAAAAATAGTCAAAGGCGACGGATAAAAATAATCCGTCGCCTTTTTTTGTCTGGAGGAAAAAAATATGGCATTAAAAGATGAACTTCCTAAAATTAACGGTACTGTTCCAGGTCCAAAATCTGCAGCTATTATTGCTCGTCGTGAGGCTGTAGTTCCAAAAGCAATTCGTTGCGTTTATCCTTGTGTAATTGAAAAAGCCGCTGGCGCAATGATTCAGGATCCTGACGGTAACATCTTTCTTGACTGGGTTGGTGGCGTTGGTGTTTTAAATGTTGGTCATGCACATCCAGCTTTGGTAGAAGCTGTAAAAGCTCAGGCAGAAAAATATTTTCATGGAATGTTCAATATCGTAACTCATGAAGGTTATGTTGAACTTGCAGAAAAATTAGGACCTCGTGTTCCTGTAAAAGGAAGCCACAATAAAGTAATGTTTGCCAATTCTGGTGCAGAAGCAGACGAAAACGCAGTAAAAATTGCAAAAGCATTTACAAAAAGATCAAACATTATTGTAATGAGCGGTGCATTCCACGGAAGAACTCTTCTTACAATGGCAATGACATCAAAAAAAGCTTATGCAACTGGTCAGGGAACTTTACCTGGTGGAATCTATCGTGCAGAATTCCCTTACCTTTACAGAAAACCAGAAGGCATGCCAGATGACAAAGCAATTGATTATTATGTTTCAAAATTGACTTCTGTTTTTGAAGAATGTGCATCCGCAGATACAATTGCAGCAATCGTAATTGAACCAATTCAAGGTGAAGGCGGTTTTATTCCTGTTCCAATTGAATATGTAAAAGCTGTAAGAAAAATTTGTGATGAAAACGGAATCATGCTTGTAGCTGACGAAGTTCAGTCTGGATTTGGTCGTTCAGGAAAACTTTTTGCAAGTGAATACTGGAAAGAAGCTGGCTGTGCACCAGACATTATTGCAACTGCAAAATCAATTGCCGGAGGCGTTCCTCTGGCAGCAATTATTGCCAGAGATGAAATTTTTGACAGCGTTCCTGCTGGTGTAATCGGTGGAACTTATGGCGGAAATGCCCTCGCCTGCGCTGCCGGATTAAAAGTTCTGGAAGTAATTGATAAAGAAAAGCTCCTTGATCGTGCAAATGAAATTGGTGCAAAAATTACAAAAACATTCAACGAATGGAAAGAAAAATATGAATGTGTGGGCGATGTTCGCGGTCTTGGCGCTATGATCGGTGTTGAATTTGTAACAGATAAAAAATCAAAAACTCCAGACGCAAAACTTGTTTCTGATATTATTCAGTATGCTGCACATCACGGACTTTTAATGGAAAATGCAGGAACTTATAATAATGTTATTCGTTTCCTTGCTCCTCTCGTAATGACAGATGCTCAGCTTGAAGCCGGCCTTAAGATTTACGAAGACGCAATAAAAGAATGTTCAAAATAAAATAAAAACGGCCTTCTGCTATCAAAAGTACGGCAGAAGGCTTTTTTTGTATTTTAATCTCATCTGTAGCTTTGCATAAGTGTTATAATTATCTGGTTAAATTCAATTTTTTTTTCGAGGCTTTTTATGAAAACATTTAAATTAGTTCCACAGGTCGTTGAATATTCAAATACTAAAGATTTCTGTAAAGAATTTGAAATTGGAAAAGACGATCTTGTTTTTTTGAGTAAATCATCAGAAAAATATTTTCTTGGAAATCTCAACGGTGCACATGTTATTTATCGTGGAGACTATGGCAGTGGCGAACCGACTGATGTAATGGTTGAAAAAATCTACGAAGACATAAAAGACATTCCATACAAGCGCGTAATTGCAATTGGCGGAGGAACAATTCTTGATGTTGCAAAACTCCTTGCTCTAAAAACTTTTCACCCGGTATTGGATCTTTATGATAAAAAAATTCCTGCAGTGCGCGATAAAGGACTTGTAATTGTTCCTACAACCTGTGGCACAGGAAGCGAAGTTACAAATATTTCAATTCTGGAATTAACTGTAAGACATACAAAGCTTGGACTTGCAGTTGATCCGCTCTACCCTGATTTTGCAGTTTTAATTCCAGAACTTTTAACCGATCTTCCTTATAAATTTTTTGCAACAAGTTCAATTGATGCTCTTGTTCATGCAATGGAAAGTTATCTTTCTCCAAAAGCAACCACTCTTTCTAGAAAATTCAGTTTTATGGCGATTGAACTTATTCTTGGCGGTTATATGAAAATGCAGGAAAAAGGTCAAAATGAATACAAAAATCTTTTGTCGGATTTTCTTTTGGGCTCAAACTATGCCGGCATTGCATTCGGTAACGCAGGAACTGGATACGTTCATGCAATGAGCTATTCTTTTGGGGCAACTTACCACGTTCCACACGGAGAAGCAAACTACGTTCTTTTTATGGCAGTTTTTAAAACATATCAGAAACTCAATTCAACAGGTTTTATTTCTTCCCTCAATAAAAAACTTGCACAAATTATGAATTGTTCTGAAGATGCTGTTTATGAAGAACTCGATAAGGTTCTTAATTCAGTTTTGCCGTTAAAAAGAATGAGCGAATACGGTGTAAAAGAAAGTGAACTTCCTGTATTTACAAAAAATACGGTTGAAGCTCAAACCCGCCTGACTCAAAACGGCTATATTCAGTTTAATCCGGATCAGGTTTTAGAAATTTATAAATCTGTTTTTTAAGTTTTGTTTACAAAAGCAGCATTCATTATGTGCAAAAAACACAGTAAAAAAATGAATGCTGCTTTTTTTATTGAATTTCGTAGGTTTCAGTTTTTCCTGTTGAAGGATTTTTGAATTCAATTTTAAAAGCTTCAAATTCTAACTCTTGTCCGTCTTTATAATTTTTATTATATAAGGCGTCTCCTTTTATCGGAAATCCAGAATAAGATAAATGCGCTCTTACCTGGTGCCGGTAGCCTTCTGTAATTTTACAAAAAGCTTTTTTTCCATCGATTTTTATAAAAGTTGAATACAATTTGTCTCCAGCTTTTTTTTTGTCCGCAGTCGTTCCGTCTTCAAAAACCGGTTTTACAAGCCTTCCTTTTGGACCATAAGAACGGAATTTAGAAATTACTGTAAATTCTTTTGTTTCTGTTCCTTCGTATTCAACTAAGGCTCTGTAATGTTTTATAAAATTGCCTTTTTTTTGTTCTTCCTGCAAAAAATCATAAAAATCCTGGGTTAGAGCAATCAGCAAAAGCCCGGAAGTTGCGGTGTCGATTCTGTGTATAAGGCCATATTCAATTTTCTTTTTACCAGCGACTTTTTTAATCTGTGGAAAAAGTTCAATTGCCTGGGTTAAGGCACTTTCTTCTCCTTCAAAAAGCGGAGCGCTGGCAAGACCTGAAGGTTTATAAACAACAAGAAAATCATGCTCTAAATCTGGTTTTTGTATGATTTTTATTTTTGCCATTGACCATAACCTTTTTTTGCCAGAAAAAGAGGCAGTTCGCCTTCAATTGAAGTTTTTTCGACTGGAATTTTTGCCGGAATGCTTTGTGGTGGAAGCGATTTTTCAAAAGAAGAATGTAATTTTTTTATTACTTTCTTAAAACGCAAAGGAACTTCGGCCTTAAAAACCGATTTTTCTGTTTTATTCGGCAACAGTATTTTTAATTTATAAGCATGAAGCATTAATGTTGCTTTTTCAAAAATTGAACTTTTTGATTTTGAATATACTTTGTCTCCAAGAATCGGACAACCGATAAATTTTAAATGAACGCGGATTTGATGAGTGCGGCCAGTATAAATTTTTACCTTCATTAAGCTGTATGGACCATAGCAGGCAATGCACTTGAATTTTGTTATTGCAGTTTTTCCATTGCTTTCTAGGTCTACAGCCTTAAACTTTTTTCTGTCGTAAGGATCTCGGGTAAGTTTTGTTTTTATAATTCCTTCTTTTGCCGGTGGATGTCCCTGACAAATACAAATATAAATTTTTGAAAGAGCTTTGTGATTTTTAAATTGATTTCCTAAAAATTCTTCAGTTTCTCTGTTTTTGGCTGTAATTATTACTCCAGAAGTGTCTTTATCAAGGCGGTGCACAATTCCTGGACGTCGCCCTTCTGTATTTTTTACAGTGCTTCCTTCTTTTTGTTGTGAAACAGCCTTTCTTCCCCAATGGAATAAAAGAGCATTAACTAGAGTTGAATCCCAATTGCCCGCAGCCGGATGTGTAACCATCCCCTGCGCCTTATTTACAAC
>CAVKVK010000073.1:0-10600 GCA_963659855.1 Parabacteroides distasonis | reverse complement strand
GTATAAAATAAATTCGACATCCACATATTAGCCTAAAATTCGAGTTTTATAAGTTCAGTATAAAAACTCGACATCTACATACTTAATAAAATTCAAAATTATTCATTCTTTATGAATTTTCTAGAAAAAAAGTATATTATCAAGTTCAATGAACACTTTTTTTAATTTTTTAATGAATAATATTTTTACTGCTTTTATTTTCGGAATAATTGCGCTTTTTGTAATTGTTTTAATTTCCTGGAAGTGCGGAGAATTTTTTGCAGGAATTAAATTAAAGCAGACTATAAAAACTGCCCGCGAAGACGCTGTAAACCGTTCAAAGTCTGTTGTTGCCGGTCTTGCTGCTGAACAGATTGCTCCATTTTTGCCACAATTTCCGTGTAATCCTGCAGATTGTCGTTTTGTCGGTAAGCCTGTGGACTTTATAGCTTTTCCTGGAGCAAGTGCAGACCACGAAATTCAAGAAATTTTATTTATAGAAGTAAAAACCGGAGGAAGCCAGCTTTCAAAACGCGAAAAAGAAATAAAAAACTGTATTCAAAACGGAAAAGTCCGCTATGTTGAATACAGAATAGAATAAAAAAAGCACTTTAAAGATTCAAAAACTTAAATCTAAAAAGTGCTCTTTTTTAGTTTTTATCAAATGCTGACAGAAATTCTATTTTCTAATCAGTAAAGCGGATTTCCTGCCATGCGTTGTTGTATTTGTCCAATGCTTCGCCAATGTCGAGTTTAAGCTTGCATTTGTTCATCTGGTTTGCGTCGTACATTGGAGTTGAAGTTGTATATTTTGCAGCTTCTGGAACTACAAAGCAAGGAAAGCGGAATGCATCAAGGAATTTTGCATAAACTTCTGGTCTGTGAATGTAATTGATAAATTCATTTGCCAGGTCTACGTGTTTTGCATCCTTCAAAATACACATGCTGTCGAGGTACGAAGGACCGCCTTCTTCTGGAATAAAAAAGTCGATTGTTTCGTCCCATTTTTCTTCCGGAACTTCACCGTAAACAACTTCTGCATAACCCTGGCAAACCCAGAAATCTCCAGAAGCAAAAGATTTTCCAAAACCTTCAGCATCAAATTTTACTAAGTTTGGTTTCCAGTTTTTAATAATGAGTTCTTTTGCCTGTTCAAGCTGGCTGTCGTCTGTTGTATTCAAATCGTAACCAAGAACTGTAAGTGCATCGCCCAAAACTTCGCGCATGTCGTCCATCATTGTTGCGTGTCCTGCAAGACGGGTGTCGGCAAAAATATTCCATGATTTTTCGTATGTTCCAGCTGGAATTTTTGTTTTATTAACAGAAACACCGGCTGCACCAAGATAGTAAGGGCTTGCATATTCGAAATCAGGATCGTAAGTTGCTAAAGTTGAAAGAAGGGGATTCAATTTTGAATTATTAGTCTGTTTTGCAGGATCAAGTTTCTGGAGCATTCCCTGTGCAATCATGATCGAAGCATAATCCTGAGAAGGAACTACAATGTCGTATCCCTTTGCACCAGCCTTGAGCTTTGCATACATTTCTTCATTTGAAGCATAGCTGTCAACTTTGACTGTACAATCAAATTCTTTTTCAAAGTTGCGCAAAACTTCATCTGGAGTGTAATAAGTCCAGTTGTACAAATAAAGAGTTTTTCCGTCATCTCCACAAGAAGTAAAGAGACCCATAGCAGCAGACAAAGAAAGTGCTGCAAAAATAATTTTAGAGGCGATTTTCATAACGCTTAACTCCAAAACCCGGATACCCCATTGCATCCGGAAAACCATAAAATAAACCGCTCCATACAGAGCGTTTTTTACCATAAGAAAAACTTAGTGACCTGCGGCAAAACCTTTAACGCCTTTACGCAATGCAAAAGTAAGAACTGCGATTGCTGCAATTAAGGCAAAGGAAAGCGCATTGATTACCGGGCTTACACCAAAGCGGATCATTGAATAAACATAAAGAGGCAGGGTTGTGCTTCCTGGGCCACTTACAAGGAATGTAATTACGTAGTCTTCAAGAGACATTGTAATACTCATCATAAAACCAGAAACAATGCCAGGCATTATTGCAGGAATTATAACCTTTGTAAGAGTTTGAATTTCGTTTGCACCAAGGTCATGGCTTGCTTCGATAATTGAAGTGTCAAATTCATCAACGCGGGCTGTAACCATTAAAAAAACAAACGGAAGACAAAAAGTTGTGTGTGCAATAAAGATTGTCACAAGGCCAAGGCTCATTTTAATTGCGCTAAAGAAAATCAAAAGCGAAAGACCCATGATAACTTCTGGCAAAACCATTGGCAAAAAACTTATAGTTTGAATGTAGTTTTTTCCAGTAAATCTGTACCAGCTTACTCCTAAGGCAGCAAGTGAACCTAAAATTGTTGCAACAACAGATGAAGAAACTGCAACAATAAAGCTGTTCAAAAGAGAATTCCAGAGTGGTTTTGAATCAAAAATTAACTTCTGGTACCAGACAAAAGAAAAGCCCGTAAAAGTTGTATCTTTTGAAGCATTAAACGAGTAAAAAATTATTACCAGAAGTGGCAGAAACAAAAACAGCATGCACAAAAAAAGCACAGTTTTAGAAAAAGAGAATTGTGTCGCCTTCTTTTTCCAGTGTCTTTTTGCGTGTCTGAAATTTTCACTGTGTTTTACTTTAGAAGGTTTGAGTAAATTCAATACAAAATCAAATGGTCCAAAAGACATTATTTTGTTCCTCCAGTTGTTGTGTCCTCTTTAGTCGAAACTTTTTTAAGTTCGGCTTCTTTTTTGTTTGAATACAACATCCACAGAATTCCTGCCATAGAAAGCAGGGTTAAAACCATGGAAAAAGCTGATGCAAGTGGCCAGTTACGGGTTTTTTGAACCTGATCAACAATTATGTTTCCGATCATGTAACTGTCCTTTCCACCAACAATATTAGGAACTGTATAAGAACCAAAAATAGGAATAAATGTAAAAATCAATGCAGAAATAATTCCGCTTTTTATTCCAGGAATTAAAATCTTAAGCATTGACTGCGGTTTTGTTGCTCCAAGATCGCGCGCAGCTTCAATTAAAGAAAAATCGAATCTGTCAACTGCCGTAAATATCGGGAGAATTGCATACGGAAGGTACATGTAAATACTCAATATTATTACAGCGCCCTTTGTATACATAAACTTTACAGGAACAAAGTTTGCAGGATTGCCAGTTATTTTATGCCAAAAATCAAAAACTGATTTTAAAAACATATTAAGAATTCCGTTGTCGCCTAAAATCGTAATCCAGGCAAAAATTCTTATTAAGGAATTTGTAAGAAACGGAATAATTACAAGAATCAAGAGAGTAGTCTGATATTTTCTGCTTCGGGCAATTGCATAACCACACGGAAGTGCTGCTAAAATCGTAATCAATGTAGAAATTGCTGTAATCCACAGAGTTCTTAAAAAAATTATTCCATATGCTGGCGAGAGCATCTGTTTGTAGGCTTTTAAACTGAATTCAGCAACTACAGAGCCGTAAACATCTCTCTTCATAAAAGAATAAGCAACAATAATAATCAGCGGAATAACAAAAAACAGACTGAACCACAAACCCATTGGCCAGGCGTAAACTGGTCCTGGATTTATTTTTTTGAATTTTTTATCCCTCGCAGCTTTTGCAAATTTGAGCGAAGGGCTGTCGTTTTCTTTTTTCATTACAAACTTGTCCTTTTATTTTTCAATATCTTCAACGATATAGCCGTCTTCTGCCGACCAGGAAATATAAACCGTGTCCTTCCATTGAATTTCCGGACCGTCATCGAGATAGTTTGTATGCTGCTTAAAGACTTTTACAATTGTGCCGGTCTTTTCGAGTTTTACATAGAATTTTGACTGGAATCCAGTGTAAACAGGTTCTTCAACAACGCCTTTAAATACGTTAATGTCTTTTCTTCCGTTTACATTTGGTTCTTCGAGTGTAATGCGGATTTTTTCCGGGCGAATTGTAAACGCAACTTTCTGACCTTCGTCAGTGTGCTCGTAATCTGTAACAAGAATATTTTTGTCTTCTTCCTTTGTTGCCTGAGTGTCGCCTGCAAGCTGAGCCTGTAAACCAAGAGCCGGAGTGTTGAGAGTAACCATGTATTCTTCGCCGCTTTTAGCCTTGTAGCCTTCGCATTTTACGACAGTGGATTCAAAAAGGTTTGTTTCGCCAATAAATTGTGCAACAAATTGAGTTGCCGGGCTTTCGTAAATTTCAAAAGGAGTTCCAATCTGAAGAACATTTCCCTTATTCATTACAGCAATGCGGTCAGAAACAGCAAGAGCTTCGCTCTGGTCATGAGTAACAAAAATAAAGGTAACGCCGATTTTATCGTGAAGATGATCAAGTTCAACTAACAGACTTGAACGCAGTTTTGCATCGAGAGCAGAAAGTGGTTCGTCAAGAAGAAGAACTTTTGGTTCGTTAATCAACGCACGCGCAATAGCAACACGCTGGCGCTGACCGCCAGAAAGCTGGTTTGGCTTTTTGTACATGTGTTCTTCGAGCTGAACTAAAGAAAGATATTTTTTTACTTTTTCTTCAACAGTTGCGTTATCAACTTTTTTTAATCTGAGAGAAAAAGCAACGTTTTCAAAAACTGTCATATGCGGAAAAAGAGCATACGACTGAAAAACTGTGTTTGACTGTCTTTTGTTTGGTGGAAGGCCTACAACGTTTGTGTCATCAAAAAGAACGGCACCGTCATCTGGGTTTTCAAAACCTGCAATAATACGGAGAAGTGTTGTTTTACCACATCCCGATGGACCTAACAAAGTGAAAAATTCACCCTGGTTTATAGTAAAATTAACATCATTCAGTGCAACAAAGTCACCAAATTCCTTGGATACGTGGTCAATCTTAACCTGACTACCGTTCAATGTGATACCTCTTATTTTAAAGCCCAACTTCTGGGGGTTTTGATGAATAACAGAAAAACTGCATAAAAACTAAAATAAGATTATTACTTCAAATTGTCTACACGTTTTTAAAAACTTTTGAAAATTATTTTTTTTGTTTTTTTTGGGCGTATCCCGCACTCTGCCTTTCGTCAGAGTGCGGGCCGGGCTATTCGTGGTTCCGCGTCTAACGCGCTCCAGTGCTGCGCACCGCGCTTCGCGCGCCCCTACTATCCCTTACGCTAAATAACTCTTTCGAGAACCATAAAAATGATTGTGCTTCCAAAAATACTTAGCATGCTGTTGCCTTTCCACAAATGCAAAAGAATTGCACTGGCAACAGCCACAAGGGCAGGAATTCCGTATGGAGCTTCGTTGAACGAAATATATTTTGGATCAACAAGGCAATAAATAATTAAAACACCAATTACCATCGCTGGAATATATTTTTCAATAAAAGAAATAATCTTTGGAGGTTTTCTTTTGCTAAAAAGAATAAAAGGAAGTGCCCGCAATAAAAAAATCATTACTGCCGAAGCAACGGTCGCAATCGTTGCCTGAAAAAGTGTAAGACGCATTATTCTTCAACCTCTCTGTTTTTATGAAAAACTCCACGCACAAGGAGCAAAACTGCAATTCCCAAAGAAAGTGCTACAATCAAAACCTGCTGCGAAGGAAGAATTCCATATCTTGCAAGCACAATTGCAATAACCGCTGTTAAAATTCCACAAACCGAAGGAAATAAATCTCTGCTTTTTTTAATCTGATCAATCATTATTACTATAAAGAGAGAATTCAACGCAAAATCTACGCCCGCAAAATTAAACGGAATTATTGTTCCCAAAACGGCTCCAATCAAACCGCCTAAAAGCCAGTAAGACCAGTTTAAAGCTGCAATCAGGCTGTAATATTCGCCGTCTTTTTCTCCCAAAGGAACATCACTCGAAGCAATTAAGGCATAAGTTTCGTCAGTAAGTGCAAAAATTAAAAACGGCTTCCATTTTCCGACACGTCTGCCATCAAATTTTTTTAGTAAAGAAAGTCCGTAAACACAGTGTCTTATTCCTACAAAAAACTGAGTTACTAAAAAAGCAGGAAGCGACGCTCCGGCAGCCATAAGTCCAATTCCAACATACTGACCGGTTCCTGAAAAAATCGTCATTCCCATAAAAAGAGCAAACCACCACGGATAACCGTTGTTTACGACCATTATTCCAAACGGAATTCCAATAGAAATATAACCAAAAAAAATTGGAATCGTTGCACGCACACCTTTGCGGATATTTTCTACTTTTAACATAGCGAGCATTATAGCAATTTACAAAGTTTGATAAAATATATTTAATGTAGTAAATTTTTCAGAATCGCGCTATGCGCACCCTTATTATCAATTTTGAATTGAAAATCGTTTTTTGGAGTAAAAAATGCTTGCTATAATTTTTGGACTTTTGTTAATTGCTTTCTGCGTTTTTGCAGTTTTGCCACAGGGACTTGACTGGGGCTCTTACGTATTGATTGCACTAAAAGGCGACGGTCCATTACTTGCAGTTCTTGTTGGCATTGCAGCAATCTTAATTGGTTTTGCCGACATTCAGGATAAAAAAGAAGCCAGAAAAGAAGAACGCGAAGCTAACGAAGAAAACGAAAAAGAATCAAAAAACTAGTGTTGATATAAACGTATACTCAGCTTTATAGAATTTATAAAAGATTTTAGAATTTACCTTCGTTTTACGTTGACCAAAAATCATAAAAATTTTAATATTTATGTCCCCGTATATGCGCAGATAAGCTTCAATATCTGCGGAGTGTGATTTTTGAAGATGCAATCAAAATGAACACAAGAGACTTTTTAGTACAAGGTATATACAAATGAAAACTTTATTCGTTAAAGATTACGAACAGAAACGTGACTGGTACATCATTGATGCTGCCGGTAAACCGCTCGGACGTGTTGCTGCTAAAGTTGCTGCAGTCGTTCGTGGAAAAAACAAGGCTACTTACACACCTAACCAGGCAATGGGTGACTTTGTTGTTGTTATCAACGCTGACAAAGTAGTTGTTTCTGGTAACAAAACAACAGACATGCTTTATCGCCATTACACAGGTTATGTTGGTGGATTGCGCTCTTTCACTTTCGAAAAACTCATCGAAAGAAATCCTATCGCTCCACTCACACGCACAATTGCAGGTATGCTTCCAAACGGCCGTCTTGGTCGCAAAATGATGGACAGTGTAAAAATCTATGCTGGTTCTGATTACCCGCAGAAGGCTCAGAATCCAAAACCACTTGAAGTGTAACAGGAGTCTATGATGGTAAAGAATGTTGCAATTGGTACAGGTAGAAGAAAGACTGCTACAGCACGTGTATTTTTGCGTGACGGTAGTGGAAAAATCGTTGTAAACGGAAAAGATGTTGCTGAATATTTCGATTCAGAAGAACAGGTACGCAGAGTACATCAGCCACTTCTCGTTACAAGCAACGAAAATAAATTTGACATTTTGATCAACGTAACTGGCGGTGGTTTGAACGGTCAGGCAGATGCTTGTCTCCACGGACTTTCTCGTGCGTTGCTCCAGGTTGATCCAGATGCACACACATCACTTAAAGCTAACGGATTCCTTACACGCGATAGCCGCATGGTTGAACGTAAAAAGTACGGTCAGCGCGGTGCTCGTCGTCGTTTCCAGTTCTCAAAACGTTAGAATATCGTTTTCCAGAGTTTATCTGGAAATATTTTTGGACTCCATTTGTCTGGAGTTCAAAAAAATATTCATGGAACAAAAAATGCGCTTAAGTGCTATAAAACAGACCTTGTCGGATATAGTGGAACTCACCACAGAAGACGGGTCTGTTTTTTTTATCAGGATGGCTTTTCTTCAAACAATAAAACCTGCGGAAATTGTTGCCGGTGCGCAGTTTGATGCAGAAAGAGAAGAAGAAATTGTTGATAGCGGACTTGCTTTTGCTGCAGAGCGAAAAGCAGAAGATTATCTTGCGCGGTGTGAGCAGTGCAGGGCTGGGCTCGAAAAAAAACTTGCACAAAAAGGACATTCAAAAAAGGCTGTAAAAACTGCTCTTGATTTTTTGGAAGAAAAAAAACTATTAGACGATACAAGATTTTCGTATTGCTGGCTTAGAAGCCATACAATTACAAAACCTCAGGGACGTATTCGGCTTTTAAGTGAATTAACTGGTCGTGGAATACAAAGAGAAGATGCAAAAAAAGCCATTGATCTTTTTTTTGAAGAAAATGAAGAAATTCAACTTTGTAAAAGAGCAATGGAAAAAGCAATTAGAAGCGGAAAAAAAGACGAAAAACTAATAAAGTATATGATAGATTCAGGTTTTTCGTATAAAATGATTCACTCTTTACAGAATTAAAATAAATTTCGGGAAGACAATAATGGCTAAAAAAAATGACAAACCAGAAGTTTTTTCTGCGCTTGAAGTTGCAAATATATGCGGAGTCGTAAATCAAACGGCAATTAACTGGATAAAAGGCGGGCACTTAAAGGCTTTTACAACACCGGGCGGTCAGTATCGCGTTTATCCGGACGATCTTGCTTTGTTTATGAAAAGCAGAAATATGCGGATTCCGGAAGAATTGAATGAAAAATGTTCTTCGCCGGTTGTTTTTAAGCAGAGTGTTTTGATTGTCGACGACGATAAAGGTTTAAACTGCGTAATTGCAAGATTTTTACAAAAAAAATATGAAAATTCAGGACTTGAAATTTTTCAGGCTTTTGACGGTTTTGAAGCCGGCGTTTTAATGACTCAAAATCAACCTGGAATTTTAATTCTTGACCTTGATTTGCCGGGGGTTGACGGTTTTAGTCTTTGCAAAAAAATCAGGGAAAATGAATCTTTCGGAAAACCAATAATTGTAGTTGTTACAGCCTTAGAAGACAGTTCTGTTGAACAGCGCGTAAAAGAACTTGGCGTAAATTACTTTTTTAAAAAGCCACTCAACCTTAACGAACTTTCTTCTATAATTGAATGTCTGGAATAAACAAATGACAAAAACTGTGCGGCTTTTTGCCACACAGTAAATAAAATTTTTAATTTGAATAAAGATACGATAAAACCGGCTCTTGACTAAAAAAAGCTTCCGGATTTTTTACTGCAGAAAAACCTTCTAAGAGCATTGAGCGCAAAGATTCACTTTTTTCGTATTTAAAATCTTTAAATCCTAAATTATCAAAATTAAAATCGGCTTTTATAGATTCCCGGGTTTGCTCGTAAGTAAATACTTCGTCTACAAGTCTGTTTTCCTTTGCCTGGCGGGCTGTGTAAATTCTTCCATCTGCTAATTTTCGAACTTCTTCAATTGGAATTCTGCGGCTTTCGCTGACAATTTCTGTAAACTGTTCATAAGCTTCATCAGAAATTCCCTGCATAATTTTAATCTGTTCTTCAGTTACCGGTTCGTCGTAGTTCAGCATATTTTTATTTTTGCCTGAATGAACTGTAATAACTTTAAGACCAAGTTTTTCAAAAAGTCCGGTTGCATCAACCGAAGATGAACTTATTACACCAATTGAACCTGTGAGCGCATTTCTGTTTGCATAAATTGTGTCTGCTGCACAGCCAATGTAATATCCGCCAGAAGCTGCAAGAGAACCAAAATATGCGTAAACTTTTTTTCCACTTGCCTTGTATTTTAAAAGTTCAAGATATGCTTCGTCGGCATGGTAAACAGTTCCTCCTGGAGAATCTATAAACAAAAGAATTCCTTTGTTTTTTTCATCGTTTTTTAGTGTGCTGATTGTGTCCATCAGCCATTCCTGGTTGTAAGTGTTTCCTTTTTCCTGAATTGTTCCTGTAATGTAAACTACTGCAATGTAAGGATTTGATTTTTTTACTTTGATCGAAAATTCACTTTTTTTAGAAGAATTATTTGTCTTTGAAAAATCTATTGGAGAAACAAGGTTAAAAACTGCAATCAATACAGCAATTATTGAAATCGTTATTAAAACGACAAGTCCGCTTTTTTTTGAATTTTTATTTTCCATTTTGTAGCCTCAAATTCTAGTTAAAATCTTCTGCGGTAAGAACTCCTGAGCGGATTGCCTGCATTTTCATATTTTTGTAAGCATTTGTAAATGACATATTTTTATAAGGAGTAAGCCAGAGCTGGAGAATTTCAAAAGTAAAGAAAGAAAGAATTTCCCAGCCAATAAAACTTAAAACCATTACAAAAAGGTCGCCTTTAAAACCTTTTGTCATTATTTTGCTGATTTTCATTGCTTTAGAAACTTCAATATCTGGATTTTCTGCAAGAATAAAGAAAATCTGTGAATAAGAAAATGCTTTTACGATTCCTGGAATTACAAGTAAAAGCGACCACAAAAATACCCACAAAGTGAACCACAATGCACCGAGTGCACCGTTAATCCAATACGAAAAACCTTTTACAAATTCAGAAAATGGAATTTTGTCATGTTTTTTAAAATATTCAAGATAAAGATGACACTGTGCTGTCTTAAGAATTCCATTGATTGCAATTGTTAAAAGACCGATTATCGTAACAAACGGACCTGTCAGTGTTGAAGTTGATGTTATCAGAACTGAAATTAAGCCTGCAATTAAAGTTGCCATTGCAGGAATTTTTTTGCGGTCTTCAAGCTGTTTTTTTGCATATTGTTTGTATAATTTTCTTTCAAACATAAATTTCTCCTTTTAGAAAGTTCAATTAAAAACTTATTTCA
>CAVKVK010000072.1:0-10854 GCA_963659855.1 Parabacteroides distasonis | reverse complement strand
CCGCCACTCAACTTTAACTGTTCAAAATCAGCAGTAAAAACAACTTCAGTATTAAAGTCTGTGCGTTCTTCCTGATTTATTAAATAAAATCCGCTCGAACTCAAAACAGAAGAATAATCTGCCTGCCAGATTCCGTTTCCAAATGCAGTTTTTCTAAATTCTCCTGTAAAATTCAAACTAAAAATGTCTTTTAACGGAACAGAAGCAAAAGCCTTTCCGTACCAGTCGCTTTGTTCAGCAGGAAGAGAATAAAGAACTGCAAAAGGTGAATTTTTTTCGATTGAACCAGCCAATTCTAAGAAAGAATCAAGTCCGCCTTCTGCGCTCAAAACAATTTTGCGGGAAGAAAAACCGTTTTCTAATAAGAATGTTGCGCCGAGTCCAAACGGAACAATTACGTCGTTGTTTCCAATAGAAGTTCCCGTTACGACAGAAGTTTTTGCCCAGGTGTCGACAAAATCATTCTTCCACGAAAAATTAAAAGTAAACTGCCCGCGATGAACAGATTCTGCACTAGAAGCATACAAGGCTTTTTGCAACGTATTTGAATCTTTCATATTTAGCTGAGTTTCGTATTTTGAAGAAAAATTCAAATCAAATCCGTAATTTTTCCAGCCAAAAGAAAATTCTGGAGAAAAAGAAAAATATTTTGCATTTTTTTCCCAGGAATTTTCAGATTCAAGAGCATTTTCAAATTGAATTCCATAGCGGTTGTAATACGAACAGCCAATAAAAGAAAAAATGTACCATCCTTTGCTTAAATTCCATTCGCCCAGAACTTTTGCGCCAATATCGTTGTAAAGATAGTCTGTAAAAGAATTTGAATCAGACTGCAGTCCATTATCTTTATTTTTGTACCAGCCCGAAAAATCAAATTTCGCATTTTTTACAGAAAGTTTTTTGTCGGCTTCAATTGAAGTCTGCCTTAAAAAATAACCGTCTGCAGATTTTTTTTGAGCAAAATCTTCGTAAGCTTCGTGGTTAAAAGAATATTCATTTTCCGGCAATTTTTCATTTTGAACAGCCGGCATAACAGGCAGCTGAACGTTTCCTGTATTTTTGTCTGGAAGAATTTTTTTATAATCCGGCACGCTGTCTTTACCTGCAGTCAAAGCTTCGCCAGAAATTACAGTCGTAACGTCTGGCAGTTCAATTTCGTTTTCTGACAATTTTGGGTTTTCTGTTTTTACAGAATTTTGTGAATAAATAAAATTAAAAGAACAGAAAACCGTAAACAAAAAAAATATTTTTTTATTAACTGACAATTTCATAAAAGTTTCTCCCGTTTCTGGAATTTTGCCTGGTTCAGTTTATTTTTTATTTAAGCAGATTTTTTGAATCTGCGGCGTAAGTGCTTTGTGGATAAAGTTTCTGCAGTAATTCAACTGTAGATTTTGCGTCTCCACGTTTTTTTGCAGCATCAAAAGACTCTGCCGCTCCGTAAAGGCAACGGGCAGCGTCTTCATTTTTGCCACATTTTCTTGCATATTGAGCAGCCTTTAAAAACATTTGTGCAGAATCATCTTTTTTGTTCTGATTCCGATAAAGTCCGGCAAGAAATTGTGAATTTTCAAAAGCACCTTCAACTTCTGTTTCATTTTTTTCCTGAATTTTTAAGAGTTGAACGGCAAGTTTTTCTGCTTTTTGAAAATTTAAAGTCTTTGCATAAAGTTTTACGAGGCTAGTGCCAGAAATGCGTCCTTCTGCAGTTTTTTCAAAACCCAGATTTTCGTATTCAATTTCTTTTTCAAGAATTTCTTTATCCGCGCCAGAAGCAAGAGCCTTTAATTCTCTTGTTATTGCAGGAATTCCGTCTGCTTCCGCCTGAGAGCCATATTCCTGAATCATTTTTTGTGCCATTTGCAAAGCCAGAGAATATTCTCCATTTTGACGGAACAATTCAACCATATTTTTTTGAGCCGCATATTTATAAGTTGAATCATTCTGATTTTGAATAATCTGCATAAAATAAAGCGAAGCTTTTTCTGTTTTTCCTGTTTTTAAAAGGCTGTCAGCTTCAAAATACATTGCTGCATCAAAAAATTTTCCATCAGAATAATTTTTCATGTAAGATTCAAAAAGTGGAATTGCTTTTGAATATTTTTCGTTTGTATAAAAAAGTTCTCCGCGTCTGAAAAGAGCTTCCTGGGCAAGAGAATCTGACAATTTTTGTTCGCTCAAAGTTTTATAGCAGGAATCTGCCTGTACAAAATCTTTTTTCTGAACATAAACCTGAGCCAGAAGATAAAGACATTCATTTCCGAACTCGTCACCTTTGTCAGAATATGGTTTTAAAACTTTTATGGCGCTGTCAAAATCCCCAAAATCAGAATAAATTCCAGAAAGCAAAAGAACACTTTCGTGGATTTCGCTGTCATCTTTTGCAATTTTTAATGCCAAGCCTGCAACTTCGACTGCCTGAGTTTTTTTTGCAAGTTGAACTGCACAACGGCTCGCAGTAACGCACGCAAGCCATTTTAAGGAACTTTCTTTTTTGCTGTTTATAAAAACAGAAAGATTTTTAAATGCGTTTTCGTATTCTTCAAGTTGATATTGGCAATATCCAAGATAAAAATAAGAAAGATTTGAATAATTTTCTTCAAGCGCAGTTTTATCATTTTTTTGTTCAATTGCAGAAGAAAAAGCGTTTTCAGCATTCTTCCATTCGCGGCGATTAAAAAATGCAAGACCTTTCATATAAGAAGCTTCGGCGCCAGATGCAACATTTGCCTGCTTAACAGTTGAATACAAATGTCCGGCATTTAAAAGTGTGCGGATGTAGTCGAGTCTTCCGTCGTTATTAAGTAAACCTTTTTGCGAAAGTTCATAAAAGATTGAATCTGCTCCAGAAGAATTTCCACTTTTTGCCAGAGCTTTTGCCTTTAAAATTAAAAAATCATCGTCCTGATACGAAGATTTTTCCATAATTTGTAAACATTCTTTGTATCTGCCAGTTGAATAAAGCGCAAGGGAAGTCCAGTAAACTGCACTCTTTTTTACGCCAGGAGATTTTTCGCACAAAATCTGTGGAGAAGCGTATTCAAGAGTTTTTTGCCAGTCTTCGCAAATTGCAGAATATCTTGCCTTTGCAACCATTGCATCTGCATAAAAAAATTCATCTGGTTCAAAATCACAGTCGTTCCAGCCGTTTTCCAGCAAAGAAAGACAATCTAAAGCCGCCTGTTTTTGCGTTTTTTTGGAAGTCAGAAATTTTATTTCTGTTGAATAAATCAAACCAAGCTGCTTTAAAGGCACAGACGAATTTTCTTTTGCATTATTAAAATACAAAAGTGATTTTTCGTAATTTTTAGAATTAAACTCATCGATTGCAAGTCTTGTCCAGAATTCACTTATAAGCTGAGGATTTTTTTCTTTTAATGCAGAAGTTTTTTCTATAATGGCATCTGTTTTTTCTCCAGAGACAGAAGGATTTGAAGAAGAAATCAAATACGCTCTCTGCATTGCAATTGCAGAAAGGCTGTCAGGCCCGGAAGAAAGAATTTTTACATAAAGCTCGTAAGCTTGAGCATATTTTTTTAAACCTTCAAGAGCCTGAGCATATGCAAGAAGAATTCTGTATTTTCCATCATTTGTAAATTCAAAATCCTTTACCTGCGGATAATATTCTTCACATTTTGCAAACTGTTTAGAAAGAACTGCACATTCAAAAAAATTAACAGCTGCGTCTTCAAAATCATTTGCGCTAAAAATATTTCCGTTTTGAATTACATATTCAAAATATTCAGCTGCTGTTTCAAAATTTTCGAGCCGGCGTAAAACTTTTCCGGCATAAAAAAGTGAATTTGCATAGAGTTTTTTATTCTGTTCATTTTCCTGAAGAGTTTTTGACTGCAAATTCTTTTTTAAAATATCTGCAGAATTATAAAAACAAGACAAGGATTCTTCATTTTTATTCAATTCAAAATAAGCGCGGCCAGTCCAAAAAAAACATTCAGCCTTTGCTTCTTCATTTTTTTTAACCAAACTTTGTTCACCCAGTAAAAATTCAAGAGATTCCTGAATTCTTCCCATTTTTAAAAAACTTTCTGCCTTTAATAAAAATGCCCTTACTTCAACCGGAGAATTTGATCTTTGCAGGAGAATTTCGTCTGCAAAACGAACAACGCCAGGATAAAATCCATCAGAATATGCGCTCATCATCTGAGAAGCCAATTGCGTTGTATTCGCCTTCTGGGCAAAAGTAAACGAAAGACAGCCAAAAAAAACAAAAATTGCAGGATAAAATAATTTTTTCATAATTTTTTATTGCGGATAAAATTCCTTTTCACTCAAAACTCTCGACAAATGAACAAAACTGCCTTCATACTTTGAAACAAACTCATTTAGCGTAAGTTCACGGCCGTTTTCAAAAATAACGCAGGCAAATCTTCCATCTTTGTCGTACATTGGAAAAATTGCCGCACACTGATCAAAAATAAAATTTTCTGCATTGCCATAAACCTCTTTTACAGGTCTTTTTACGGCTGCAAGATAAAAATAAGCCGGCTCAGTAGAAGCAAGAACGTACAAAAGCGGTTTTAAAGTTTTTACAGCATAACCGGAATTTTTTATAAATCCGGTAACCTGGCTGGCAGCATCGTCACAAACTTCACTTGCAAACGGATCTACCTGAACATCCATATTTGCTTCGTTCCACATATATTTTTTATGACTTTTTACAGAAAGACAGGCAGCACTAAGATTGCGGCACCAGTCAAGAGTAAACGAAATGTCCATCGTCTGCCCCAAAACTCCGTTTCTGCCAGTTGTTTCGTAACTTACAGTCTTAACCATAAGCGGATCTCTATAGAGGAAAGAACCGTTCACAGGCACAACAAGACCATCAACAATCCATTTTAAAAATCCTGCGCTGTCCAAAAAAAGAGGATTTTCAATTTCTGTCTTAATTAGAAAATCTTCGCCTGAATGTTTTTTTCCAGTGGAAATCCAGATACTTTCGCCATTTTCGTCATAACAAGTGTCGGCGCTGTAAAAAATTCTTCCCAAATTTTTGCGGATTACACCAATCATCTGCAATTTTGAATCAAACTGACCTTTTTGAATATCCGCATAATTCCACGGAAGCAACTGTTCAGTCAGCAAAAGAATCTGCTGAAACGACTCTTCGTACAGTTTTTCAAAAGGAATTCCAACTGGAACGCCTTTTGCAGCATAAAAACCACAAATTACAAAATCTGCAAGCGTTTTATTTTCGTCAGGTTCAAATTCAACATATTCGCTGCTATTGGCAGAAAAATAAATGCGCAGTTTTTCGCCCTTTCCAGAAATCGAATTTCTAAACAAAATCCAGGCTCCGCAGGCATCTCCAGGAAAATCGTCCACAGTACGACGCTCAATTCCATTTTCCGTATAAAAATCAGTTTCGAGGAGCATTTTTGGAGCAACAATTACGGCAAAAGAAGAATCAGTTTCTTCCAGACGAATCTGAAATTCCTGACCAATTTCGTTTGAATGCAGTTCTACACGCTGCTGGCGCAAAACATTTAAATCTTCAAAAAACCATCTTTGCGCACACTCACGGCGGATTTGTGTCGAATCCGGAACATTCATTGTATTAAAATCCGCAAACGCTAAAAATCCGGCAAAAAAAACGCAGGCAAAAGCAATTTTTGTTCTGTTCATCACTAAAAAATATCACTTAAACAAAAAAAGTTACAGTAAAGATAAGGCAGGCTAAATAAAAAAAAGAGCAGGAACTTTTGGAGCGCAATTTTTTGTCTCGTCCCGTGTTCCGCCCTTCCGCTTTCCGCTACATTTGGGCTGTCCAATAAAATTAAAAACAAACGCTGATTAAGTCTGTCAAAATAAATTCCGGCAGAATCAATCAGAGTTTTATAGTTTTTAGACAGCCCAAACTAACGGGGCTCCACCCGGGGCTAAGTTTTATTGTAAAAAATAAAAATCAGCCGTCTCGGGCACTAAAGTGCTGTTGTTGCAGGTATTAAATTTTTTGCATCAACAGGATCGTCATCTACAAACTGGCTTCCTCCAGACGCATACTGCAAAATTGGTTCAACCGGACCTTTTTTAGTCCAGATTTTACCGTTCTTCATTTCGTCCGGGTTCTTTCCGATTGGAGCATTAGAAAGCAGGAGCTTTACACGGTTCAACTGGTTAACTTCAGAAGCACCAGGATCATAGTCAATTGCACTAATATTTGCCTGAGGGAAATGTCTTCTTAATTCCTTTATCATTCCCTTTCCTGTAATGTGGTTAGGAAGACAGGCAAAAGGCTGTACGCAGGCAATCGACGGAGCGCCACTGTGTATAAGTTCAACCATTTCTGCAGTTAAGAACCAGCCTTCTCCACTGATGTTTCCGATCTGACAAATTCCATCAACAGACTTCATCATTTCCCAAATATCTGTAGGAGTTGTAAAGCGACGGCTATGACGCAATGCACGGTTAATTGGTCTGCGATAAAAGTTAAGAAGTTTGATTATAAGTTTTCCTGTTGTTTCTTCTTTTTTAGGGAAAGCTAATTCTTCGTATCTGAATTTTCCGTCAGCCATTGTGTAATATACAAAGTCCATAAGGTCAGGCATAACACATTCAGCGCCTTCTTTTTCGATTACGTTTACAAGATCGTTGTTTGCTGTCGGATGGAATTTTACAAGAATTTCTCCAACAACACCAACGCGCGGCTTTTTTACCGGAAGAATCGGCAGGCGGTCAAAGTCGCGTACAATTCCACGAATCATTCTGTGGTAGCCGGCAACAGAAAGAGAATGTAACTGCTTAATAACCTTTGCATTCCATTTTTCGTAAAGTGCATTTGCACTGCCAGGAACCGCTTCGTACGGGCGCACTCTGTAAAGAACGCGCATAAAAAGATCGCCGATAAAGGCTGCCATCATTGAGCGGTGAACAAGTGGCAGGGTGAACTTAAATCCAGGATTCTTTTCCAAACCTACAGTATTTAAAGAAATTACAGGAACCTGTCCCCAGCCGGCATCGTTTAATGCACGACGGATAAAGCCGATATAGTTTGTTGCACGACAACCACCACCAGTCTGCGAAATCAAAAGAGCAGTCTTGTTAATGTCGTATTTTCCGCTTTCGAGCGCATGCATCATCTGTCCAGCAACAAGAATAGACGGATAGCAGGCATCGTTGTTTACATACTTTAAGCCGGCATCAACAGCCTTAGGATCAACTGCATCGAGAACAACAAGTTTGTATCCGGAATATTTAAATGCAGCTTCGAGAAGGCTCATGTGTATTGGCGACATCTGAGGGCAAAGAATTGTGTATTCTTCCTTCATTTTTTCTGTAAAGATTACACGCTGATATGCTGAAGATTTTATCGTAACCTTTTTGCGGGCTCTCTGACGGGCTTTTACAGCAGCAATCAAAGAACGAATACGAATTCTTACAGCGCCAAGGTTTGAGCCTTCGTCAATCTTAATCAACGTATACATGCGGCTCTTTGCCTTCATTATTTCGTCAACCTGATCAGCAGTTACAGCATCAAGACCACAACCAAAAGAAGTAAGCTGAACGAGTTCAAGATTTGGCATTCCTGCTACAAAATTTGCAGCACGGTAAAGGCGGTTATGATAAACCCACTGATCAACAATGCGCAGAGGGCGTTCAATTGAACCAAGATGAGCAACTGAATCTTCAGTAAAGACTGCAAGTCCAAGTCCGTGAATCATTTCTGGAATTCCGTGGTTGATTTCCGGATCAAGGTGATAAGGACGACCTGCAAGAACAATTCCGTTTGCTCCACTAACAACAAGCTGTTCAAGTGCTTCTTCTGCAACAGCCTGAGTGTCCAGTTTGAATTTTTCCTGTTCAACCCAGCCAGCATCGATTGCGTCGTAAACCTGTTTTTCTGTCAAAACAGGATAATATTTATGAATTTCTTCATAAAAACGTTCCTTAAGACGGGTTTTGTCGTAAATTGGCAGGAACGGATTCATAAAGAGAAGGTCTTTAGATTCAATTACGTTGTCAAGGTTGTGTTTTAAAACTTCTGGATAAGAAGTTACAACCGGGCAGTTGTAGTGGTTTCCAGCCCCAGGATCTTCCTGCTTTTCGTAAGGAATACAAGGATAGAAAATAAACTTGCAGCCCATTTTAAGCAGAGATTCCATATGACCATGGCTGATTTTTGCAGGATAACATACAGATTCAGAAGGAATTGAATCGATTCCACGTTCATAAATTGCCTTGCTTGAACGAGGACTGAGCTTTACCTGGAATCCAAGTTTTGTAAATACGGTAAACCATAAAGGATAGTTTTCGTACATATTAAGGACGCGAGGAATTCCAACGCTTCCCATTGGAGCATCTTCCGGCTTAAGAGGAACATAATAATTAAAGAGACGTTTGTACTTCCAGTCAAAAAGGTTTGGAAGTTCAATTGCAGCTTCTTCAACTCCGGTATTTGCCTTGTTTGAACCGTCAACAGTTGTTGTGTCCTTAAGTTTGTGGCGTTCAAGACCTTTTTCGCAGCGGTTACCAGTAATAAACTGTCGTTTCTGACCACCGGCAGTAAATGTGTTGATTGTAAGAAGACAGTTGTTCTGACATCCGCCACAGCGTGTAAGTTCAAGATCAACTTTGAATGAATCGAGCTGTTCCGGGGTTGCAATATTAGAAACAACCTTCGGAGGAACCCAGCCCTGCTCCTGACCTGGTTTTGGCGCTGTAAGGTCGCACCACTGATCATAAGCAATGAGGGCAGAACCATAAGCACCCATCAAACCGGCAACATCCGGACGGAAAACTTCAACTCCAGAAATTTTTTCAAAAGCACGCAGAACGGCATCGTTATAGAATGTACCACCCTGAACTACAACCTTTGTACCAATCTCAGAAGCACGACGAAGTTTTATAACTTTAAAGAGTGCATTTTTAATTACTGAATAAGAAAGTCCGGCAGAAATATCGTCGATTGTAGCGCCTTCTTTCTGAGCCTGCTTTACACGGCTGTTCATAAAAACTGTACAGCGCGAACCAAGGTCAACCGGTTTTTTAGAAAGAAGAGCTTTTTGAGCAAATTCCTTAATGCCGAGGTTCATTGAATTTGCAAAGTTTGCAAGGAATGAACCACAACCGGCAGAACAGGCTTCGTTTAACTGAATAGAAGTAATTGCTCCATCTTTCATGCGCAGACACTTCATGTCCTGACCGCCAATGTCAAGCAGGAATTCAACGCCAGGAACAAAGAATTCTGCAGCACGGTAATGAGTAATTGTTTCAACTTCACCGGCATCTACACCGAGAGCTGCCTGAAAAAGAGCTTCGCCATAACCGGTAGAAACAGAACGAGCAATGTAACAGTCCTTTGGAAGAATCTGATATAAAGTCTTTAAAACGCGGACAGCAAGTTCAACAGGACTACCGCCATTTACATCGTAAAAATCCCAGAGAATTTCGCCTGCTTTGTTTATAAGGACTGCTTTTGTTGTTGTTGAACCAGCATCGAGACCCAAGAAAAGCGGACCGTGAGCCTTTGAAAGCTCTCCACGTTTTGCCTTGTCTTTTGCGTGGCGTTCACGGAAAATGCGTAAATCTTCTTCGTCCTTAAATAAAGGTTCAAGACGCTGAACTTCGTTTAATTCTGCTCCATCAAGATTTTTAAGGCTGTCTCTAAACTGAGCAATTGTTAAAAACTGTTTTGGCTGTTCATTGCCGGCACAAACAAGTTTTTTTTCTGCAGAATAAGCAGCACCAGCAGCTACAAAAAGCTGAGAATCTTCTGGAACGATTGTTTCTTCTGGAGTAAGTTTTAATGTTTCGATAAAACGCTGGCGGAGCTGATCCAAAAAGTGAAGAGGTCCACCAAGGAAGGCAACGTTTCCGCGGATTGGTTTACCGCAGGCAAGGCCAGAAATTGTCTGGTTTACAACTGCCTGAAAAATAGAAACAGCAATATCTTCGCGACGAGCACCCTCGTTAATGAGCGGCTGAACGTCAGTTTTTGCAAATACACCACAGCGGGCTGCAATCGGATAAATAGTTTCGTAGCCGGCTGCAAGTTTATTGAGACCTGTAGCGTCTGTTTCGAGAAGAGCAGCCATCTGGTCAATAAAAGCTCCTGTACCGCCGGCACAAGTTCCGTTCATGCGCTGTTCTACGCCACCGGTAAAGTAAGTGATTTTTGCGTCTTCGCCACCAAGTTCAATTACAACGTCTGTCTGTGGAATAATTTTTTTAACAGCTGTAGTTGCAGCAACAACTTCCTGAATAAAAGGAATGTTAAGCCACTGCGAAACAGAAAGTCCGCCGGAACCTGTTACTTTTACAGAAACCGTGTGTTTGTCGCCCGAAGAAATTTTCTTTTCAATATCGTCCAGGGCTTTTGTTACAACAGAAATAATTGTATTGCGGATATCAGCACGATGTCTCTGATAGTCGCCGTAAATCATTTTGTCGTTTTCATCGAGACAAACAACCTTAACGGTTGTAGACCCGACATCAATACCAATACGAATTGGAGTTACAGCTGGGGTAAAATTAGCATTGGAAATATCCATTAAGTACCTCAAAAAAAATAAATGGTTGACCAGCGAAAACTCAATAAGCTGCCGGTCAGAAATGATAACAAGTTTAAGTTAAACACATGATTTTAACACTTCCATTCTTAAAAATTCAACTAAAAACAAAAAAATTATTCTTTTATAGTAGAAAACGCACAAACTCGTATCTTTTGCGCCAAACCTGGCGCATTTTTTTATAAAATAGCCCGGATTGCAGCCCCGTAAGTTGGCACGAACGTGCCAATGGAGCGCGTAAGACGCGGAAGGGCGAAAAGCCGGCAGAGACGGTGAATTGTTGTTAAATACAAAAAAAATGCAGAAACGAGAATGCAGGTGCAAAAAT
>CAVKVK010000071.1:0-11365 GCA_963659855.1 Parabacteroides distasonis | reverse complement strand
GAATTACAATGGCAACAACCTTTATGTCGCTTTTGACAGGAAGAATTGTAAAACCTCATGTTGCAATGACTGGCGAACTTGATTTAACAGGAAGCGTAATGCCGATTGGTGGTTTAAGAGAAAAAACTGTTGCTGCAAAACGCAATGGAATTAAAACGATTTTTATTCCAAAGGCAAATGAAAGCGATCTGGAAGAAATTCCAGAGATTGTTAAGAGCGGAATAAACTTTATTCCAGTTTGTAAGGCAATGGAAGTATTTAGTCAGGTTTATCAGCCTGCAAAAAAACAAAAGGAAGAATCTGATTACGGATTTTAAGACACACTGAATTTTTGAGTATCAAGGCAAGCGGTGAGTAGACTTGTACTGTGTGTTAAAGCACAAGGGATAGTAGTGGCGCGCGTAGCGCGTTGCGTAGCAATGGAGCGCTTTTGCGCGGAACCACGAAAAGCCCGGTCTGCCACTTGTGGCAGATGTGCCCAAAAAAAGAAAAAGGAAAAAATTATGTTTGCAAGAGTATTTTTAAAACCAAGAGAAGAAATTGAAGTTGCTCAGGGATTTCCTTGGGTTTTTGATAATGAAATTGACCATGTAAAGTTTGATTCAAAAAGCGGAGTAAAACAGACTAGCCTTGAAGAATGCATGGTAAAAGACGGCGAAGTTGTAGAAGTTTTTGCAAATGCCGGCGGATTTTTGGGAACTGGCGTAATCAACAGAAAATCAAAAATTACTGTCCGCATTATTGGAAAAGAGCATGCAGACCAGATTATGAAAGACGTGCAGGGCTATTACACAAAGAAAATTCAAGATGCCTACGATTTAAGAAAACTTTATTACGACATGAAAGACAGTTATCGACTTGTTTATGCAGAAGCTGATTTGATTCCAGGTCTTATTGTTGAACGCTATTTTGATGTAAAAAAGAATATTTACCTTGTTGTTCAGTTTTTGTCGTTGAGTGCAGAAGTTTTTAGGAAGGAAATTCTTGAAGCGTTAAAAAAGATTATTCGTCCTTATGGAATTTTTGAACGCGATGATGCTGCCGTGCGCGAAAAAGAAGGCTTAGAAGAAAAAGCATGCTGGCTAGGCGAAGTTCGGGAAGAAAAAATAACGATTCGCGAAAATGATGTTCTTTTAGAAGTTGATATTGCTCACGGACAGAAAACAGGCTACTTCCTTGACCAGAAATTCAACAGAAAGCAGGTTGCAAAACTTGCTGCTGGAAAAAAAGTTCTTGATGCGTGCAGTCACACAGGTTCGTTTGGGCTTAACTGTTTTAAGGGCGGTGCAAAAGAAATTACGAGCATAGATTTAAGCCCGGAAGCTGTTGAAATGATAAACAAAAATATTGAACTCAATAAAGCTGGAACAAAAATGAAGGCTGTTTGTGCTGATATTTTTGATGCTTTAAAAGATTACGAGGACAAGGGTGAAAAATTCGATTTGATTATTCTTGACCCACCGGCTTTTACAAAAAATGCAAAAAATATTCAAAAGGCTTATGGCGGCTACAAAGAAATAAATTTAAGGGCAATGCGGCTTTTAACAGAAAATGGAATTTTAGTAACATGTTCTTGTTCATACTTCTTTGATTCTGAACATTTTTACGGAATGATTATGAAGGCTGCTGAAGATTCTAAAAAACGAGTACAGATTCTTGCAAAATATGGCGCAGGACCAGATCATCCAGTGCTTGCAGGCTACCCGAAATCTGAATATTTAAAATGCGCAGTTTGCCGCGTTCTGTAAGATTTTGTCACGATTGCAAATTAAGGAAAATGAATGTCTTATAACTGTATTTTTTTGATTGGACCGACTGCCGTCGGAAAAACCGCAATAGGCGTGCGTCTTGCAGCATGCTTAAACGGTGAAATTTTAAGTGCGGACAGCCGTCAGGTTTATCGTGGGCTTGATATTGGAAGCGGAAAAGATTTAGCAGATTTTAAAATGCCAGAATCTTTAGCGCTTTCTTTAAATCCTGCCTTAAAAGAAAAAATCGTTGACGGCGTTTACAATGTTCCTTACCACATTATTGACGTTACAGACCTTTCTTATGAATACAGTCTTTTTGATTTTACCCGGGATTTTTATAATTCTTTTGCAGACTGCTTAAAGCGCAATGTTCTTCCGGTTGTTGTCGGTGGAACTGGAATGTATGTTGATTCAATCCTGCACAATTATGAAATGATTCCTTTTAATGAAGATTCAGAAGAAAAACAAAAATTACTTGAACTTTCTTATGATGAATTAAAGTCAATTTTAATTAACGAAAAACAAAAACTTCATAATACAAGCGAATTTGGAGACAAAGAAAGAATTGTAAAGGCGATTTTACTGAATCGTTTTAATAAATCCGAAGAATACAAGGTTTTAAAAGAAAAAATTCTTTCTAAACGGCCGCCTGTAAAACCGCTTGTAATGTGCACAACGCTTGAACGTTCTTTAGTCCGGCAGCGCATTGCAGACCGTTTACGCTCGCGCTTAGAAGAAGGTTTAATCGAAGAAGTTGAAAATTTACACAAAAACGGGGCAGACTGGAAGCGGCTGGAAAGTCTTGGACTTGAGTATCGTTTTGTAAGCGAATATCTTGAAGGCAAGATTGAATCAAAAGAAAAACTTTTTGAACTTTTAAATCTTGCAATCGGTCAGTTTGCAAAAAGACAGGAAACCTGGTTTCGTGGAATGGAAAAGAAGGGCATAAAAATAAATTGGCTGCCTCAGGAAATGTCCGTTGAAACACGTTTTAAGGCAGCCTTAGAATTAGCAGAAAATAATTTGCACTAAATTAAAAAATTAAGCAGAAGCTTCTACAGCAGCTGCAACCTTTGTAAGGTATCCGGTTCTAATGCAGGAATCGAACAGAGCCTTGCTTATAAAATCTGTTGTAACGTCTTCGTAGCCGTCTTCGTCGCGGACAATGCGTACAATGTAGCCGTCATCCATTTCGCGGACTACGGTCATGTAATCTGTTGTTTTTCCAATGCTTTTTAAAGTGTATGTACCCATTTGTTTTTTCCTCCCGCGGATTTGCCGCAAAATTAAATGTTCCGTACATTAAAATTTTCGGTATAATAAAAAAAAGGTTAAGCGTTTTTTATTTTTCAATTACATTCAGCATCTAAGGTTTGATATGATTTTTGATTCTCACATGCATCTTGTTCATTCAAAAATTCTGGATTTTCCAGAACAAACAGAATATGCAGCCCTTGCCTGTGCGCTGTCGAAAGATGAATTTTTACAGCAGAATAAAATAATTCAATCTTTTTCCTGCGCTCCTGATAAAAAAAATATTCACTTTTTAACTTCCTTTGGAATTCATCCTCAAAATCCTGACCTTGAGCAAAAAGACTTTTTAATTGAACTTTTAGACCAAAACAAAATTGACGCAATCGGTGAATGTGGTTTTGATCTTTTTACTAAAGAATTCAGTGCAAATATTGAAAATCAGGAAAAAGCCTGGGCTTTTCAACTTGAATGTGCTTTTAAATACAAAAAGCCGCTCGTCGTTCATGGCAGAAAATGCACACATTTGTTTTTCCGCGACATAAAAAAGTTAAAAAAAGTTCCTGCTGTTATTTTTCATTCCTGGGCTGGAACTTTTTTAGAAGCTCGTTCTATGCTGCAAAAAGGAGTAAATGCTTATTTTTCGTTTGGAAAACCGATAATCAATGGAAAAAAATCGGCAATCGAATGTGTAAAACGTTTAGAAAAAGAAAGAATTCTTTTTGAAACAGATTCACCGTATCAGACATTAAAAGGCGAAACACAAACTTTGCCCGAAGATATTTTAAAAGTTTACGAAGAAGCAAAAAAACTGCGTGGACAAGAAATTATTCCGGATTTGTTTAAGGTTTTGGGGCGTGGAGTTGAATCCTAAATTTTGAATTCAAAAAATCCAGCAAAGCGCAAATTTATTCTTCAAAAAGTTTTGAATAGCCGCAGATTTTTGCAAATTGTCAAAACTTTAAAAATTTAAAAAAAATCGTTAAGATAATTGATTGAGGACACTTTGTATGGAAAAAAAATCTTATGTAACAAGCGGAACCTGCGCTAAAAAAATCAATTTTGAAAAAGACGAAAACGGCAGAATCTTCAATATTTCTTTTGAAGGCGGCTGTAATGGAAATTTAAAGGCAATTTCTAAACTCTGCGAAGGAATGAAGGCAGAAGAAATTTCTGCAAAACTTTCCGGCAATTTGTGTGGAACAAAAAATACAAGTTGTGCAGACCAGCTTGCAAAAGCCGTAATGCAGCCATAATTTGCGACGTTTATAATAATCTGGTTAATTTAATACTTTTAAGGAGAATTTTATGGAAAAGTCAAAAAACGGAATTTTCTTTTCTGTGTCGGTAATCATTGCTTCAGTGATTATTTCTTTTGGGCTTGCGCACATTATTACGCCTGAGCGTAGTGTAACTGTTCGTGGTCTTGCAGAAAAAGAAGTTGATGCAGATCTTGCAGTCTGGAACCTTGTTTTTTCTGTAGGAAATAATTCACTTACAGACTTGCAGAAATCAATTATTTCCAAAACAGAAATCGTAAAAAAATATCTTTCTGAACATGGTTTGTCGGAAGAAGATTTTACTGTTTTGCCAGCCGCAATAACAGACAATTCGCTGAACACTTACATGGACCAGAATAATATCCGTTACACTTACATTGGCCGGCAGACAATTCTTGTTCGTTCTTCAAAAGTGCCTGCTGTAAAGTCTGCTTATGCAGATTCTTTTGATCTCGTTTCTAGCGGAGTTACTGTAAGCCGTGAATACGACGGTCTTATTTCTTACGATTTTACAAAACTTAACGACATAAAGCCAGAAATGATTGCTCAGGCAACTAAAAATGCCCGTACTGCAGCTGAACAGTTTGCCCATGATTCAAACAGCAAGGTAGGAAAAATTAAAAAAGCAAGTCAGGGACTTTTTTCGATTGACAATGCAGCCCAGGGGCTCGAAGACAAAAAAAGCGTCAGAGTTGTTACAACAGTTGAATATCTTTTAAAGTAGAATCTGGGCGCATGCAGGTGTTTTTATTCAAAAACACCTGCACCGGGCTTTTCGTGGTTCCGCGACTTGCGCGCTGCATTGTGCTGACATTCCGTCGGACAACAAATGTGTCCTCCGTGGCACTGTGCACAGAAAAAACAATCATTTGTTTTAGTAAAAAAAATGTCAGCACAACGCCTTCGGCGCCACTACAATCCCTTGCGCAAAATCAAAATTGGCTGGAAGAATTTATTCTTCAATTTCACCGATAAAATTCTTTATTTTATTTACAGTCTGTTCATCAGAAATTTTCTGAGCTGTTTCCATTATTTTTGCACGCGTCATTATTGATTTTGCTTTTTCTTCATCAATTCCGCGCGACTGAAAGTAAAACAGTTCTTCTGCACCAAGGTGACCAAGGTTTCCACCGTGAGCGCCTTCTACGTTTTCTTCACCACATAAAATCATTGGAATTGAACGGTTTACTGCTGTCGGAGACGCTAAAAGGGTTTCTTCCTGTTCATCTCCTTTTGCTCCTTCACAGCCGCGCTTAAAATCTATTGTTCCGCGGTAAAGTTTTTTTGCATTTCCTGTTACAGTTCCTTTTACAGTCATTTTAGAAACAGATTCTTTGCCTGTGTGAACCGTACAATAGTTCATGTCGAGATCCTGTTCATCTTTTGCTGTATAAGCTGTGCTGCTTTCAAAAGAAGATTTATAACCTTTTAAGTTGCAGGTAACGTTTGCAAATGCCTGTTTTGAACCAAGTTCAATTTGAGTAACTTCAATTTTTGCATTGTCTTCTGCAAGAGTTTGTGTGTCGTCAAGATGAATGTATTTTTGTCCTAAAAGCTGAACTTTTACAATATGAACTTTTGAATATTCTTTTGCCCAGATTTTTGTCTGTATTGCACAAAATCCGCCGTCAAATGGCAGGGTAGTGTAATTCATTATAACTGTCAGTTCAGAGCCCGGCTCTGCGATTATGAGCTGAGAGCCTGAATAAGACTGTCCGTTTTTTAAATCAAAATCAATTACGATATTTTCTGGACATTTTTTTTGTGCAACAAGTGCAAATTTTATTGTATCGAGAGAATTGATAATGTCTGTTGTGTCTGTGCTTGAACTTTGAGCCATAAAAGGCATGGATCGTTCAAGTTCTGCAATTTCTGCACAGGATGAACCGTCATCTTTGTAAACTAAAAGTCCATCGTTTGAACCACGGATTTTTGAACAGACAGTAATTTTGTCGTCGATTGTTGTTTCGAGTGTTCCGCGATTCATTTTTAACCAGTTCCAGGTAAGGTATGGTGTTTTATTTACGTTATGATATGAAAGTGTTTTTGCCATAATGTTTCCTTTATTGGTGCTGAATACTAAGGGCTGCGCCTTTTTGTATTTTACATATTTCCTTTCATTTCCAGACGGATAAGGTTGTTCATTTCTACAGCGTATTCAAGAGGAAGTTCTTTAGAAACAGGATTTGCAAATCCAGAAACAATCATTGTGCGTGCTTCTTCTTCTGAAATTCCACGGCTCATAAGATAAAAAATTGCATCGTTTGAAATACGCCCGATTTTTGCTTCGTGGCCTACATCGCAGTCGTCTGTATGAAGTTCCATTGCAGGAATTGTGTCTGAACGGCTCTTGTTGTCGAGCATAAGTCCGTCGCAGCTTACACTTGCTTTTGCTCCTGCTGCCTGAGGTCCAATATAAACTGCACTGCGGTAAATAGAAGAACCTCCGCCTTTAGAAAGCGATTTTGAAGTAATTAAAGACGTTGTTTTTGGAGCAAGATGAACCATTTTTGCACCAGTGTCGAGTTCCTGACCTTCGCCTGCAAAAGTAACGCCTGTAAATTCTGCGCGGGCTCCGTAGCCTGCAAGGTCACTTTCCGGATAAAGATAAGAAATGTGGCTTCCAAAAGAACCAGAAATCCATTCGATTGAACCACCTTCTTCTACTCGTGCACGCTTTGTGTTCAGGTTGTACATGTTTTTTGACCAGTTTTCTACCGTTGAATAGCGCAAATGTGCATTCTTTTTAACGTAGAGTTCAACACAGCCGGCATGCAGGTTTGCAACATTGTATTTTGGAGCTGAACAGCCTTCAATAAAGTGAACGTCCGCTCCTTCATCAACGATTATGAGAGTGTGTTCAAACTGACCGGCTCCCTTTGCATTTAATCTGAAATAACTTTGAAGAGGAACTTCTACCTTTACACCTTTTGGAACGTAAACAAAACTTCCACCAGACCAGACTGCTCCGTGCAAGGCTGCAAATTTATGGTCAGAAGGTTTTACGAGCTGCATAAAATGTTCTTTTACCATATTTGCATACGGACCTTTGAGTGAACTTTCAAAATCTGTGTAGATTACGCCAAGTTTTGCAACTTCGTCCTGCAGATTGTGGTAAACAAGTTCCGAGTCGTACTGTGCGCCAACTCCTGCAAGAGATGTTCTTTCGGCTTCTGGAATTCCTAATTTTTCGAAAGTTTCTTTTATGTCGGAAGGAACATCTTCCCACTTTGTCTGCATTTTTGTGTTTGGACGAACATAGGTTGCAATTTCGTCAATGTTAAGTCCTGAAATGTCCGGTCCCCACTCTGGAACCTTGAGTTCGTTGTAAGTTTCGAGGGCTTTTAAACGAAATTCCTTCATCCAATCCGGGTCGTCTTTGTCCTGAGAAAGTTTTTCGACAATTTCTTTTGTAAGTCCCTGTTTATTGCGGTAAAAACCTTTTTCTTCGTATTTAAAATCATAAGGAGAAGAAGAAAGGTCTGTTGTATTTTGCTGTGACATTTTTAGTTTCCTTAAAAAGGGTGAACTTTATTTTTCGAACTGTTCAAAACCTTTTTCGCTGATTTCCTGAACAAGTTCAGATCCACTGTCTTTTACGATTTTTCCTTTTACGAGAACGTGGGTTTTATCGATTTTTAAGCTTTCGAGAATTTTTGCTGAATGTGTAATGATTAAAAGTGCACCGTTTACTGACTTTTGATATTCTTCGATTCCTTTAGAAACTGTTCGTACTGCGTCTACGTCAAGTCCTGAATCTGTTTCGTCAAGAATTGCAAGTTTTGGTTTGAGCATTAAAAGCTGTAAAATTTCGCTCTTTTTGCGTTCTCCGCCAGAAAAACCAACGTTTAAGTCGCGTTTTGCGTAGCTTTCGTCCATATTCAAAAGTGCCATTTTTTCTTTTAATTCTTTCTGGAACTGAAAAAGTTTTACACGCTGACCTGTTGCTGACTGCAGGGCATTTCTGATAAAGCTTTCAAGCGAAATTCCCGGAACTTCGAGCGGAGACTGAAAACTTAAAAAAAGTCCTTTTGCAGCTCTTTTATCCGGAGAAAGATTTGTAATGTCTTCTCCGTTAAAAATTATTTTTCCGCCACAAACGCTATAGCGCGGGTTACCCATAATTGTGTAGCCTAGAGTTGATTTTCCGGCTCCGTTTGGTCCCATAAGAACGTGGGTTTCGCCTGCATTGACCGTTAAGTCAATTCCATTTAAAACCTTTTTACTGTCTATATTTACTGATAAATCGTTAATCTGTAATAAATTGTCCATAGTGGCAAGATTATATATAAAAACTGGACTTTAGAAAATAGGTAGCTTTTTTTGAATTCTTTTTGCACTTGTAGCAGAACATTCACCTTTTTATAATTGTAAAAAAATATTTTTGGTGAAAAAATGTCTGGAAAAACAAAAACTTCGTTTACTGGTGTACTTCTGCTTTTGATTACAGCATTTATCTGGGGAAGTTCTTTTATTGCTCAGAGTGAAAGCATTGGTTTTGTAAAACCGTTTACTTTTAATGCTGTAAGAATGTTGATCGGCTCTCTTTCTCTTATTCCCGTAATTCTTATAAAAGACAAGGCCACTTCAAAATCTTTTTCTAATGAACAGATAGAACAGCGCAAAAAAAATGATAAAAAGATTTTAAAATACGGTGCTTTGATGGGCTGTGCGCTTTGCATTGCTGCTAATTTTCAGCAGTTTGCTTTTGAAGAACCAGAACACTCTGCCGGCAAAATTGCTTTTATTACTGCAATGTATATGTTTATTGTGCCTTTGCTCGGACTTTTTTTTAGAAAGAAAGTTCCTGTGTTAACCTGGCTCTGCGTTTTAATCGGGTTTGCCGGGCTTTACTTTTTGTGCATTGACAGCCGCGGTTTTGGTTCAATTACTTTTGGAAATATTCTTGCATTCTGCTGTGCATTTTTTTTTGCCATTCACATTCTTTTAATTGCAAAGTTTGCGCCAGATGTTGATGGAATAAAACTGAGCTGCGTTCAGTTTTTTGTGTGCGGAATTTTGAGCCTTGTCTTAATGTTTATTTTTGAAAAACCTTCCTGGTCTTCAATCTTTGCTGCAAAGCTTCCGATTCTTTATTCTGGAATTTTAAGTTGTGGAGTTGCCTACACTTTGCAGGTTATTGGACAGAAATTCTGTGAAGAAACAATTGCTTCACTTTTAATGTGCATGGAAAGTGTTTTTGCAGTTTTGTGCGAAGCCGTATGTTCTGCCCTTTTTGGATTTGGTGGAAAAGTTCTTTCTGAACGCGAAATTGCAGGCTGCGCAATAATGTTTCTGGCAATTATTTTAAGTCAGTTAGTTCAACTAAAAAAGGAAAGGTAATTTTATGAATCTTACAAGAAAATCTGGAATCTTACTTCATCCGACATCTCTGCCTTCTGTTGCAGGAATTGGAACAATTGGTAAAGTTGCCTTTGATTTTATCGATTATCTTTCTTGTGCCGGAATAAAACTCTGGCAGGTTTTGCCGCTTGGTCCGACAGGATACGGGGACTCTCCTTATCAGCCTTTTTCTGCATTTGCTCTCAATCCGCTTTTGATTGATTTTGACGAACTTGTAACAAATGGTTTTGCAGACGAAGCGGAAATTATTCCTCCAGAATACATAAAAACAGAAGGAAATGTTGATTTTGGAAGCGTCGTTTACTGGAAAACTTCTGCATTAAAAACAATTTCGATTAAAGCGTATAAAAATGCGGATTCAGATTTTAAAAAGCTTTTTAAGGAATTTTGTGCTGAAAATGATTTCTGGCTGGAAGATTACGCTCTTTTTATGAGCATAAAATCATCCTACGACAAAGACGGAATGTGGAATGTTGCCTGGCCGGAAGAATTAAAAAAACGCAGTCAAAAAGCTCTTTTACAGTGGAAAAAAGAACATTCAGAAGAAATTCTTTCGATAAAAGTAATTCAGTTTTTTGCTTTTTACCAATGGAAGCGTCTGCACGAATATGCAAAGTCTAAAAATGTAGAAGTAATCGGAGATATTCCGATTTTTGTAAGTGCTGACAGCGCCGATGTCTGGGCAAATCAAAAATATTTTCAACTTAACAGCGAAGGCGTGCCTGTCGTGGTTGCCGGAGTTCCGCCTGATTATTTTAGTCCTACGGGGCAGCTCTGGGGAAATCCACTTTATGACTGGAAATCTCTTTCGCAGGACGGTTACAGCTGGTGGATTTTGAGAATTAAACAGACGTTAAAACTTGTTGATTATATTCGCCTTGACCATTTTAGAGGATTTGACACTTACTGGGCTGTAAAAAACGGTTCAAAAACTGCAGAAAAAGGAAAATGGTTAAAAGGTCCGGGATTTGCGTTCTTTAAAGCCGTAAAAAATGAACTTGGCGACCTTCCTTTGATTGCAGAAGATCTGGGGGAACTTTCGCCGTCTGTGATTACATTAAAAAATAAAACCGGACTTCCGGGAATGAAGATTTTACAGTTTGGTTTTGACGTTGCAGAAGAAAAAAAAGGTTCACTTGTAAATGCCTTTTTGCCTCACAATTTTGCAGACACAAACTGCGTTGCTTATACAGGAACTCACGACAACGACACAATACAGGGCTCTCTTAATTCAATGAGCGAAGAAAATCTTTGTCTTGTAGCTTCGTATCTTGAAGGAAGAAGAGTAGGCTCTGGTGAAGCTTATGAAATGCGCTCAAATGGGACTTTGTGCAGAAAATTAGTTGCACTTTGTTTTAAAAGCGTCGCTGCTTTTGCAATTGTGCCGGTTCAGGATTTGTACGGATTTGGTTCAGACTGCAGAATGAATACACCTGGAGTTGCCTGTTCAAACTGGTCATGGCGAATGAGAAGCGACATGCTTTACGGAGAAGCTGCACAAGAAAAAGCGTTATGGCTAAAAGAATTGAACTGCCTGTATGCAAGATAATCTCATGCCGAGATTCTGACATAAAGGCATTTTCTTTATCAGGTTCTCGGCGAGAGAATAGTTGAATTTTTTTTGCATTTCGAAATTCTGACAAATGTCAAATAGCCGTAGCCGGGGTTCTGACACAAACGCACATTGAGCTTGTCTCAACCGTGCGGCTTGGGGCAGGT
>CAVKVK010000070.1:0-11433 GCA_963659855.1 Parabacteroides distasonis | reverse complement strand
GATTTAGTCTTTTCGTTTTAAATAAAAGAATAGAAAATTCTGTTAACAAAAATTCAATTCCTCTCGCTGCAACTTCTTTGCGCTCTCTAAAAGGTTTTGGTGAAAATGAAGAAAATACACTTTTAAACAACATTTTGTCTGGCAAAACCAGGCTTGCACTTTCCGACGATAATTCTTATTTTGCCAAAACTGTTGAAGAGGCTGGCGGGCGCACAATTTATTTTTCAGGCTATAAAAACGAAATGTCGCGGGAAGAGCAGCTTCAGCTTGGAATTATTCTTTCGCACGAATCTTACAGAAATGGAAAAATTGACGGCAATCAGACTGTCGAAACAATTCTTGCTGTTCTCGGACATTCAAGTTTTGCACAAAAAATGAAAAAAGATTCTCTTTATACAAAATCAGTTGAAAATATTCTTTCCAGCGGCTCTGCTTATGGAAATATGCTTAAGGCAGATCTGGAATATTTTAGCAAAGGAAAAGAAAAACTGGAGGAATTCATTTTACACATAATTCAAAATTACGATTCTTCGGACGATTACTGGAAATTGCTTGAAAACGGCAACATTGCTTTTGACGGAAAAACTAATCTGTACGACGAAGCCGGAAACATTTTATACGAAGCTAAATCAAAAGGACTTGAATCCAGCCTTGTAGAAATTCTTCTTGGAGGAAAAGAAGCAAGTGAATCTCAGTTAGAAGAAATTCGCACTATGATGGCAGATGTTTTTGAGCATTATGTTGTGGGAGAAGACAAAAATAACAAAGATAACTGGTATTGGAATGCCGAGGTTCTTGAAGCAAATAAAAAAAGTGAAGGACTTTCCGGAGAAAAAATCTTTGAAAAATTTGGAAGTACGATTGTAAGTCAGGCTTTTGCGCGCTATTTTGACGGAACTGCAGATAAAATCTTACAATTCTTTTACGGAAATCCAGAAAATTTGAATGCAGGAAATATTGAAAATCGTTCTATCTCTGCTTCTTCGATTGTCCGTTTTATTGACCTTTTGTGTGAAAAAAATAATTTTTATAAAAACATTGGCCCGCTGGTAGATTCTTTAGATACGACAATTACTGGAAATTTTCGTGATAAAGTTGAAGGCGCTTATGCAAACTATAATGGGGAGCATTTTGGAATTGATATTGGCGGAAAAAATATTGAAGGACAGCAAATTCTTGCGGGGCTTAATGGAAAAGTCGTTTCGACAGGAAGCTCAGAGCGCGACGGAAATTCAATTTATATAGAATACGGTTATGAATTTGAAGGTCAGTTTGTTGCAAGCGGACTTTTGGGCGAATATCTTCATATGCAGGAAGAATCATTGCTAAAAAGTGGCGAAAGGGTAAGTTCTTTTGATATTGTCGGAAAAGTTGGAAACACGGGAACTGCTTCAACAGGACCTCATTTGCATTATTCTTTTTTTACACAGATAAAAAACGGAAAAAGCTGGTATTCAAAATCCATGGCTTCTATGCTAGTTGGAATGAATGGACTTAATGATTCAATGGTTAATAAATCAGGGACAAAGATGGTTTTTAATCCGACAAAATTGTACGAATATTCTAAAAAAACTAGTGAAATTCAAAATGCACAGAAAAAAGATTCAACAGTCCTTAAAATAATTGATTATGCAAACACTGTAATAAAGAAAAAGCGGATAAACCGGCGTGTTGAAAATTTTCTGGCAAATATGAATTTTTAACGCAGTTTATGATTTTGTCTTTTGACTGACACAAGAAAAAAATTGTGCTACTATGGCGATATGTCAGAATTATTAGCTCCAGCAGGAAATATCGAAGCACTTGACGCCGCAATTGGTGAAGGCGCAGATGCTGTATATCTTGGTTTAAAAAGTTTTAATGCGCGTTTGCGCTCATCTAATTTTGCATGGAATCAGTTTGAAGCAACTGTAAATTCTCTCCACAGGCAGGGAAAGAAAATCTATGTAACTGTAAATACTGTCAGTCAGGAAGAAGAAACAGAACGTCTGTATCGTTTTTTGAGTTATCTTAATAAAATTGGTCCAGACGGACTTATTGTTCAGGATTACGGTGTTTTGAGAATGTGTCAGGAATTCTTTCCGAATCTTGAACTCCACGGTTCAACACAAATAAACGTCGAAAGTGCTGCCGGAGTAAAGTTGTTGCAAAAGGCAGGACTTTCCCGCGTTGTTGTTGCCCGTGAACTTGGGCTCGAAGAGATTCGCCAGATAAAACAAAACACAGACTGCGAAATAGAAATGTTTGTTCATGGTGCTCTTTGTGTAAGCGAAAGCGGACTTTGTCTTTTTTCAAGTTATTTAGGCGGAAAATCGGCAAACCGCGGAATGTGCACTCAGGCTTGCCGCCGTTTTTATACTGCAGAAACAGGCTCTGGACAAAAACAGGGATATTATTTTTCTCCGTGTGACCTTCAGTTAATCGAAAAAATTCCAGATTTAATGGAAATCGGGGTTGAATCATTCAAAATTGAAGGAAGAATGAAGAGTGCAGAATATGTTGGTGCTGTAACAGCAGCCTACCGCTATCTTATGGATCATTATCAGGAAGACCGTAAAGGTGCAATTGCAGCTGCAAAACGTATGCTCAGTACTGATTTTGCCCGTTCAAAGACAACTTACTGGTATAACTTTAAGACAAATGAAGAAGGCGTTGCAAAAGCTGGAAGTGCGATCTTAAATCCAGATCAGGCAGGCGGAACAGGTATTTATCTTGGAAGAATTTCAAGAATCCGCGGGGCAAGTGAAGAAGCAAAAGAAAAGGCTAAACTTGCAGCCGGTCCAGATGTTTCTCCAGAAGATTATCAGATTGTAATGGCAGAACTTTCCGGTGGAAGTTACGATCCTGATCCTGGAGATTCAATCCGTCTTCATAAAAAAGATGATTCTGGACGAGTAAGCCATAAAGTTCGTTCTGTTGAATTTGACGAAGATGGTTCTCGCTGGATCGATATTCCTCGTGGATTTAGTCATGACGATGAAGTTTATCTTTTGCAGACAAAATCAATGTCAAAGCGCTATCCAAGAGTTTTACCGGCAGATATAGGAAAATATCGTTCTCAGCCTGGAGATGAAATTTTACCAGTTCTCGACCTTACTCCTGTAGAAAAAAATGAACTTTCATACTTTCCTGAAGGTTTGTATGTTCAGGTTAGCACAGTTTCTGATATGTTCCAGATACAAAGTATGAATCCTGTCCGTGTTATTCTTGAACTCAATTTTGAAACAGAAGAAGACCTGTTAAATCATAAAACAGTTCTGCCGTTTTCTAAAAAACAGGTGATTATTTCTCTTAATCCTTACGTTGCAGAATCTTCGGCTGAACATCTTGAAAAAACTCTTGATTTTCTTGTTTCTGACGGTTTTAAGACATTTATTGTTAATAACCTTGCAGAAATTCAAATGCTCAAAAATAAAAATGTAAATCTTATTGCAGGTCCTTACCTGTATACATTTAACCGTTGGGCTGTCAGCTGGCTTGAAAATCAGAATATTGGTGCTTTTATTACGCCAACTGAAAATAACCGTCAGAATGTACTTAATACATTTGACCGCAATGTCCGCGACAGACTCATGGTTACTATATACGGTTATCCAGCACTTTTCAGAATACGTTTTAAATTGCCGGAAAGTTACGACTTTATGTATTTCTGGGACAAAAAAGAAATGCCGTTCAAGGTTTTGTCTAATCAGGACGGAACTGTGGTTATGCCAGAAAATCCTTATAGTATTACTGACAAAGCCTCTCAGCTTAATAAAGATGGAATTCGTCGTTTGCTTGTAGATTTTAGCCGTACAAAAGTTACCCGTCAGGAATGTAAACTTGTTATTACAAGTATGGTAAAAGCTCAGGTAATTCCAGAGACGAGTCGTTTTAACTGGAAGGACGGTTTTTATAATCCTGAAAAGATGGAAGCCTACCGGGTTGCATCAGAAAGACTTGCTGAACAAAAGGCAGAAGAACTTGCATTTGGAAAGTCTAAAGGTGCTCCGCGCTCGCGTACAAAAAACAGAGCTCCACGCAATGATTATTCAAAATCGTTCCGTGGAAGAAACTCTAATCGCCGTGGCGGAAGATAGAATAAATACGGTTGTTCAAAAATACATTGCTTATGCCTTTTTGAACAACCTTTGCATTTTATCCTTGCTTAATTAAAAAACTGCATTTTCAGAAATAATTTCTTCAACCACGCCTGCAGCAGCAGTTTTCAGATTCTGTTGAACTTCAAGATCGGTTTCTTCAAAACTTTCGTTTTGCTCTGTTGCAGAAGAATCAATATTGTTTTTTAAATCTCCTTTTTTAACAGGCTTAAAATCAATATGTTCTGCAATGATTTTTACTTTTGAATAATTCTTTCCGTCCGCATCCTTCCATCTGTCCTGTTTTAGTCTTCCGACGATTCTTACTCCACGCCCCTGCAATGCATATTTTTCTACATAAGGAGCATATTTTTCGCCCCAGGTTTCAATGTCAAAGTAACCAACTTCGTCTACGTATTTTCCAGAATTGTCTTTGTAATAATGATTTACTGCAATTGGCATTACGCAGACTTTTTTTCCTCTTGGAGTTTCCCGCAGCTGTGGCTGTCTTACAACATTTCCTTCGATAATAATTTGATTCATAGCATTCATATAATTCTCCTTTAAAGAAGGGTACGTTTTTTTCGTTCCCGACAAATGACTTAAAATTACAGGGACGTAATCTTTGTCATATTAAAAATGAGATTGGCTGGCCAGCCTTGTACTTTGCGTACATTATATAAATGGCTCTGATTGTGCATTTTTACACATTTTTTTTGAAAAAAAAATCAAATTTTTTATGTTTTTTTTACATCGGAATGTTTTTTACAAGTTTTATCATGTAAAGCAGAATATACATGCGAAGTGCGTCTGTTTCCCCAACTTTTTGCAATGCAGGAGTTTTTACAAGAGTGTCTGCAAGATTTTCAATTCTTTCTCTTGTAAATCCTTCTGAACTCATGTGGCGCAAAACTTTTCTAAGGTAATCGCGGATTAAAGCATTTACATCTTCCGTAAGGTTGTTATGAGTTACTTTTCCAATCAATTTATTCCAGATACGTTCGTAAGAATGTATTTCTCTGTCTAAAGTAGAACTTGAAGGAACAATCTGTTCTTCCAACGCTCTTGCAGATTCCCGAAGTGCAACTTTTTTAGAAACAACCGGATTTTGAGCAATTGAAGCTTCTCTTGAGTCCGCTTTGCTGTTTTCTGCCTCTTTTTCGTGGTAGATCTGGGCTTCCGTTTTTTGAGTTTTTTTATTTTTTTCTTTTGGAGGCTTCATAACAAGTTTCATAATCCACGAAATTACAGGAATCGTGTACCAGAATGGCAGAAGAATTTTTGAATCAGAATAAAGTTCCTGCCTGTTCATTAAAAGAATTTCTGAATAAGGAATGAGCCTTCCGTTTTCAAAAAGCGAAATTCTTCCTCCTGAAAGTCCTGAATCGTCTGGACGTTCGTTTATTTCGTAGTTGATTAAAGGCAAAAATGAAGCATTTAAAAGTGCATAAAGAACAGGAGATTGAATTTTAACTTCTTTTTCGAGACGTTTTTCAAAAGCTTTCTGGTCTTTCATTTCCGGTCTGTCGTCAAAATTCCTTAAAATCGAAAACCACTGCTTTTTTATTGTTTCTCTGACTGTTGTTCTTGCGTCGGCACAAAGCCTCATTATAAGTGGCATAACTTTGTTTTTATAAATAAAGTACGGCTGAGTGTCGTTTTCTGTTTTAAAAACAAGCATTTCTGGAAGTTCATTTGCAGAACTTTCGTGCGTTTTGTCGTGAAGAAAATTTTTTAATTCTTCTTCGGAATAAAGTCCTAAAAGTGGAACTCCGCTTGAACTTGTAAATTTTGTAATTGTTCCAAAAGTAAAATAATAAGGCGGTTTTTCAAGCTGCTGTCCAAGGTTTTTAAATGCACTCGCTTTTTTGTTGTTTTCCTGGGCGCGTGCCTTGTAATAATTTGCAACAACTTCAAGAATATAAATTGATTGAAGAACCGAAATATCTTCGCTTGTATAATCTTTTACTTTTTCGTAATCCTGGCGGATAAAAAACAGAAGCTGCGTTAAAAAATAGAAAGAATCCTCCGGCTCTTTAAACATTTTTGAAGCATCTGAATTCTGCACAAAACGGTTAAAAATATTTTTGGCTGTCATTTCTTTACCAGGATTTGAAACAGTCAGTTTTTTCATAAAATAGTCGTGATGCTCATCCTTTGCAAGCATTGCCCGTATTTTACTTACTGCACATTCTGTAAGAGTGTGAACAGAAACTAACGACGGCAAAAGAATCATTGGCATGTCGTGCGGAATAGAAAGTCCATAAAGAACTTTGTCGTTGAGAGTTTCTTTTTTTAACAGTTGATTTAAAAGATCTGCAAGAGACGCTCTGGTTATAATTTCGTTTGGAATTTTTTTAGGAATATCGCCTTCCAGCGGAAACGGAGTCTGAGGATGAACTAAAATATCCTTGTAACGTGCAGCAAATTTTTCTACAAAAAAAGGAATTACAATTATTGTTTTTTTGTCTGCATCCTGCGACAAAAGAAGAACCTGCCTTAAGTTAACAAGTTTTTCAAGTTCCTTTGAAAGAACAGTTGCCGTGTCTGTCAGATAAACAACTAAAGAAGGCTGCTCTTCAAGATGATGCTCAGAGTAGCGCTTTAAATATTCTGTAAACTCTCCGAAGTCTATAGCTGCGCTGTTTTGTCTTCCTGCAAAAAATTTAAGCAGGACAATTATTGAAGTTGTAGTAGCCATAAAAACTATTTTATCAGCATCACCCGGAATTCTCAATTATTGAAACAAAGTTTCATTGTTAATAAAATATTTTTGCTGAGAATTCTATTATCTGCGGGGAAATTATGATTTCAAAAAGAATGGAAAATCTGCATCCTTATGTTCCAGGCGAACAGCCAAAGGATCGCTCTTATATAAAACTTAATGCAAATGAAAATCCTTACGAGCCAAGCCCGGTTGTCGTAAAAGCTGTTGAAAATGCTGCAAAGAAATTTTCAAAAAATCTTTCTCTTTATCCTGATCCTGATTCTTTTGAATTAAAAAAGGCAATTGCAAATATGCTCAATTCTTGTGGCGGAGTTTTGGCTCGTGCTCAGGTTTGTGGCGGCAAAAAAAACGGAAGTGGAGCTACTGTTGTTCCTTCTGACGCGGACAAAATTCCATTTTCTGTAACTCCAGACATGATTTATGCAGGAAACGGAAGCGATGAAGTTTTGAGTTTTGTTTTTTATGCTTTTTTTGACAGCGACCGCGAACTTGTTCTTCCTGAACACACATATTCATTTTATCCGGTTTATGGCGGGTTTTATGATATTCCTCTCGATAAAGTTCCTTTAAAAGCTGACTGGCAGCTGGATACTCAAAAAATGCTTGAAGAAGCAGACAAAAAGAACACAAGCATTATTTTTGCAAATCCAAATGCACCAACATCGCTCGGCCTTACACGCGAAGAAGTTCGTCAAATACTAAAAAAAGCCCCGGAAGATAAGGTTTTTGTAGTTGATGAAGCATATGTTGATTTTGGCGGAGAAAGTTGTATTCCTCTTTTGAGCGAATTTAAAAATCTTGTAATTGTCCGCACTTTTTCTAAATCTTTATGTGGAGCAGGATTGCGCTTAGGTTATGTCGTTTCTAGCCCGGAACTTGTAAATTACATTACGACTGTAAAAAATTCGCTTAATCATTTTCCAATTGATTTTATTGCTCAGCAGGCAGGAATTGCAGCATGCAGTGACGTCGGCTATTATGCAGAATGTGCAAAATCTGTTGCTTTTGAACGCGACGAATTTATAGATTTTTTGCGTGAACACGGCTGGTTTGTTCTGGACAGTCAGACTAACTTTGTTTTTTGTAAAAAAGAAGGCGTTTCTGGCGAAGAAGCTTACAAAAAAATAAAACAGGAAGGAATTTTAGTCCGCCATTTTAATACAAGAGGAATCGAAGATTTTTTAAGAATTACAATTGGAACTCACGAGCAGATGCAGGAACTTTGTAAGGTAATGCAGAATATTTAAAATAAAACTGGAGAAAAATATGAAGATTTTAGTAATTTCGGACATTCACGGAAGTGTAGAAAATATTGAAAAACTGGAAAACGTTTTTAAAGATTGTGACCTTGTTTTGTTTGGTGGAGATTTTGCTAAATTCAATCATGCAGAAACTGGAAAGCCAGCATTGGAAGCTTTAAGAAAAAGTCATGATTCAATTTTTGCAGTTTTAGGAAACTGCGACGAAGTTGAATTTATTTCTGAACTTGAAGACGCAGATATGAGCGTTCAAAAAAGCATGGTTTTTACGGACAGCCTTGTTATTGCCGGAAGTGGCGGTGGCTCAAAGTTTTCTGGCGATACTCCTTTTGAACGCACAGAAGATGAACTTGTAAGTGATTTTGACGTAATTAAAAATTCTATTGAGCAGATAAAAGATGAAGACGGAAAATGTTCCAGCCTTATTTTAATAATGCACAATCCTCCAAAAGACACAAAAGCAGATATGATTCCTGGTGGAATCCATGTTGGAAGTGAAAAACTCCGTAATTTTGTTGAAGAAGTTCAGCCGCTTTTAGTTGTAACAGGACATATCCACGAAAGTGCAGGAATTGATAAAATTGGAAACTCTACTGTTGTAAATCCTGGTGCCTTACTTGAAGGAAAGTACGCAATAGTAGAAATTGAAAAGTCAGCAGAAAAATGGAATGTAAAATCTGCTCAATTGTATAGTTTGTAAAACACGCACAAGGGATAGCAGGGGCGCGCGCAGCGCGTTGCGCAGCAATGTAGCGCGAACTGCGCGGAACCCCGGATAGCCCGGTCTGCCACTTGTGGCAGATGTGCCCAAAGAATAAAAATTATTCACTTATTTTTGTCTGGGCAAATCTGAATCCAAAATAATTGTAAACTTCGTTTGGATCAAAACTGTAACGATCGCCGGCGCACGAAAACGGCGTGTAAATAGAAAAACTTCCGCCGCGGCTTACTCTCTGGCTCCCGAATTGTGGGCCTGTAGCGCGAGTGCCTTCGTCAACTGCCTTGTAATTAGCAAGCCAGTCCCAGACAAACTCTAAAACGTTTCCGCTCATGTCAAAAAGTCCTGCTCCGTTGGGATTTCCGCTGCCAGGTTTTGGCTGTGCCCTTGTTTCAAATGGTGTGCCTGCGGTTCCGACTGTGTGTGTAAACTGTGCATTGTTTGCTGTCCAGGCAAGGGCATCTTCGGGAATTAAGTAATTGTCGTTTCCGTTTTGATCAATCTGTCCGCTTATTAAGTCTCCGCCCTGAAAACCGCTCTTTGTTTTGCGTGCTGCGTATTCCCATTCTTCTTCTGAAGGAAGCCTGAATCCATTTGAATTCCAGTTACATTCACAGAGATCGAGTTTTGTAGTTTCGCCAGCGTCTTTTAATATTTCGTCTTTGTATGTGTAACACGGAGTGAGCCCGTAAATTTCTGAAAAAGCGTTGCACCAGATTATTGCATCGTACCAGCTTATCATTGTTACCGGCTGATACTTTCCTGTTAAAGATGGTTTTGCTCCACGCCGCCCTTCGCTTCCTTCCTGTCCTGGATTTAAAAATTTGTAGCCCAAGTCTTCGGCGGTTGTTCTTACTGAATACCACAAATCGTAGGTTGTTTCTGTTCTGTTTAAGTAAAATGGAGTTATCCAGCGTTTTTCTGTGTAGGATTGGCTTTTGTCGCCAATTACGTAAACGTCAAATTTTTGACCATCTGTTGGGCCTAATTCAACTAAATCCAGGTCGGCAAAAGAAAAATCTTCCTGCGTTGTTGGTAACGGTTCTGCGATTGCAAAATTGAATGCTGACAAAAAGAATATAGAAAAAAAAGCTGTTTTTATTTTTTTATTCATAATGGCCTCTCGATTGTTCGGTTGTTTATTCAATTGATTGAACAAAAACTTGAACGATTGTTCGATTGATTGTTCAATTGAAAGAACGATTAAACTAAAGCTGTTTTTTGTTTTTGCGCTGCCTTAATTTTTTTTGAATTCTTGACATAAAGGTTATTAAAAAGAATGAACTCGTTGCAAGAACTGCGCACCCTATGCTTATTATGATAAAACCTGTCCAGCTGTCGCTCTGGCTCCACGGCAAACGGATATTCATTCCCCAGAAACTTGTAATAAAAGAAATAAGCATTAATGCAATAGAAAAAACCGTAAGCTGTTTCATTGCCATGTTCATGTTGTTGGAAATTACGGAAGCAAAAGCATCCATTGTGCCAGAAATTGTCTGTGAATATGTGCTCGCCATTTCCATAGCCTGACGGTTGTCTACTTCAACATCGTCGAGCCAGTCCTGGTCTTCTTCGTCAAATTTGATGATTTTTGTCTTTCTTATTTTTTCCAGTAAAAGCTGGTTACTTTTTAGTGAACTTGTAAAATACATCAGCGATTTTTCAAGGTTAAAAAGTTGAATAAGTTCGTTGTTTTCGATTGATTCCTGCAACTCCTGCTGAATTGAATTTGTCCGTCTGTTAATTTCTTTAAGGTAACGAAGAAACATTGTGTCAGCCCGGCTTAAAATTCGCGTAATAAAGGCTGGAAAATCAGAAATGCTCAGGTCTTTTATTCTGTTTGCGCTTAAATCTTTTAAAACTTCGCAATCTGTCCAGCACATTGTAATAATCGTATTTGGAAAAATTATTGCTCCCATCGGCGCTGTGTGGTAGCGGACTTCGGAATTTGGAAGATAAACAGGCAGTCTCATAATTGTAAGAACGTAGCCTTCACCCTGTTCAATACGCGGAAGTTCGTCGGGGTCAAGAGAGTCAACTACATGGTCGTGGTCTAAGGAATAATTTTGTTCAAGAATTGAAATTTCTTTTGATGTAACGTTGCGCGCATCAACCCAAAGTCTTTCCTGTGGATTTATAGAATCTATGTCTTTTTTTACAAAAACTCCGTTTTCCTGCTGCCAGTATGTAATCATTCTTTTCGTCCCCAATTGTAGAGCGATTTTAGCACGAAAATCATTTTGTGGGGCAGTTTTACCATTCAAACTTAAAAATATTGACGAAATTTTAGTTTTTTTTATTTTTTTTGCAGAATTTTTTGTCATTTTTGAACAATTAGCGCCATTTATATTGTGGGGAGAAAAAATATTGTAGCAGAGGTTTTTTATGAAGCAGTTTTTTAATAAAGAAAATTTTAAAAGCCAAAAGATTGAAACATTTGTTTTAAAGACAGTTTTCTTTTTTGTTCCGGTTTTTGCATCAGTTGTTTTACTTTTGTTTTTTGACTTTATGCTTTTGCACAAAAACGAAACAAAAATCGTAAAACGCGACATTGCAGAATTTACGGAAAAGCTTCAGTCGCATTACGTTGAATATGGAAAATTTCCAGCCACAAAAGAAGAATTTTATGCAATGGACGGAGGTCAAAAG
>CAVKVK010000069.1:0-11698 GCA_963659855.1 Parabacteroides distasonis | reverse complement strand
GGGAATGGAAAAATTGCACAGAATTGTGCCACACAATTTAAAGATTCAATATTTGATTCAACAAACGGAAAAGTTCAGGTTGTTGTGGAATAATGAGTAAGCGAAGTTTTTTCCACTTGTGTTTTGCGTCAACTTTCCTAAAAAATATTTAATCAGACTGTTTTTATTTATAGAAACTAAAGATTCTCTTTGATTTTTGTTTGACGATAGAACAATTCAATTTTATAATGCTTGTTATATTTTTTAATTATGAAATTTGAGTTACTCACGGTTTTTTGAGAACTTAAATTCAGGAGTTTAAAATGAAAAAAATTGCTGGTGTTGTTGCTGCCTCGTTAATGGCTGCTCTTGCGCTTTCTGGCTGTTCAAAAAAGGCAGAAAAATCTGATTCAAAACTTAAGATTGGTATTATTCAGCTGATTGAACATCCTGCTCTCGATAATGCATGCCGTGGCTTTATTGATGCTCTTGCAGAAGCTGGTTATGTTGACGGACAGAATATTAAAATTGACATGCACAATGCTCAGGGCGACCAGGGAAACTGCGTTACAATTTCGAATAAACTTGTAAATGATAAAGATGATTTGATTTTTGCAATTGCAACTCCAGCTGCTCAGGCTGTTGCAAATCTTACAAAAGATATTCCAATTTTGATTTCTGCAGTTACAGATCCAGAATCTGCAAAACTCGTACAGTCTAATGCAAAACCTGGAACAAATGTAACAGGAACTTCTGATCTTACTCCAGTTGCTCAGCAGATTGGTCTTTTAAAGAAAATCCTTCCAGATGCAAAAACAGTTGGACTTATGTATTGTTCAAGCGAACAGAATTCAATTTTCCAGATTAATCTTGCAAAAGAAGCATGCAAGGCTGAAGGTCTTAATTTTGTTGAAGGTTCTGTTTCTAATTCAAACGAAATTCAGCAGGTAACACAGAGCCTTGTTGGTAAAGTTGATGCAATTTATATTCCTACAGATAATATGCTCGCTGCAGGTATGGCAAATGTTGCAATGGTTGCAAATCAGGCAAAAATTCCTACAGTTGTAGGCGAAAACGGAATGGTTATTTCTGGCGGATTGTGCACATACGGTGTAAATTATTACGAACTTGGAAAACAGACTGGTGCTATGGCAGTAGATATTCTTAAAAATGGTGCAAAACCAGCAGATATGCCAATTCAGTATCTTGAAAAATGTGATTTCTCTAAAAATCCAGATACAGAAAAAGCATTAGGAATTACACTTCCAGAAAATCTGTAGAAAAACTAAAATAAGAGCAATGAAACGTACAATCATTGCTCTTTTTTTTATTATTTGTTCCGCTTGTAGTTTTTGCCGCGAATTTAAAAAAACTGCTTCTCCTTTAGAATCTTCCTATGTTGCTTATGTTGCCTCGTACGATTTTGGTGGTTGCATAGAAAAAATTGTCATTAATGCAGGGCGTGAAATTTTAGAAACCGACGTTTGTGCAGACGATTTTGATATAAAACTTTATTTTTCTTCAAAAGATGAAGGGCAGGGACTTTCAGTTGTCCGCGCTCATAAAAAAGTAAAAGAAGCCTATATTTCAGATTCTTCAGGCCTGCCATCTGTTGCAAAAACAAGTGCGTACATTACGTTAAAACTTTTTTGCACTCCAGATGATTATTTAAGTCCTTTTGACCAGATTCCAATTATTGATGACCAGAAATTCAATAAATTAAAAATCGAAAATTCAAAATTGAATCTTTTAATTACAGACCGCACAGAACTTGTCTGCCCTGATGCAAGTGTTTTTAACTGCGGCACTTATAATTTTGAAGACGGAAATGAAAAAATTCAAATGGAATATGCTCAATTTGTGCCACAGGTTCAAAAAAAAGCGAAAATTCCATTGATAGTTTTTTTTCATGGAATAAGTGAATCGGGAACAGACATTTTAAAGCCATTGTATTCAATAAAAACTACGGCGCTGACTAAAAAACAGATTCAATCGCATTTTGGAAGTAGTGGAGCTGCCGTTTTGTTACCTCAGTGCCCGACGGGCTGGCTTGAAATTACGGATCTTGATCCTTTTGGCAACCGGTTGTGGGTTGTTGCTGATATTAAAAAGCCGTTGCGTAAAGCTTCAAAAGCAATAAATGATTTTTTGTCAAAAAAACTCGACTTAAAAACAGAAAATGCTTCAGAAAAAACACCAGTTTCGTATTATACGCCTGCTGTAAAAAGTTTGATTGATGACTTTATTAAAGAAAATCCGCAGATTGACACTTCGAGAATCTATGTTGGTGGTTGTTCGGCAGGTGGTTTTATGACATTGAATATGATGATTCAATATCCTGACTTTTTTACAGCTGCTTTTCCAATTTGCGAAGCTTTTCCTGACGAGCGGATAAGTGAAGGTGATATAAAAAAACTTGCAGAAAAACCAATGTGGTTTACGGTTTCTTTAAATGATCAGACAATAAAACCAGAAAAAAATACTCTTATGACTGTTGAACGATTAAAAAATGCCGGGGCAAAAAATCTTCATTCAAAATATTTTGTAAAAGTCCAGGATACAACCGGAAAATTCAAGAATGAACAGAATGAACCCTGGGAATACGATGGGCACAGTTCCTGGATTTATCTTTTTAACGACGAAATTTTTGACGGTGAATTAAATCTTTTTGACTGGCTGTCTTCTCAGCGTAATGGAAATTAAAGCACCGCCGTTTTTATTGTTTGCTGCCGTAATTTCTCCGTTAAGACTGTTGATTATTGCTTTTGCAATACTTAAGCCAAGTCCGCTGCCACCTGCTGACCGGTTGTGGCTTAAATCTCCGCGGTAAAAACGTTCAAATACATGTGGAAGAACTTCTTTTTCAAATCCCGGGCCATTGTCAGAAATTTCAATTTTTGTAAAATCCTGAGTTTGAATGCAATTTAATTCAATTACAGGATTTTCTGGAATAAATTTATTGCTGTTAGAAATAATTGCAACAAAAACCTGGTGTAAAAGTTCTGCATCGCTAAAAATCGTTACAGATTCTTTTTCGTTGTAAAGAATTTTAAGATTTTTGTTGATTGATTTAAATTCTTCGTTAAGACGGTCAAACAGCTTTGTAAGTTCAAGGTTCTGACAGTTTGGTACAATTTTTCCGCTTTCCAGTTTGCTTAATTGCAGAAGATTTGAAATTATAGAATCCATTGAATGAGTTTCCTGCAAAATCGTGTTAAGACTTTTTTCAAGCTGGGCGGTGTCATCTTTTCCCCAGCGGCGCAAAAGATTTGCCTGACCCAGAATTACTGCGACTGGAGTTTTTAATTCGTGGCTGACATTGCTTGTAAAACTGCGTTCTCTGTCAAAATCTGATTTTAGTCTTGCAAAAAGATTGTTAAATGTCTGTGCAAGATTATCAAGTTCATCTTTTTGGCCGGTTTCTGGCAGACGCTGATCGAGGTTTGTTGAACTGATTGTTGCTGCTTTATCGGTTATTTCTACAACTGGCCGGATTGTTTGTTTTACAAAAAGCTGGCATAAAAAAAACGAAATTACAAGAACCGGGATTGCTGCAATTCCAATAAAAAAAAGAATTTCGTAAATAAATTTGTTTCCAGGATCGTTATTGGCTTTTTGTGCAACTTGAATTGTGAACATTCGCCCATCGCGCAAGTGGCAATTTGTAGTTAAATAAAGAATGTTCAGGGATTCGCGGTCGGGAGTTTTTTTTGTATAAAAATGAACGGTTTTTCCTTTTGTTTCCGGCAATTTTCCGGCAAAATCATTCTTCTGTCTGAAAATTTCTCCGGTTTTTGAATCATAAATCAAGTAAGAAATAAAAAATGGAATGTCCTTCAATTTTTTGTCAATAAAAGCTGGATTTTCTGAACTAAGAGTGCGGGCTATCATTTCTCCGTTTTTAGAAAAGCGTTTGTATTCCTGCTGTTCTGCTGAATGTCTGAGCGTTGCAAAAAAAATAAAGAGAATTACAAGGAATGCGATTGTTAAAATTGCTGCAAATTTTACAGAAAGCTTAAAAACAATTGAATTTTTCATTTTATTCCTGAACGGACTTCATCATATAGCCGGCGCCGCGTATTGTTTTTATGTATTCTGTGCCTGCAACCTGATCAATTTTTGAACGAAGATAGCCTATGTAAACATCAACTGTGTTTTCGTCAATAAAATGCCCGGTTCCCCAGATTGAATCAAGAATTTGAGTGCGGCTTAAAACTTTTTCCTGATTTTCCATAAAAAGCTTGAGCATAAGATATTCAGTTTTTGAAAGATTTAATGCATTGTCGTTCAGAGTTACCTTCATGCTGTCCGGAGTAAGCTTTAATTGCCCGTTTTTCAGTTGAATTGATTTTGTATTTTGTGCCCCGGATCTTCTCAGGACTGCGCTCATTCTCGCAAGAAGTTCTTCAATTTCGAAAGGTTTTGCAATGTAGTCGTCTGCGCCTGCGTTTAGTCCGTTTACCTTATCATAAGTTTCGCCTCGGGCAGTAACCATTATTACAGGAACGTCAGATGTTTTTCTGATTCTGCGCAAAACTTCAAGTCCGCTTAATTCCGGAATCATTACATCGAGAAGAATTAAGTCTGGAGATTTTGATTCAAAAAGTTCGAGAGCCTGCCTTCCATCAAAGGCTGTGCAGGTTGAATAACCTTCGTGCTGAAGTTCTGTATTTACAAAGTCCGAAATTCCTGCGTCATCTTCTACGATTAAAACTGTTTCCATAAAATTACTTTCCAGAATAAAGCTTTTTAAATTTTCTATTGCAGATTAAAACCTGCAAACTTTATTTTTGTTACATCTGAGAGTTTCGTTTGTCTTCGTACATTCTTTTATCTGCAAGTTTTACTAAGGATTCTGCGTCTGTTCCGTTCTGAGGACAACGTGCATAACCAGCACTTGTCGTAACGTTCATTCTTCCTTCCTGCAAAATTGTTTCGCGCTTAACAGAATCTTTTATGCGTTTTATAAAAGCCTGAATAAACATTTCATCGTGGTTTCCGTGCAGAATTATTGCAAATTCATCTCCACCGATTCTAAAGGCAAGGTCTTTCTCGCGTATGCAGTTTGAAAGCTTTCTTGCGGCAATGATTAAAATTTTGTCTCCAGCTGCGTGACCCAATGTATCGTTTATTTTTTTAAAATCATTTAAATCCAGATAAACGATTGTGTATTCCTGCGCTGTTTTTTGAAGCGTTTTTAAAACGCTTTTGAATTTTCGTGCATTGTAAAGATCTGTCAAAGAATCTTTGTAAGAAAGAATTTCAAGATTTTTGTCACGTGTCTTTAAATGCGAAAGAATTCCAACTATCAGTGTTGTTATAAAACAGAATAAAATGGTAAATAGAATTTTTAAGTATGTTCTTGAAGACTCAAGCCAGCCGTTTTTTGGTTCTGTGTATAAAACCATTGTAGCTTCTTTTATTGTAAAAGTTGTTACGCAAGGATCTTTAAATTGTGCCTGAGTGTTTTCGGCAAGAACACATTCTTTATTGTCAGAAAAATTCAATTTGCAAAGTCTAAAATTGTAGGCTGGATCAGAAACATTAAGATAGTTTAGAATTTCCTGTTCAAAAAGGTGACTTATTTTTAAATAAACTACGCAAAATCCCCAGAATTCTCCCTGAATCTTTTTATTCCTCAAAAAAACCGGATCCTGAACAATTAAAACTTCTTCTCCGTTAGAAAGTGTGTACGGACCGGTTAAATAGGATTTTCTGTTTATTACAGCAGATTTTGATATTTTCTTTGTTCTTGGAAAGTTAAAAAAATCCTGTACAAGATCTTCATCTGGTGTTTTTGGATAAGAAGCTACATTGAGACCATCTTGAGCGAGTTGAACGCAAAGAACCGCAGGAAACTGAGGAATAAGCGAAGAAACCAGATTTTCAAAATTTTGAATTTTTCCGTTGGAAGCCATAATCATTCCTTCGACGTTATCATTTAACGGAAGATTTTGATTAAGACCGGTTTTAAACAATCTTGCAGCAGTCTGGCTAATGAGTTCGCATTGTTTTTTGGCATGTTTTAAATCCTGTTTTTGAGAAAAAAATAAAACTGTCAGTGCTAAACTTAGAGATGCAATGAATGTTAGTTTTATGTAAGACGTCAGTTTTTTGTCATTAGCCAAAAACATAACTGTAATTGTAACCCCAAAAATTTCTTTTTTCTATGATTTTTATAAAAAGATTGTGCATTTTTTACCTTGCAAGGTTTTTTTTAACAGTTCATAATTATTTATTATGAATGTTGTTAGTATTTTTATGGCCATGCACGGCGCCGTTGCCCAGGGTGTTTTATGGGGCGTTATGACTTTGGGGGTTTACCTTACTTTTAGAATTCTGAATATTGCAGACATGACCTGTGATGGAACATTTGCCCTTGGTGGTTCAATCTGCGCTGTCCTTGTAATGAAAAATTACAATCCTTACGTTGCTCTTTTATTCGCCTTTTTAACAGGCCTTTTAGCTGGTGGTGTAACCGGATTCCTTCATACAAAATTAAAAATTCAGGAATTGCTTGCAGGAATTCTTTCAATGACCGCTCTTTATTCTGTAAATATCAGAATTATGGGAAGATCTAACACTCCGCTGCTCGGTGCACAGACTGTAATGACTCGTCTTCAGTCTTTCTTTAACGGAATGTCTCCAAATATGGCATCTCTTCTTTCTGGAATTATTTTCTGTATTGTTTTGATTGTTCTTTTGTATTGGTTTTGTGGAACAGAAATCGGTTCTTCATTACGCGCAACCGGAAACAACGGAAACATGGTTCGGGCAATGGGCGTTGATACAGACAAAATGAAAATCCTTGGACTTATGATTTCTAACGGTTTAATTGCTTTGAGTGGCGGACTTGTTGCTCAGTCTCAGGGGTATGGCGACGTTGGAATGGGAACAGGAACTCTCGTAATTGGTCTTGCTTCAATTGTTCTTGGCGAATCTATTTTTGGCTGGTTTGCAAAGAAAATGCCGTTCTGGTTTACCCTGCTTTCTGTAGTTTTAGGTTCAATAGTTTATAGAATTGTAATTGCAGTTGTCCTTCAGCTTGGATTAAAGTCGAGCGATTTAAAACTTTTAACTTCAATTATTATTACGATTGCCCTTGCTATTCCAATTATAAAACAGCAGAGTTCAAAATTTATTGAAAAGAAGCGCAACAACTAGACTGGAGAAAAAAATGCTTAAAATTTCAAATCTTACAAAAACTTTTAATCCAGGAACAATCACAGAAAAAAAAGCACTTCTTGGAATCGATTTAACTCTCGAAGACGGAGATTTTGTTACAGTAATTGGCGGAAACGGTGCCGGAAAATCAACACTTTTAAATATGATTGCCGGTGTTTATTCCTGCGACAGCGGAAAAATTGAATTAAACGGAATTGATTTAACAGATATGTCAGAATATCGCCGTGCAAAATATTTAGGCAGGGTTTTTCAGGATCCAATGCTTGGAACGGCTGCAAATATGGAAATTGAAGAAAATCTTGCAATGGCATATCGTCGTGGAAAATTCCGTTCGCTTGCCTGGGGAATTAAAAATTCCGAGCGTGAACTTTATCGTGAAAAACTTGAACTTTTAGGTCTTGGCCTTGAAAACCGCATGAAAAGCAAGGTTGGGCTTTTGTCTGGCGGACAGAGACAGGCTTTGACACTTCTTATGGCAACTTTACAAAAGCCGGATATTCTTCTTTTGGACGAACACACAGCTGCTCTTGACCCGAAAACTGCTTCTCGTGTACTTGAACTTACAAAACAGTTTGTTGAACAGGATCACCTTACAGCTTTTATGGTTACTCATAACATGAAACACGCAATTGAATACGGAAACCGTTTAATTATGATGATGAACGGAAAAATCATTTATGATGTTCGTGGTGAAGAAAAAAAGAATTTAAAGACAGAAGACCTTCTTGCAAAATTTGGCGCTGCCGGCGAATTAAACGACAGAATGATTTTGAGCAGTCATTAAACCAGGGCAAAACTCAGGCGGAAATAAAATGCTGAATGATTTTCAGAATGCAATAAGTTCTTTTTCTGAAAAATTAAAAAGATTTTCTGCTGCACAGCAAAAAGAGTTGAATATTCAACCGACAGAAGATCAGATTTTACAGAAAAAAATTATTGAACATTCTGAACGTTTAAAATTCAACGTAATTTCAAATTATAAAATTTATAAATCTCCATACGAAACTCTTGGAAAAATGTCTGAAAGGGCTTGTTCGATCGACAGTGACGAGCAGCTTCTTTTAGAAGCTTACAATCTTTATAAAGATGCAATGAATTTGAACAAAAATTCGAGCCAGGAAGAAAATCATTCACATTCTTATATTTCAAAAATTGAATTGTCGTGTCCGCTTTGCGCTAAAGCTTCGTACACAAATGGCGGTCAGTTTATTTATCTTTTGTGCTGGCTTTATTTTGAAAAGAACTGTCAGAAATATTTTCCGTTTTTTATTGAACACGAAAAGACTTTTGAATTGTCTTTTTGTCCATGTGCTAATTTTTCGTTTTTGCCCCACGATAAAGAACTTTTTGAGATTGTAAAACGTGAATTTTATTCATAATATGGCGCTATTATGACAAAAGATTTGACTTGTGGTCATCCATTTAAAATTATTTTTGATTTTGCAGTTCCAGTTTTTTTGGGCTGCCTTTTTCAGCAGTTTTATAATCTTGTCGACACTGTTATTGTAGGACGATTTTTAGGAGTTTCCGCTCTTGCAGCAGTTGGTTCAACCGGTTCCCTTAATTTTATGATTTTAGGGTTTTGCATGGGAATTTGTTCAGGCTTTGCAATTCCTGTCGCGCAAAGATTTGGAGCAAAAGATTTTTGTGGAATGCGGCAGTATGTTTTTAACTGCGCAATTTTGTGCATAATTTTTTCTGTTATTCTGACCGTTGTTACTGTTGTTTTTTGTAAGCCGCTTTTAGTTCTTTTACGGACTCCTGCCGATGTTCTTGACGGTGCCTATGCGTATTTTGTAATCATTCTTGCAGGAATTCCTGTTACGATTCTTTACAATATTTTGTCTGGAATTATTCGTTCTGTCGGGGACAGTAAAACTCCGCTTTACTTTTTGATTTTTTCTGCCGGAATGAACATTGTTCTCGATCTTCTTTTTATTGCCGTTTTTAACTGGGGAATTCCAGGCGCTGCATATGCAACTGTAATAAGTCAGGGAGTTGCCGGCGTTATCTGTCTGTTTTTTATGCATAAAAAGTTTGAAATTTTACGTTTACAAAAAGAAGATAAGATTGTTAATACAAAAAAATGCCTTGATCTGATTGGAATTGGAATTCCAATGGGTTTGCAGTATTCAATTACTGCAATTGGTTCTGTAATTTTACAGGCAGCGGTAAATGTTCTTGGTTCTGTTTATGTTGCTTCAATTTCTACCGGGGCCAAAATCAGTATGTTTTTTACAACTCCATACGATGCCCTCGGAACAACAATGGCAACTTACGGTGGACAAAATGTTGGGGCTGGAAGACATGAACGCTTAAACAGTGGCGTTTTCTGGGCCTGTGTAATTGGTTTTGTCTATGCCGCAATAGGATTTTTAATTTTGTTCTTTGGAAGTGAAAGTTTAACAAAACTTTTTATGAACAAAAACGAAGACGCCACTACCGTGGCATTGGTTGCTTCCAATGTAAGAATGTTCCTTATTTCTAACAGTTCCTGTTATGTTCTGCTTGCTCTTGTAAACATTGTTCGTTTTATGATTCAGGGAATGGGATTTTCAAAAATTGCAATTTTTGCCGGGGCTTTTGAACTTGTTGGAAGGGCAGTAATTGGACTTGTTTTTATTCCGATTGTTGGTTTTGCAGCCGCTTGTTTTGCAAGTCCGCTTGCCTGGCTTTTTGCAGATTTATTCTTAATTCCTACTTACTTCTGGTGCAGAAAAAAACTCTAACCGTTACTTGTCGCTTTTTAGATTTTTTGATATATTAGGCGAACAACGTTAAAATCAATTCAACGAGGTATATTTATGAGACTTGCAAGAAGAATCAGACCGCTCCGCTGGAATAAAACTATCAGAGCAAATAGCAAGAAAAATGCAAAAAGAATTCGTACAAACCACGAACTTCTTAAGACTTTGGCAAAGTAAAATAAAGGCTGTCAATGCTTTTGCACGGACAGCTTTTTTTATTTTAAATTGAATTTTTAATGAATGGTGGCTTTATTTTCTAAAAAACTTTGTTTTTCACACTTTGTTGTTTATTTTATAAAATAAGGGTGAATTATGTTTTATTATGGTGGATTCGATTTAACTTATTTAATTTTTGCAGTTCCTGCGCTTTTGCTCGGACTTTGGGCTCAGTCTGCTGTAAAGACAAGGTTTTCTAAATACGACAGAATTCTTACAAACAAAAGAATTACCGGAGCTCAGGCTGCAGCAATTTTATTAAAGGCAAACGGAATTACAGACGTAAAAATTGCCAGAATTTCCGGTTCACTGACAGACAATTATAATCCTGTTACTAAAATTTTGAGTTTGAGCGAATCCACTTATGCGAGTGCTTCGATTGCAGCTGTCGGAGTTGCTGCCCACGAAACCGGGCACGCAATTCAACATCATACAGGATATTTTCCGCTTACTTTTAGACGCCTGCTTGTTCCTGTTGCAAATATCGGTTCTGGAATTGGACCTTTACTTGCCCTTGCAGGCCTTGGTTTTGGTTATTCTAGCGGAATGGAAGAAACTTTGCCGTTTTTTCAATTTATAACAAATCTTGGGCTTTTACTTTTTGCATGCGCAACTCTTTTTTATGTAGTAACACTTCCAGTTGAATTTAATGCTTCTTATCGAGCTTTAAAAATTTTAAAAGGCGCTGGAGTTTTTACAGATAAAACAGAAGTTGACGGTGCACGCGATGTTTTATGGGCAGCCGCAATGACTTATGTTGCAAGTGCCCTTGGAGCAATCGGAAACTTTGTCCGTCTTTTACTTTTGACACAAAGACGTCGCCGACGCTAGTTTTTAGCAGACATAGATTTTTTTATGAAGAGAACATCGCGGATTAAACTGACTTTTGCATGAAGGACATTCGCAGCTTGAACTGTATTCTTCGTAAGAAAAAAGCCGTTTGCAGACTCCGCACATAACAGTTGCCTTTTCGTCGTGCGGAAGTGGAGAAAATTTGTGATCTTCTGATTCGTCGTGGCATTTAAAACATGCGTAGAATTTTCTGCATTTTCCGCATTTATTGGCAATTACGTCTAAAACAGAATTGTAATGAACGCATCTTCCCTGCTGGTCGGTTAGTTTTCCAAAAATTTTTAATTCTTCGTTTTCCATGGCAAAGATAATACAACCGAATTAAAACGGTTGACAATAATAATCAGAATTGTAGAATGTAAACCATATTTTTATTTTAGAGGTTTACAATAAGATGAATAAAACCGCTCTTCGTTCGGCAATCGTTGCTTTTTTTGCTGCAATTATCTGTGCTTCAAGTTTTTTTAGAATTCCAATTCCTGGAATTGTAAGTGGAATCGTTATTCAAAATGCTTTGTGCGTTATGACAGCAGTTTTGCTTGGTAATCTTTGGGGAGCAGCGCCAACTGCACTTTTCTTTGTTGTTGGAGTTCTCGGGCTTCCGGTTTTTTCTGGCGGACAGGGCGGATTCCAGGTTTTAATGAACATTAACGGTGGATTTAGAATTGGCTGGGTTGTTGGTGCTCTCGTTGCAGGTTTGATTGCTGGTCGTCCAAATG
>CAVKVK010000068.1:9560-11815 GCA_963659855.1 Parabacteroides distasonis | reverse complement strand
ATTCTTCTGCTTTCGCTCGGCGCTGTTTCTGTAAAGAATATCGCATCGATTCAAAAATCATATAAAAATCTTGCTGTTCCTTCGTACAATAACGAGCTTGAACCGATTTTTTCTCTTTCTAAAACGCATAAAAATGTTCTGGTCATAATGCAGGACAGGCTTTTCAATCCTTATATTCCTTATATTTTTGAAGAGCTTCCGGATTTAAAGCAGAAATTTGACGGATTTGTGAATTACCCGAACACTGTTTCTATGGGAAAGCTCACGATGATTGGAACTCCAGGGCTTTTCGGCGGCTACGACTACACTCCGCACAGAATGAACGAGCGCGCACTTGAAGAGCCTGAAAAAACTTTGCAGGACAAGCACAGCGAAGCGCTTTTGACAATGCCTCTGCTTTTTACAGAAAACGGCTACAGGGCATATGTCGCAAATCTTCCTTATGAAAACTATCTTGAGCAGCCGGAAAGCAACATGTACCTTAAAAATTCTGACCTTGAAAGAAACGGGATTTTAGTTGAATCTTATTCAGATCCGGACGTGAATCCTTACACTGTAAAATATGCAGGCCACGAGCAAATCCAGCACAACCATGTTCTTGGAACTTACACAGGCTACTGGTATGCAAAGCACGGAATGGAAAAAGAGCCTTATATCAGCACTCAGATTTTCAGGAATTTTATCTGGTTCAGTTTCTTTAAGATGGTTCCGCCTGTTATACGGGGGGGGGTATACCATAGAGACTACTGGCTTTCTTACAACAAGTGGGACAACTCTGCGCGCTTTATAGACAACTACGCTGTGGTCGATTATCTTCCTGAGCTTACAAAGATTGATGAAGAAAAAGGCTCGCTTATTTTGCTTGACAACGAGGCGACTCACGAGCCGACTGCGCTCCAGGCTCCTGAATACGACTTTAGAAAAACTAAGGACATTACAAACAAAGGAAACAGCCCGCTTAAAAACGAGGACGCTTTCAGCACAAGCTGCGGAATCTTTAACCGCCTGTCAGAATTTTTTGACTATATGAAAGAAAACGGAGTTTACGACAACACAAAAATCATCATTGTTTCTGACCATGGCTCTTCTAGCAGGGGCGCAAAGTCTGCTCTGCCGGATTTAGGCGGAAGTCTCAAAGTTTCTCCGCAGAACTTTGTCGCTTCTCTTTTAATCAAGGATTTTGACTCCCACGGAGAAATAAAAGATGACTACACATTTATGACAAATGCAGACACGCCTTATCTTGCTTCAAAAGATGTCATTGAAAATGCAGTTCATCCTTTTACTAACAAGCCGCTTAAAGTTGAAAACAAAAATGACTACACTATTTTGAACAATGCTCCGGCTCAAAGCACACGAATCCGGAAAGAAAAATCATTCACAGTAAAGAACGATGAATGGTTTACTGTAAAAGACAATGTATTTGAATCTAAAAACTGGGGAAAATATAATAAATGACATTAGCAAACATTCTTTATAACATAATTCTCTCGCCAATCACTCAGCTGATTGAAATTTCTTACAGAGTTTTCTCTAAAATGTTCAGCAACACGGGAATTGCGATTCTTGGTGTAAGCCTTACCGTTACGCTTTTGTGTCTTCCGCTTTATATTGTCGCTGAAAAATGGCAGGACACGGAGCGCGACAATCAGGCAAAAATGAAAGGCGGAATTGAACGCATAAAAAAATTCTTTAAAGGCGACGAGCAGTATATGATTTTGTCTACATATTACAGACAAAACCATTACCATCCGATTATGGCATTGCGCTCAAGTTTTGGAATTTTAATTCAGATTCCTTTTTTTCTTGCGGCCTACCACACACTTTCTTCTCTGCCAGAACTTCAGGGACAGTCTTTTCTGTTTATCCGCGACATGGGAAAAAGTGATTCAATTTTTAAGATCGGCTCTTTTTCAATAAACATTCTTCCGATTTTAATGACTGCGGTTAACTGTGTTTCCGGAGCAATTTATTCAAAAGGACACGGATTGCGCGAAAAGGTGCAGATTTATGGAATGGCAGCCTTATTCCTGGTTGTCTTGTATAATTCACCTGCAGGACTTGTTGTTTACTGGACAATGAACAACATCCTTTCTCTTGTAAAAAATATTTTCTACAAGATGAAAAATCCGCTCAAAGTTTTGTACACAATTATGTGCGCAGCTTTTATATTCCTCGCTTTTTACATTTTAGTTTTGTATCCGGGCGGAGCAAGTTTAAAAAAGAGAATTCCTGCAAGTGCAGCTCTTTTAATC
>CAVKVK010000068.1:0-9490 GCA_963659855.1 Parabacteroides distasonis | reverse complement strand
TTAATCTGTATTCCGCTTCCGCTTTATATAAAGACAATAAATTATATTATTTCTAATCCGCTCAAGGTAATTTTTCAAAACTCAAAGCTTCGTTTTTCTTTATTTATTTTTTCTGCCCTTGCGCTCTGTTTTTTGACAGGTCTTGTTCTTCCGGCTTCCCTTATTCTTTCGAGCGTGCAGGAATTTTCAAACATAGAAAATTACACAAGCCCGACAGCATTTTTGTCTAGTTCATTCTGGATGAGTTTTGGCCTTATTATTTTCTGGCCGACGTGCATTTACTTTTTGTTCAAAGAAAAAATTCAGACGATTTTGTCTTTTGCGTATATTTTTATGCTTTTTGCAGGAATTATAAACGCATACATTTTTGCAGGAAGCTACGGCTCAATGGATTCAACATTAAAATTTATTGACGGCTTAAAAAATCCGTCTTCAGTTTTTATGCTTTTGAATGTCCTTGTTCTCGCCTTTACTGCAATTCTTTTAGTATTTCTTTTTAAATTTAATCTGGCAAAGCTTCTTTCTAATATTGCGGCTGTCTGCTTTGGCGCATTTGTGATTTTTACGTTTATCAATGTTTCAAAAATAAGCTCTCAGTACAAAGATTTTGCGCGCATTGCTCAGCAGAATTCTGACAACGGCTCTTCAACAAAATATCATCTTTCTAAGACTGACAAAAACATTGTGATTTTTATGCTTGACCGCTTTGAAAGCGCTTTTGTTCCATTCATCTTAAACGACGAAGCACAATTAAAAGAAAAGCTCCGCGGCTTTGTTTATTATCCGAACACGATTTCTGCAAATTCTCATACTTTAATGGGAAGCCCGGGAGTTTACGGCGGTTATGAATACACTCCGTGGGAAATGAACAGACGAACAGACAAGGCTCTAAAAGACAAGCACAACGAAGCTCTTTTGCTTCTTCCTTCGATTTTGACTAAAGATGCAGGCTTTACAGCATACATTTCTGATCTTTCCTGGGGAAACTACAGTTATATTTCTGACATGAGCTTTGCCCAGGGAATTCCAGATATTCACGCTTTTTCAGTTATGTCCCGCTATACTGGAGATTTTAAGAAAGAATGCATGAAGGCAGGATATGAAAAATCTTCTTTAAGCCATGTTTTAAACAGAAACCTTTTCTGGGTAAGCATTTTCAGGCAGTCTCCTGCAGCCTTGCGTCCTGTAGTTTATTACAAAGGAACCTGGTGGGAAAACGGCGTAAAAGAAAGTTCAAACTCTTTTGGAGACTGGTTTTCTGCTTTGTATTATCTTCCGTCAGTTACAGCTTTTGACAGCACTACTCCAACCCTTTCGATAATTACGAATGAATCAACACATTCTAGCGAAGACATTTCCATGTTCAATTTTAAGAATCTTCCTGGTGTCGAAGTTTCAGATGAGCTTTCGCTTAAAAACAACAATGCCTATAAAATCAATATAGTAACATTGAGCGCAGTCTGCGACTTTTTAGACTGCTTAAAGAAAAACGGAAGTTTTGACAATACAAAAATCATAATTGTTTCTGACCACGGAAACGGAGAAAACCCAAGTCCAGAGCTTTACGACAAAGACAAGATTGACGGCTTTACAAAAGACAGATTGAACTGCGTTTTAATGGTAAAAGATTTTAATTCAAAAGAAGATTTTAAGGCTGACAATTCATTTATGACAAACGCCGACGTTCCTTCAATTGCCTTAAAAGATGTAGTTGAAAATCCTGTAAATCCGTTCACCGGCAAAGAAATTTCAGGCAAATATAAGGCAGAAAACGGATTTTATATTACGACGGACGACCTTTTTATGCCTTACCACAGCAAGAGCAAGAATGCTTTTACAGTCGCCCCCGATTCGTGGTATAATGTGTGCGGTAATATTTTTGTTGATACTAACTGGAAAAAAGTAAAATAAGTTCCAGCTTGAATATTTGGCAAAAAGCTGATTGCAGAATATTGCATAAAGAACTTTTTGCCAAAATTAAGGAGATTTTTTTATATGACAGAAGTTGAATTTGACTATCTTATGGCAACACGCCGTAAAGAAGACACAGCATCATTTAATAAAGACACAGTGCTTTCGTGCGAAAAAGCAGGCTGGGTAAAAAACGGCAGGGTTACTGAAGAAGGAATGGAAGCTCTTGCCCCATATAAAGTTGACAACGCAATCATTATGGCAGCAGGACGCTCAAGAAGATGTATGCCGCTTTCAAATTATCTTCCAAAAGGACTTTTTGAAATTAAAGGCGACACAATGGTTGAACGCCAGATTAAGCAGCTTCATGACGCAGGAATTAAGGAAATTGTTCTCGTTGTAGGTTATTTAAAAGAACGCTACTACGAAATGGCAAAAAAATATCCAGAACTCATTGTAATTGACAACACAGAATGGGAAGAAAAAAACAACATGTCTTCTTTGTACGCAGCAAAAGACTATATCAAGGCTTCGTACATCTGCTGCTCAGACAACTGGTTTGCCCACAACGTTTACCGCGACTACGTTTATGATTCTTACTACGGCTGTCTCTACTCAGACGAGTTCTGCAACGAATATTGTGTAAAAGGCCTTGACGACAACGGCTACATGACAGAAGTCAAAAAAGGCGGCGAAAAATCATGGTATACAATCGGTGAAGCATTCTTCTCTAAGTCATTCTCTAAAAAGTTTGTTGACTTAATGGTAAAAGAATACTACGACCCGGAAATGAAATACATGCTCTGGGACGACTTCCAGATTAAGCACATCAAAGAGCTTTTAATGAAAATCAAGCGCTACGATGATGCAGAATGCAAGGAATTCGACACAACAGAAGATATTCTTCAGTTCTACCCTAACTTTAAGGATTTTATTGACCAGTTCTTCCAGGAAGACGAGCTTATAAACTCAACACAGAGAATCAGCTATCTTTCAAACTATTCTGACATAAAGCAGTATTCGGTTGTTGCAACAGAGCAGCTCAAAGGCCGCATGCACGTAAACGAAAATCTCTTTGGACCAAGCCATAAATGCCTTGAAGCTTTGCACAACGCAACAATGGAAGACCTGTATCTTTACGATTTAACCCGTGACGATGACCTGGCTGTAGAAATCTCAAAAATCACAGAGCTTTCAACAGACTCGATTTTTATTCACTCTGGCTCTTCAGATGTAATCAAGACAATCATGACGATTGTTCTGAACAAGGACGACACTGTTTTAATTTCTGCTCCTGCGTGGAACTATTACAAGTCTGTATGCGAACTTCGCCATGCAAAAGCCGCATATTACAATGTTGTTCCGGGAACTGATTCATACGAATTTGACACAAAGAATCTTCTTGATGTTGCAAAAAAGACAAAGCCTAGAATCATTGTGATTACAACTCCGCACAACCCTACAGGAGCTGTAATCAGCCGTGCAGATCTCGAAAAAGTAATCAAGGATAATCCTTCTTCGCTTGTAATTGTCGATGAAGCTTATCTTGGACTTTCAACCGTAACTTATGATGCAAAATATTACCTTAACGCATACAACAATGTTGTGTTCTGCCGTACATTCTCAAAACTTTACGGCTTAGCAGGAATCCGCATGGGCTACGGTCTTTGCACTCCAATGGCAAAGCAGGTTTTCAAGCTTGACTTGAATCCGTTCAGAACATCGAATATCGGACGCAAGGTCTGCATTGCAGCTCTCAAAGACAAAAAATATTATTCAGATCTTACAAAAACGATTATCAGCCTGAAAGATGAATTTATTTCGGAAATCAACAAGATTAAAGGAATCAAGGCTTTCAAGTCTGCCGCAAACTTTATCTTTATTCACTTTGACGACTCAATCGACGTTCAGGCTCTTAAAGACAATCTCGCTGCAAACGGCTATCTTGTTCGTCTCTGGACCGAAGGCGGTCATCTTTCAATGAGAATTACAGTTGCTCCAAAACCAGACATGGATAAGGTTCTTGAGCTGATAAAAGATTTCTGCAAAAAATAAAAATAAGGGAGATGAGATGAAGCAGCCCCTGGAAAAATTGTATAAAAACTTACAATAATCCGGGGCTGTTCAATTCTATGGCTAAAAAACTATGACATTTTTACCTCTTTACATTGACCCTGGCACGGGTTCCATGCTTTTTTCTATCTTAATCGGTGCCTGCGCTACGCTTTTTTTCCTTGCAAAAGCATTCTGGCTTAAACTTAAGCTTTTCTTTACAGGCGGAAAAGGTCAAAAACTCGACAAATCTTACAAAAAATATGTGATTTATTCAGAAGACAAGCGCTACTGGAATGTTTTTAAGCCTGTTCTCGATGAATTTGAAAAAAGAAAGATTGAAGTTACATATTACGTTGCAAACGACAAGGATCAGGTTTTTGAAGAAAAATACGAATTTGTAAAACCGGAAGTAATCGGCGAAGGAAACAAGGCGTTTGCAAAATTGAATATGCTTTCTGCAGGCTTTGTACTGATGACAACTCCGGGCCTGCAGGTTTATCAGTTAAAAAGAAGCAAAAACGTAAAGCATTATTCACATATTTTCCATTCTCCGGGCGACCCTACAATGTACCGCCTTTTTGGAATCGACTATTTTGACTCGATTTTATGCACCGGCGACTATCAGTTTGAAGACATCCGCGAAATGGAAAAGCAGCGCAGTCTTCCTGCAAAAGAGCTTGTAACTGTCGGCTGCACATATCTTGATGTTTTCAAGAAAAAGATGGAAGAAATTCCAGCGGAAGAAAACCACCAGTTTACAGTTCTTGTTTCTCCTTCATGGGGAAAATCTGCCCTTCTTTCTCTTTACGGAAAAAAACTTCTTGATCCGCTTGTTGCGACTGGCTGGAAAATCATTATCCGCCCTCATCCTCAGTCAAGAATTTCTGAAAGCCAGATGCTTTCTGAGCTTGAAGAAGCCTATAAAGACACTCCGAACGTTGAATGGGATTCAAAGCGCGACAACTTCTATTCGCTCAAAAAAGCTGACATTATGATTACAGACTTTTCCGGAATCATCTGGGACTACACCTTCCTTTGTGACAAGCCTGTAATGTATGCAAACGCGCAGATGGAACTCGGTCCTTACGACGCTTACGACATTGACCACGAAATCTGGCAGTTCTCGACAGTTAAAAAGATTGGAATCAAGATTGAAGAAAAAGATTTTGAAAACATCAAGACAGTTATTCAGAATGCAAGCGATTCTCCAGAGCTGAGCGCCGCAAGAAAAAAGGCGCGTGACGAAGCGTGGATGCATATCGGCGAAGCCGGAAAACGCACAGTTGACTACATGATTTCAACAATGGAAAAAATCGAATCAGTAAATAAATAAATTTTTCCGCAGATTAAAAGCATTTTTTTCTTAATCTGCGGAAATTTAAACTGACAGACATAAGCTGACAGTTTGCCAGACAGTCGCAGTTTTTTGACTGATATTGCCAGTAACTTTTATATTCCTGACAGATTACATTCGGTATGGAGATTGAGCTTTATGGACCTGCTTTTTAATCTTTTAATTTATCCTGTAAAACAGATTATCGAATTTGCCTTTTCACTTTTTTATCATGTATTTAAAAATCCTGGAGCTGCGATTTTAGGTGTAAGTCTTGCCGTTACGATAATGTGCCTTCCGCTTTACATTGTCGCAGAAAAATGGACAGACATTGAGCGAGATACTCAAAAAAAACTTGAAGGCGGCGTAAAGCGAATAAAAAAATATTTTAAAGGCGACGAGCAGTATATGATTCTTACAACATTTTACCGGCAGAATCATTACCATCCTTTGATGGCGCTCCGCTCAAGTTTCAGCCTTTTAATTCAGATTCCGTTTTTCCTTGCTGCATATTCATATTTAAGCCATCTTTCGCTTTTGCAGGGCGACTCTTTTTTTATTCTTAAAGATTTAGGAAAAAGCGATTCATTGTTTAAAATCGGAAATTTCACTGTCAACGTTCTTCCGGTTTTAATGACGCTCATAAACTGCGCTTCTGGCTTTGTCTACACAAAGGGACATTCACTGCGCGAAAAGCTCCAGGTTTACATAATGGCTGCCCTGTTCCTGGTTATTCTTTATGATTCTCCAAGCGGCCTTGTTCTTTACTGGACATTGAATCAGGTTTTCTCGCTCACAAAAAACATTTTTATGAAGCTTAAAAATCCTTTAAAAGTGTTTTTTGTATGCGTTGCCCTGGCGATTCTTTTCTGCGACTTTTATCTTCTTTTTATTCATCCGGGAAGCTTTAAGCGCAGACTTTTAATGACAATCGTAATCTCTTTTATTCTTGTAGTTCCGCTTTTTGTAAAACTTGCTGGTTTCTTAATTGATTCAACTTTTAAAGGACTTCTTGAAAATTCAAAACAGAGATTCTTTATTTTTATTGCAAGCGCTTTCGGCCTGTTATTTTTGACAGGACTTTTTATTCCTTCGAGCATTATAAGCTCTTCTGTAATTGAATTTTTTAACATTGACAATCTTGGATCTCCTGTAATCTTTGTAAAAAATACATTTATGCAGTCCTGCGGAATTTTTATCGTCTGGCCTGTTTTTTTGTATTTTCTTTTTAATAAGAGAATTCAAACTCTTTTTTCCGCATTCTCATTTATTCTTCTTATCTGCGCAGTTGTAAACTCTTTTATTTTTACTGGAAGCTACGGAACATTAACCCGAATGCTTACTTTTTCAGAGAATATCGCAGGAAGAATTCCTTCATTAACGATTGCGTTAAATCTTGCCTCTCTTGCATTGGTATTTTTTGCCTGCCTTGCAATTTTTAAATTTAATTTTTCTGGCGTTGCTAAAGCGCTAAGTTCAATTATGAGCTTTGCCCTTTTTGCAGCAGGAATCTTTTTTACATATTCAATTTCAAAAGACTACGCACTGATTGCTTCAAACTACAATCCGTCCCAGGCAAATGAGATAAAGCCGGTTCTTCATCTTTCAAAAACTCAAAAAAATGTAGTCTTGTTTATGCTCGACAGAAGCGAAAGCGCATTTTTTTCTTCAATCTTTGACGAAGAAGATCCTTCATTAAAGGAAATCTACACAGGATTTACATATTATCCGAACACAATTTCTTACGGCGGACACACAATTATCGGCGCTCCTCCGCTTTTTGGAAGCTACGAGTACACACCGCAGGAATTCAACAAAAGAAGTAATGTTTCAAAACTCGAAAAAAACAACGAGGCAATGAAAGTTCTTCCGAAGATTTTTGGCGAGCAGTTAGACTTTAACGTTACAATTTCAGACACTTCGTGGGCAAATTATCAGTGGATTGCAGACATGAGCATTTTTAAAGGAATGAAGAATGTAACTCCGCTTACTCTCGAACACACTTACACTGGAATGTGGATGGACTTGAACAAGGACAAGCTCAAACAGAATATCGTAAGCTCTTCGATAAAACGAAATATGCTTTTTGTCTGCTTTTTTAGAATCAGCCCGATGATTTTCCGCGATGCAATTTACGATGACTCGCGCTGGTGGAATACTGACGAAGAAACCGGCGATATTCAGGAATTTATTGACTATTACTCTGAGCTTTATTTTCTTCCAAAACTCACGGACTTTACGAGCGAAAAAAGCGTTTTTATGAATCTTACAAATGATTCAACTCATTCAGGTTTTGAATTAAATCCTCCGGACTACACTCCTTCTGCAAAAATCTCAGGCAAAGGAAAAGGTAAATACGCAAAACTTTCAGGCTACAGCGCAAATGTTGCTTCGTTTAAGCTGATTGGAAAATGGATTGAGCTTTTAAAAGCAAACGGAGTTTATGACAACACAAGAATCATAATCGCCGCAGACCACGGAATTGGAAAAACTGAAGTTCAAAAAGATTTGTACAATGGAAGCCTTGAAGACGGATTTACAATGGACCATTTAAATCCAATGCTTCTGGTAAAAGATTTTAATGCTACGGGTGAAATCAAGACAGACACAACATTTATGACGAACGCCGACGTTCCTCTTTTACTGATGAAAGACATTGTTAAAAATCCTGTAAATCCATTTACCGGAAAAGAAATGAACGATTCAATAAAGAAAGAAAACGGCGCTGTTGTAACGACAAACAAAACCTGGTCGCCTGACCAGCACGGTCCAAACGTTTTTTCAATAAAAGACGACGAATGGTACACTGTAAAAGACAATATCTTTGACGTTAACAACTGGAAAAAAGGCAGATAAAAAAATTTGAAGTGCCCTGATTATTAGACACTTTAACCAAATTGATTTTAAGGACTGATTCCCGAATTGAAGAGAAGTCAGTCCTTTTTTTTAACCGAAAATCTTTTGAGCTTCTTGCAGGCTCTGCAGATTGCCAATATCGTATCTGTGTCCGCTCATCTGCCAGGCATAAACATTTTTTTGAGCACAGAACCATGCAATAAAATCTCCTGGCGCATCTGTTGCACACGGGCAGTTTCCGTTTTCATCTTTTTCGCAGGCTTTTTTTATAAAAGGCAAATCTTCTTTTTTATAAATATAAAACGGAGGAACAGCCCAATGCGACTGCGGGTCAACCGGCTTTTCCTGCATTTTTATTACTTTGTCATTTTCGTCAACTGTGGCAACTCCCGTGCGCCTGAGTTTTTCAATATTTTCTTCAAAATGGCGCATTATGCAGGCCGATTTTTTTAGTTCTGAATACTCGATAAAGTCTGAAAGAGAAAAATCCAGAACATTGTCCCCGGCCAAAACTAAAATGTCTTCGTCAATATTCTCTTTTTCTATGGCAAAAAGAATATCTTTTACAGCTCCGAGGCGATTTTCGTTCTCTGTTGAACCGTCGTCCAGAATAGTTACAGTTGAATTAAAATTTCTGCTGTTTTTCCATTCTTCAAAAATATTTTTAAATTTGTGATTAGAAACAACAATGTGCTCCGTAATTTGCGGATTTGAATCAATATCATCGATTAAGCGGTCAAGAATTGTCTTTTGTCCGACTTTTAAAAGCGGTTTTGGAAAATTTTTTGTCAATGGATAAAGCCGGGTTGCGTAGCCCGCTGCTAAAATTATAGATTTCATCAGTTTATTCCGTCCGCTGTATTGCAAAAGTTAATAGTAAAGTTTTCTTTTAATTCCGGGAAAACCTTTAAATATTCACTTCGGATATTTTTTTCAATTTCTTCCCGTTTTTGAGGATTTATAATTGCCATGGCACAGCCGTTAAAGCCTGCCCCGCTGAATCTTCCGCCGTAAACGCCTTCGGTATTTTCCATAATTGACTGTAAAGTTTTTAATTCAGAACTGCCGGTTTCGTAATTTTCGATTGAAGAGCGTCCGCTTTCAAAAATCAATCTGCCAAATTCAACTAAATCACCTTTTTCAAAAGCCTTAACGCCTTTTTTTACGCGTTCGTTTTCTGTATAAAAATGCTCGGCGCGTTTTGCCCAGTTTTCTGGAAGTTTCTGCTTATTCTGAAGGTAAATTCCATAAGGAACATCTCTAAGATAAGAATCAGCGAATTTTCCATATTCAAGATGGCAGAAACCTTTTAAGGCATAGCTTGCAGCCTTGCAT
>CAVKVK010000067.1:0-11868 GCA_963659855.1 Parabacteroides distasonis | reverse complement strand
CCGTTCCAGGGTTCGCCAGAAATAAAAGATTCTTCCGGCAAAATTAAAAGAACGTTCCAGTTTTTTACAGGAAAAGGCGAATTATTTTTTATAACACATTCGTACAAAGCGCTGCAGCTTTGCTTTCCTTCTACAATCCAGTTTTTAGAAGAATTTAATTCAAGAGAAACGTCTGTTAAATTCCTTAAACTGCTTTTTAAAGAATTTGAAGAAATTGAATAAACCTTAGAACTTTTTATTTTTCCAAATATAAATGAAGCTGAAATAAAAAGAAAAAGAACTGCAAAGCAAAATGTCAAAATTCTGCATTGCCTGCAATAAAATTTTTGTTTTTCCGGAACTTTACTGATTAAAATTCCATTATATTTTGTCATAACAGTATGTTATCAAAAATGCAAAAAAAAAGCACCTGTTTTACGAACTGTTTTTAAAATTGATTCAATTCTTAAAAATACAGTTAAAACAGATGCTTTTTTGTTTTTATTTCTTTATTTTTCTTAAAAATGCGTCTTTAAATCCGTAAGAAACAAACCTTTCTTTTATCATTCCATACTCGTCTGCACTAAGAGGACCAACTAAAACGCGGTATGAGTGTGATTCAAGTTCAATTAAAACAACCGGATATTTTTTTGCATATTTATCAGCAATGCTCTGCACATTGTCTTTTTTGTTCAATGTTGCAATCTGAAGATAATACTTTCCTTTTTCAAGATCTTTTTCTGTCTTTATAAGTTTTTCAAGATTTGTAACATTTTCTTCAACAGCTGCAGCTTCTGCTGGCTTTTCTTCAACAACGGAAGGAGAAGCTTCTACAACAGACGTTTGTGCTACGTTTTGTGCACTTTGTGCACTTTCTTCAACTGTTGTTTCTGCTTCTGTAGCAGTTTCTGCAGTTTCAGTTTTTTCTTCTTCCGGCGGATTTAATTCAGAAGGAACAAGAACAATCGGAGCATATTCTTCAGCATCGTCAGCAACTACAGCCTTTTCCTCGTTCATCTCAGGAAGAGGAACTTCTTCGTTTTCTACTTTTGATTCGTCTTCGGTAATTGCTTCTGGAGCAGTTTCTTCAACTTTTTCTGATGTCTCTTCTGACACTTCAGGAATTTCAGTTTCGCCGTCTCCTAATTTTTCTGCTTCTTCAGACTCGTCTGCATCTGCAGGAATTTCGTCAATTTTTTCTGCTTCTTCTGGTTCTGCGTCACTTAATTTTTCGTTTTCAACTTTGCTTTCTTCGTTATCAGAAAGCTCATCTGTTTCAAACTGTTCATCGTTGTTTTCTTTTTCAACAGGTGCTACAGTTTCTTCCATTTCTTCAGCATTTTGTAAATCTTCAGTTTTTTCGTCTAAAGGTTCGTTTTCCTGTACAACTGGAGGATTTTCTGTATTTTCTGATAAAGGCTCTTCTTCAATTTTTTCTGCACTTTCTTCTGCTTCTGGAATTTCTTCATTTTCTACGATTTCAGGGTTTTCTTCGTCTGTTTCAGCTTCTGGGTTCTGCACTTCATCACTTTCAACTTCAACAGTTTCAACATCAGCATCTTGAACTTCAGCACTTTCAGCTTCAGGATTTTGTGCTTCAGCATTTTCTGCTTCATCATTTTCAAGTTCAGCAGTTTCTGCTTCATCTGCTGAATCAGCACTCAAAGTCTCTGCTTCAACTCCACTTTCTTCAGTTTCATTATTTTCTGCAATTTGAGCTTCGCTGTCTTTTTGAGTTAAATCAGTATTTTCGTCAGATTCTGCACTTTCTGCATCTTCCGTATTTTCTTCGTCCGTCTGTTCTACATCGATTTGTCCGGCATCAGAATAATCCTGTGTCTGCTCTTCTAATTCTTCTGTGTCGTCAAAATCCAAGCCGCTTCCTTCATCTGCAAGAACTGCAGTTCCAGAAACGTTTTCGTCGAGGCTTCCAGTACGTTTTGTAATCTTAACCTGAACATTAGAATTCTTTTTTATTTCAAGGCGTTCAGCAGCTTCTGGCGAAAGAAGAATTGCAATTCCTTCGCTTGAATCAATTGAACCAAGGACAAGAACATCTACAGTCGTTCCATTTGCAGGATTTGTAACAGTTACGCTGTCTCCCGGCAAATAACCAATAGTTTTGGCAAACAGACCTTTCGGCATTTCGTCTTCATCGCAGACAACCGCACGACCATCAAGAGAAGGACGAGCACTCGCAAAAACAAAACCCGCTACAAATATTGATAAAACTAATGAAATTATTTTTTTCATAACTTGTCCCCTTATTTTGAGCTTTTCAAAGTTGCACTTATCCGAGAAGCAACAAAACTTGCAAAATTGTAAACTCCAGTCTCGTTATTATTTGTACTGTCAATTTTTCCAACGCTTTCACTTCCGCCAGAAATCATTTTTCCAGTTTTTGGATTATAATTTTTCCAGCTTACATCTTTTACGGATTCAAGCAAAATTGCGTCAGCATTGTTCGCATTATTTTCAACATAATTTACCTGCAGACGGACAAGCACATCCATACTGCCAAGCATTGTATCAACTAAAACTTTTTTTAAATCAGATTTTGAAGCTTCTTCATCCGTAAGAATAAAAACCGGTGAATTAGAAACAATATGTCCAGACTCAAAGAAAAAATCAGAGAGAGCCTGTTCAAAAACATTAGAAATTGCAAAAACGTCTTCCTTATTCCCATTATTCTGCACAATTTCAAAATTGATTCCTTTTGCACAAACTGATGCAAGAAAAACAAAAAAAGAAAAAACAAAAATACCAATCTTTTTCATCACTCTTAGAATATCGGAATGTCAAATTTCAATGTTTAGATTTTATTTTTAAAATCGGGCGTTCACTGCCAGCCGGCAGGTCGTGCTATCCGTGGTTCCGCTTTCGCTCCATTCCTTCGCTTGCGCTACGGAATCGCTTCGCGCCCACTACTATCACTAACGCGGACAAAAAAAAACCACCGGAAAACCGGCGGTCTTAAAAATAAACTTATTAAGCCTATTTTGAGTAGTATTCAACTACCATCTGTTCATTGATCTGTACAGGAATTTCTGCACGGAGTGGAAGACGTGTAAGTTTTCCAGAGAACTTTTCTTCATCGCGTTCGAGATAGTCAAATTTTGCTTTTGAATCTGAAAGCCATGATTTTTTGAACTGTTCGCTTTTCTGTGATTTTTCAACCAGAGAAATAACCTGTCCAACTTTTACAGCGTATGATGGAATGTTGATTTTTACACCATCAACTTCGATGTGGCGGTGAGAAACCATCTGACGAGCCATGCGGATTGAGCTTGCAAAGCCGAGACGATAAACAAGGTTATCGAGACGAGTTTCAAGACTAATAAGCAATGCAACACCAGTCATTTCTTCTGATTTTGTTGCCAATTCAAAGTAACGGCGAAGCTGGCGTTCAAGAATGCCATAGTAAGCCTTTACCTTCTGTTTTTCGATCAAATGAAGACCGTAGTCAGAAGTTTTCTTTGTTTTCTTAAAAGCCGGTGCCCCTGCTCTTTCCATAGCCTTTGGGTGTCCACATACATTTACACCAAGTCTTCTACATTCCTTAAAACGAGGACCTTTTTTTGTAGCCATTTTAAATGCTCCTAAAAATTTTCATCAAGTTTTTTGTATCCACAAGCCGCGCAGATAGAGTTACTTGATTTTCAAAGTTATGTATCATCTGGAGGGAAGCCAGACGATTTGAAGAATTTAACATTTTTTGTTGGATTTTGCAATATAACAACAAGGTTTGTAAATGATTTTTATAAAGAAAACATTCATTTACTTCTAAGATTGTAAATACTTTCTGATAATGTTAAAATCTTTTTGTTTTGGGAAGGGATATGCTGCAGAAAGTTAATTCAAAAATTTACATTATTGGAGCCGGATTTGCAGGGCAGATGATTGCGCAGGATTTAATGCGCAAAAAAATATTTGGCAGTGTTGCAGCCTTTCTTGATGATGACAAAAAACTTATTGGAAATTCAATCGAAGGAATTCCTGTTTTAGGAACAATTGCCGAAGTCGCAAGCCTTGTAAAATGCGGACCTTTAGACGAAGCAATTATTGCAATTCCCAGCGCACCAACAGAAAAAATCAGAGAAATTTACGAAGAATTAAAAAAAAGTGGTTTTGCACATATTCGGATTCTTCCGAGTGTAAGCCAGATTGTTGACGGCAAGGCACATTTTGTCCAGACAAGAGAAATTGACCCTCTCGATATTCTAGGCCGCACGCCGGTAACAATTCCTTTGCATCAAAGTTTAAAATATCTTAGAGGAAAGCGTGTTTTAATTACTGGAGCCGGTGGTTCAATTGGTTCTGAACTTGCAAGACAGCTTTTATCCGGTGGCGCAGAACGTCTTTACCTTTTTGGCCACGGAGAAAATTCAATAGTACAGATTTACAGGGAACTTCACGTTTTACAACAGGAAGGAGTTGGAGAAAAGGCAACTGTTGTTCCAATAATCGGCGATATGAAAGACAAAAATTACGTTGATTTCATTATAAAAAATACCCGAGCAGACGTAATTTTTCATTGTGCAGCTTACAAACATGTTCCAATGATGGAAGAAAATCCGGTTGCAGCAATCGAAAACAATGTTTTTGGCACAAAAAATCTTCTGGAAGCTTCTCTAAAAAATGATGTTCAGCGCTTTGTCTTAATTTCGACAGACAAGGCTGTAAATCCTGTGAGCGTTTACGGTGCAAGCAAAATGCTGTGCGAAAAAATGATTCTGCAGTATTCAAAAAAAGCGAAAAAAAATCAGAAATTTATGTTTGTGCGTTTTGGAAACGTTCTCGGTTCACGAGGTTCAATTCTTCCGTTGTTCCAGGAACAAATAAAAGCGGGCGGACCTGTAACAGTAACTGACAAACAGATGGAACGCTATTTTATGACAATTCCAGAAAGTTGTTCTTTAGTTCTAGAAACTGGCGGAATCGGCGACAACGGAAAATCTTATCTTCTTGATATGGGAGAACCGTTAAAAATTTACGATCTTGCAGAACAGATAATCCGTTTTTCAGGCTTAGAACCAGGAAAAGACATAGAAATTAAAATAATCGGTCCACGCGAAGGAGAACGCAATTTTGAACCTTTGTGGCTGGAAGAAGAAAATCCAAAAAAGACAAAATACGAAAAACTTCTTGAACTAAAAAATATGGAATTTGGAGACGAAGAGCTGGACAACCTGCTTGAAGATTTAAATCCAATCTGTTTTTTTAATCCACAAAAGGCAGATTTATTCCGCAATAGAGAACTTTTAGTTGAACTTTTGCGAAAAAGAATAAAAAGTCTGGACACATTCTATAAAAGTTCAAAAAATAATTCAAAAAGCCGGAATTTATAAAAAGGAAAAGAAGGTGCATTTATGACAGAATTAAAAGTTCCATTTTTTAAGCCGTCGTTTAATCAGGAAGAAAAAGATGCTGTCTGCGAATGCATTGACAGTGGCTGGCTGACGACAGGAAAGATTACCCACGATTTTGAAAATGAATTTGCAGGTTTTATTGGCTGCAGGCACGCTCTGGCAGTTAATTCAAATACAAGCGGAATGATTCTTGCAATGGAAGCCTGCGGAGTAAAAAGCGGAAGATGCGTAATTACAACTCCCTACACCTTTGTTTCTACAGCAGCAAGTGCAGTTCACTTAAATGCTGACGTTTATTTTGCAGACATAGAAGAAAATTCATATTCAATTTCCTGCGCATCAATAAAAGCTCTGCTTGAAAAACTAAAATCACAGGGAAAAATAGAAACTGTAAGTGCAATTGTTCCTGTTCACATTGCAGGAAACCTTTGCGATATGGAAAAAATCTGTGCTCTCGCAAAAGAATATTCAACAAACAAAAATAAAATCTACGTAATAGAAGACTGTGCCCACTCTTTTCCAAGCAAAACAAAAAACGGATACGCCGGAACCTTAGGCGATGCCGGAGTTTTTTCTTTTTATGCAACAAAAACAATGACAACGGGCGAAGGCGGAATGGTAACAACAAACAATGATTCTCTTGCAAAAAGAATCGTTCAAATGAGGCTGCACGGAATGGACCGTGATGCCTGGGATCGTTACACAAGTTCAAAAGCAAGCTGGGAATACGACATTATTGCTCCAGGTTTTAAATCAAATCTCCCGGATATTTTAAGTGCGATTGGAAGAGTTCAACTAAAAAAAGCAGAAAGTTTTGACAAAAAAAGAAAAGCGATCGTAAAACAATACAACGAAGCTTTTGCAGACTGCGACTTTTTAACGCTTCCTCCAGATGGCGAAGGCAATGCCTGGCACCTTTATTTAATTCAAATAAATCCGCAAAAATTAAACTGCGACCGCAATACTTTTGCCAAAGAACTGCAGAATAACGGACTTGGAATTTCTATGCATTTTATTGCGATTTTTCATTTTACATACTGGCAGAAAAAATATCCTGATTTTAAGGCAGAAAACTTTCCGAACGCAGAAAAACATTATCAAAATACAATCACTCTTCCGTTGTGGCCAGATATGACTCAGGAAATGATTGATAAAGTAATTCAGACAGTAAAGCAGGCAGGAAACAAATATCATGTGTGCTAAACGAAAAATTCAACCAAAAAACAGCCTCCTTTTTTCAGATGATTTTTATTCAGACCTTTACGAAGACGACATGCTTTTTGCCTCAATTGTAAGAAGCCCGGTTTCAAAAGGAAGAATTCAAAACATTTCAACAGAAGAACTCCCAGAAGGATACTCATTTTTTGGCTGGAACGATCTTCCGTTCAAAAAAAATATAAAAATTTTAAATACAACAATTCCAGTATTCTGCGAAAAAGACATCGATTATTCAGGACAGGCGCTTGGAATTATTACAGGGCCAGACAGAAAACTCGTAAGGCAATTAAGTAAAAACCTGCCGGTTAAAATTGACGAGCATTTTTATTACGAAGAAAAACAGGAAGAATCGAATATTCTAGCCAGCCGCGAAGTTCAATATGGCGAAGAAACAGAGCTGTCAGAAAACGAAAAAATAATCGAAGAAGAATGGGAATCTGACATAAACGTTCAAAACTACACAGAAACAAACGGCGCTCTTTGTTATATAAAAGGACAAAAGCTCTATGTTTTTGCTCCAAACTTATGGATCGCCTGTTTAAGAAAAACACTTTCAGACGTAACTGGTTTTGACGAAGAAAACATAATAATTACAAGAACAAAACTTCTTTCTAAAAACACAAATGTTCTGTGGCTGAACAGCCTTATCTGCTGTCAATGCGCGCTTGCATGCTTAAAACTAAAAAAGGCAGTCAAACTTGAATTTACAAGAAGCGAACAGCAGCATTATGCAGAAAACACTTCATCGGTTAAAATCAGGCACAAAACTACAGTAGACGAAACTGGAAAAATAAAAGCCATGGACATTTTAATTCATGTAAATTCCGGTGCGTACAATCCTTTTGCACAGGAAATTGCCGATCGTCTTGCAATTGCAAGCACAGGAGTTTACAACTGTCCGAACATCAGAATTTCTTCAAATATTTATAAAAGCCATTCGATTCCTTCTTCAATTGATTTTTCGATAATTTCTGCAAAAGCATTTTATGCAATCGAAAATCAAATGAATAAAATTTCGCGGGAATGTGGAATTGATCCTCTTGAACTGAGGTTAATGAACTTAAAAACACCTGCCAAAAACGACGGTTCTCAAATTATACTCGAACTTCCAAAAGCAAAAGAAGCACTCGAAGCTCTGGCACAAAAAAGTACATTTCTTAGAAAAAATGCAGTTTACAAAATGGAAGACCTTTATCGTTTTTCACAGGACAATGCTTCTCCATATGCGCCTCCAATGCGCGGAATTGCGCTTGCCTGTGCTTACGAAGGAACCGGCTACCTTGGTTCAAATTTTGTAAAAAGAAATTTAAATATTGAATTAACCTGCACTCAGGACAAAAAACTTTATATCCGCGGATTACCATCTTCTAAAGAAGTCTGGGCAATCTGGAAAAAAATCGCTTCTTCAATTACAAAAATTCCAGAAAGCGACATAAGTTTAGACACAAACTACAACGTAGAAACAGAACCAGAAAATCCGCAGACAACGGGAGCTTCAATTTCGATTAACACTCTGCTTATAAAAAAAGCAGCAGAAGCCCTGAACAGAAAACTTTTAGCAGATTCAACTTTTCCTCTCACAATAAAAAAAACATTCTCCGTAAATCCAAAAAGAAACTGGAACATTCAGACTTTTAGCGGTTATCCGTTTGTAACAACAAGTTTTGCAGCAATGATAGTTGAACTAGAACTCGACATGGCAACCTACACGCCGCAACTTCGCGGGATATGGTTTATTGTTGATGCAGGAAAAATCTTAAATCCACACGCAGCAGAAACAGCCTTAAAAAATTCTATTCAGGAAGAATTACGGGAATTGATAGAAGATGACGAAATAGAAAGCCCGGAAATTTCAATTCAATTTATTCAATCAAATGACGAAGCAAAACAACTCGGAGACATTGCTTCTTCCCTTCTTCCGGCGGCTTATTCTTCAGCGCTTTCTCAGGCAGTTGGAAAAACAATAACGAATATGCCGGTTCAAACAGACACGGTTTATAAGTTTACAAGCGAATTGCAAAAACTCTGGAACGAAACACATTCACAGACAGAATCTTCCGACGAAGAAAAAGCTTAAACCAACAAAAAACTAAAACGCCTAGAGCAAAGGATACAAAAGATGAAAATTCCTGTAACAATAAACGACGAAAAAATCATTCTTGACGAAAAACCAGACGAAAAACTTCTCTACGTTTTAAGAAAGCGCAATCTTATTTCTGCAAAAAGAGGCTGTGAAGAAGGAAAATGCGGATTTTGTACAGTTTTACTCGACGACAAACCAGTTTCCAGCTGTTTAATTCCAGTTGGAATCGTAAAAGACTGTTCAATCGAAACTCTCGAACATTTTTCAAAATCAAAAGAATATAAAGACATAGAATCAGGGTTAAAAAAAGCAGGAATCACACTTTGCGGCTACTGCAATTCATTTAAGTATTTTGGCATTTACAGACTTTTAAAAGACAATTACAGACCAAGCAAAGAACAGATTTTTGCATTTACGCAGGAAGACAAGTGTCCGTGCACAGAACAAGGCTCTTTAATAAATGCAATTCTGTATGCAACAGCAATTTTCCACGAACGGGAAGGAAGAAAAAAGAATGTCAAACGCTAAACAGCTTTATTACGCAAAAACATTGAACGAAATTTTCTATCAGCAGAAGGCTGTAAAAGATATTCAGCTTATAAGCGGCTGCACGCAGTCAAAAAAACTGCCGGAACTTTCTCTTTGTGTGCGCAATGTACGGGAATTAAACTATTCAATAAAGCATGAACTTTTTTTTGAATTTGGCCCGGAAATCACTTTGTCGCAGATTCTCGAAATTGATCCTTCAAAACTTCCGCTTGTGTTTTACGAAGCTGTAAAATCAATTGCAAATACAAATGTAAGAAACATTGCAACCTTAGCAGGAAACATTTGTGCAGCAGATTATCACCACACTCTCTTTGCCCCGCTTGTAGCCTTAGACGCAAAACTTGAATTAAAAAACGAATACGAAACAGTTTATATTCCAATGTCAAAATTTACTGGAATTCCAAAAGGCTTTGTTTTAACAAAGATTACGATTCCAACGGACGATTGGGAAGTTGCAATTTTTAAAAGGCTTGGACCTTCTCACCTTATAACAGAAAACTCTGCAACCTTTGTCTTTCTTGCAAACAGCGTAAAAGGACAGCTTGCAAACCTTAAAATCAGTTTTGCAGGTCCGTTCTGCCTTAGAAGTATTGAACTCGAAAATAAACTTCTTGGAGCCTCTCTTCCATTAAACGCAGGCGGAATTACAGACTTTATCGAATCAGCGGAAAAACTCTACGACCAGGAATGTAAAGACAAAGCCTCACCTCCAATTCTAAAAGCACAGTTTTTGAACCTGTTAAAATATTCTCTTGAACAGCTTACCTGATTTTTATTTTATCAGCATGCAGTCGCCGTAAGAAAAGAAACGGTATTTTTCTTCTACAGCCTTCTGGTAAGCATTTAAGATATGTTCACGACCGGCAAATGCACTTACAAGCATGATTAAAGTGCTTTCCGGCGTATGAAAATTAGTAAACATCTGGTTTACACATTTAAACTTATAGCCAGGATACATAAAAATGCTGGTTGCAGAAGAGCCTGCCTTTACAAAACCGTTTTCGTCGCTGGCAGATTCAAGAGTGCGCACAGAAGTTGTTCCAACCGCAAGAATCGGTCTGCCTTCTTTTTTAGCCTTATTGATTTTTTCTGCAACATCAAAAGGAATCGTATAAACTTCTTCGTGCATTTTGTGATCTTCAATATTTTCTGCACGAACCGGCAAAAATGTTCCAAGCCCGACATGCAATGTAACAAAACATCTTTCAATTTTTTTTGCATCAAGGCGTTCAAACATTTCCTGAGTAAAATGCAGGCCCGCAGTAGGACAAGCCGAACTTCCAGTTTTACGCGCATAAATTGTCTGGTATCGCTCAGAATCAGTGTCGTCATCTTCGCGGCGGATATAAGGCGGAAGCGGAATATGACCGTTTACTTCAAACCATTTGTCATCAAGCGGAATTTCAAACTTAACTGTACGGAATTCACTTCCTTCGTCGCCCTCGTTTTCTATAACTTCGCCAATAGTTCCGTCTTTAAAAGTAAAGCGGTTACCTGGTTTTACTTTTTTTGCACCTTTTACCATTGTGTGCCAGATTTTTAAATCAGGAGTCATTTGATTCAAAAACATAAATTCCTGTTCGCGTCCACCTTGTCCGTCTTTTTCGCTCATTTTAATTCCATAACAACGGCTTCGGCGAACCTTAGAATTATTAAAAACCATTAAAGTATCAGGACTTATTAAATCCGGCAAATCATCCATTTTTAAATGAGTAACTTCTCCAGTCTGCCGGTTCAAAAGCATAAGTCTGTCCTGCCCACGAACTCCAGACGGTTTTTGAGCAATGAGTTCTGGAGGCAATTCAAAATTAAAATCAGAAAGTTTCATATTGTGTATCCTTTTTTATTTTTTGGGGCGTATCCCAGCCTGAAGGCTGGGCCGGGCTTTCCGCAATTCCGCGTCTTACGCGCTCCAATGTTTGCTTACGCAAACATCGCGCTTTGCGCGTTGCTGCAATCCCTTACGCAAAATTAAGTTCTAAAATAAAGTTCCCTGCCCGCTGGAATTATCTTTTAATTCAAGGCCAAGGTGTTCATAAGCCTTTGCAGTAACAATTCTTCCACGTGGTGTTCTTTGAATAAATCCACACTGAATAAGATACGGCTCATAATAATCTTCCAGCGTATCCTGAGCTTCTCCAATACTGATTGCAAGGGTTTCAGCACCAACAGGGCCACCGCCAAAATTCTTTATTATCGAAAAAAGAATCTCTCGATCGTATTTTTCAAGTCCCATAGAGTCAATTTCCAGGCGCTCAAGACCTTTTTGTACAATTTTTGTATCTATTGTAGTTTTGTCTTCAACCTGGGCAAAGTCCCTCATTCGCCTTAAAACGCGGTTTGCAACACGTGGAGTTCCTCTACAGCATTTTGCAAGCAGCATTGCAGCATCATCTTCAATTTTTATCTCTAAAATTCCTGCACTTCTATGAATAATACTTGCAAGTTCTTCCTGTGTATAAAATTCAAAACGAGGAATAAATCCAAAACGGCTTCTTAGAGGACTGGAAACAGAGCCTGCCTTTGTCGTTGCCCCAACAAGAGTAAAAGGCGGAATCGGAATACGGACAGTTCTTGCTGCCGCCCCCTGCCCGATTATCCAGTCAAGCTCGTAATCTTCCATTGCAATATAAAGCATTTCTTCAATTGCAGGCTTTAACCGGTGAATTT